>JBDKUY010000037.1:0-25905 GCA_039679445.1 Methanofastidiosum sp. | reverse complement strand
ACTCTCCTTTAAAGACGCCCATAGAAACAATCGGATATCCAAAAAGTGTTGTAGGGTAGAGCGCCATTACGCAATCATCAAGCGTGTTTTTAACTCCGGGCATATGCTTGTAACTACCATCCCAAGGATAAGGTCCAAGATGATGTTTGCCCTTTTCTGTTTTAATATCTACCAGCTGCAAACGCTTGTTAAAGTAGGCATAGCGTAAGCCGTCGGCAAATTTTGGAAAATTGCCCAAAATTTGGGCAAAAAGTGCGATTATAATGGAAGATTGGCTTAAGCTAGCTCGAAAACCTAATCCGTCGAAAGGCAAAAGAAAAAAAGTAAAGTTAATCATAAACCTCTAGATTTATATACTCGTTATCATACCTCATCTTATGCTAATACCCTATCTCGCCCTAGGTGGCAGAATTATTCTATTGGGGTGGGAAAGAATTCTAGTAAAAAAACTTGGAGAAAAATCAGATAGTATTAGTGGTACTTTTCTATTTTTTGGCTTGGGAACAATATTTTTACTTCCTGCACTTTTTTTTGTAGATATTGTACTTAATACTTCAATCTTATTTTATGTTACTTTGAGTAGTTTTGTTTATTCGATTGCATTTTGGCTATATGTTAAATCATTGTCAGAGGGCGAAGCCTCTTTAGTAAGCCCACTATACAATTTCAATGTATTCTTTCTATTGATATTGGCAGTGACTTTTCTAGGTGAGAAATTATCTCTTTTCAAAGTACTCGGATTATTATTCTTATTTTATGGCGTTTCATTTCTAAACAGAAAAAGAAATGTAATAGAATCGTTTAAAGCAATTCTTTTAGATAAATCATGCCAGTACATGATAATTGCATCACTTTTAATTGCAGTTGGTAGAACGATTGATGGTAATGCGATAAAAATTACACCCCCGATACTCTATGCATTTTACCTCAATTTAGGCATATCTCTTTTCTTGCTTATATACATTATAGCTAAAAGAAATTTATCAACTACAATTAAATTATTTAAAGAAAAAACTAAAATTGCAACTTTGAGCGGAGGATTAAATGCATATTCATACTTATTCTTATTAATCGCTTTCACAGGTATTGAAGTTAGTATTGCTGAGCCCGCTTCAATGACTGCTATGATTATTACAGTTATTTTGGCAGGAAAAATACTAAAAGAAAATATAAAAGAAAGGTTGCTAGGTGTTGCCATAATGCTTATTGGCCTATGGCTATTATTTATTTAATAAATATATCAAAATGCCCTTTCTAAAGTAATAACAAAAGTTGTTCCTTGGGGTAAATTATCCTGTACTCTAATATTTCCCCCGTATAGTTCTATAAATTTTTTTGCTATGAATAATCCAAGCCCTGCACCCCTATTCTCGCCATGACTAAATCCTGCATCAAATAGCTTTTCTCTTAAATCCAAAGGAATTCCTATCCCGTAATCTGAAATAACAATCTCGCAACTTTTTTCATTATTTACCAACTTGAAATCAATCCTATCTGTATTCCCGTGCTTAATAGCGTTTCTAACTAGATTTCCAATACTAAAGTGATTGCTTGGCTAGCTAATACTTGACAGTCTCCACTTATTGAATAATTTATTTTATAAGAAGGCATTACAGAGTCTATTATCTCTCTAATATTTATAGGGCGGGGTTAAGGTCCAAATTCAATTAGGGGTTCAAGTTCCTTCATCTGTCTAATTAAATCAATTCCTCGATTAACGCCTTTGAATGCATTTTTTATATATTTTTCATCTTTTTTCTTTTCATAAATTTCTAGAGCCATACTTACAATGGCTAAATGATTAAGAAGATCATGGCGTAGTGTTTTATTCGTCACTTTCAAAATTTCGTGTAATTCTTCTATTCTCTTTTTTGATTTTAGATTTTCCTGTTTTTCTTTTTGCAGCTCCATAGATAAGCGAATTATCTCATCATTTGTATTCTGATTAGTAATTGTATCCATGACCTTAGTTCCCCCTAATAAGAAAATTATACTAGATTCATTAAATTAATATATAAATATTCCTTATATGTTTGCAATTTTCTTAGATAGAATTTAGATAAGCTAATAAAAATAATATATTTTGGATCCAATGGAATAACGTGCGTATTTTATTAACAATATCTATTAAAGGGTTCATAAAACATATGGTAATATCTAATCGACGACCAATTTCAGGACAAAACTCTTTATTTCTATTGAAGGCTTTAGGTGATAAGTTATATACCTATAGAAAAGAATTAATAATAAAATTCAAACTAGACACTATTATAAAAAGATATTAATATACAGAATAACTAATTATATAGGAAAGCACAACAAAAGAGAATAAATGATTATTTCAATAAGATTTAAAACATGATTTATTAATCTTCATTATATAAAGAATAGACTATTACAGTTATACATTTGGAGGCTAAGGAGTGGCAAAGAAAAAAAAAGTTCCAATATCCTTTTGGGAAGAACAACTTGTAAAGGAGAAGCAAGAAAATAAAGATCCGGAGAAAGTAAAATTCATAAGAAATGTACTTATTTCTGAATATACATCTCTTTATGAGAAATATTTGGATAAAGGAAATTATAAAAAAACAAATGAAATTAATGATAAGATTCATGAATTAAAAAAAGAGATAGATGTTATTTCAAAAGAGGAAGTAGTTTGGCTATTTGAAAAAAAGGCCCTTGATTATTTACAGAATTCTTCTTATGATGAGGCAATTTCATATTTCAAAATAGCATTAGAAAAATCATTAAATATTTCCACGATTAAACCTGAAGAAATTAAAAATATCAAAGAAAGTTTAAAAAAATCCTACTTTGAAAAGGGATCTTCAAACTTAAATCAGAATAAATTCGATGATGCGATAGTTTCGTTTAAAAAAATCTTAGATTTTTGTGTAGAAAATAGCGGCAAAAGATCTGAGGAAACTAAAGAAGCTCTAAACAATTTAATAATGTGTTACAATCAAAAGGGAGAATATTTTGCTAAACGAGATAGATTTGAAGATGCAATAAACGCTATAGATAAAGCTATTGAAATAACTAATGATATGGGTATTGAAACAGAAACTGCAAAATCAGCAAAAAAAAATATAGCAAAAATACAGACTTTATTTGCTTTTAATCAAATTGATAAAGGACTTTATGATTTGGCCATATCAAATCTAAAAAAAATTTTGGACATGTCACTACAACTATATGGAAATGATTCAGACGACTACATTGAATCCAAAAATAATCTAATTAAAGGATACAATGCAAAAGGTAAGAATTTTCTTGAAAAGAGTAGATATGATGATGCGATTTCAACATTTGAAAAATCTCTTGAACTAGTAAAAGAGGACAAGAGCCATTCTAGTAAATATATCAACGATTCGATTGACGGAATAATTAAATCATACTACCAAAAATCATGCGCATATGAAGAATATGACAAATATGAAGAAGCTATTATAAATTTAGAAAAGGCATTGAAGATAGCATCAAAACATCAAGTTAACAAAATAAGAATTAGTTATGTCACAGATAAATTGTTTTTAATATTAAAAACTCAATATGAAACAGCTTCTAAAAATTATAATTCTCAGAAAATGAAGGAAATACTTGATATCGCTTTGAATCTCATAAGAAGTGGCTATAACTCTATTAATTTTGATGAAAATACTATCAGGATATATTTTGAAAGAATAAGAAATCAGAGAACAGAAGAAGGGCACAAGAAATCTTATGAAAAACATCAAGAATATACAAGAGAAGACAAGAAAGAAAAACAGGAAAAGAAAAAAAGCGTAGTTGATGAAATATCAATTAAAGAGCTAGTTATCAAATTTGAATTAGATGATAATGGAACTATAACCAAAGAATTGATAAAAGAACAGTATAGGTATTGGGTTGATCTTCTACACCCCGATAAAAATCTAAATAAAAGTGATGCAACTATAAAAAAGGCAGAAGAAAAACTAAAAGAGATAAATACAATCTATAAAAGGTTAATTGAACATTTTCCTTAGATCATATAAGTTTATCATATTACTTTTCCTATCTCTTCAGCAGCTCTTTTCATATCTAAGAAAACTAATCCCAATTTCGCATCTTTTCTTGCTAAAGCAGTGAGAACTGCTTCTTCACCTGCACCCATGAGAAGAATATACCCATTCTGTCCTTTGACAAAGACTTCTTCAAGGCTTCCTTTCATAAGCTCCTTTGAAGTTCTTTCACCTAACGAAAGCATAGCTGCAGACATTGCAGCGACACGGTCTTCTTCAACATCTTGTGGTAGAGCGCTGGCTATTACTAATCCATCTGTTGAAACTATGGCAGAAGCTTCTATATCTGGAGATGCTCCACTTAGGTCTTTTAACATTTCAGTTAATTTTTCTATTCGACTGGCCATTATATCACACCTTTATATTAATATCTTTAAATTTTTCAAATGAAACTAAACAAGGAGTTTCTTTGTTAAATTCAAATTTATACATATATTTTAGAGATTCACCTTCTTTGTTGAATTCCATTGCTCCAAGAAAGGTTATAGACCTAAGACATGCTATTTCTTTTCCCTCATCAATTAGTCTCGAGCAGTGAGATTTGTAGGGGCAATTAATTGCTTTAAAAGTAAAATTATTATCGTCGCCACTCATATCAAAATCTTCTTCATTCATGAAATTAGATTTAACAAGTGCTTCAATAAACATTTTTGCGGTATTGTATGGGCTAAGCCCTTTTTGAAATTCCATTCCGAGATCTTTCCAAGATTCGATAAATGGCCTAATAGCGATAGTTCCCCATCTTCTGTAAAAAAGTTTTGGTTTATCAAAGAATATATTTGCGGTATTTTCAACTCCGTAAAGCCAAGCGTTCATAATGGTGTTTGTATATTTCAATTTAACATTGATGTCCATTAAATTCACCTTTGAGAATTTAGCAATTTAAATTCAATTCCCATTTGAACTTTTGATATTTAAGGTTTTCCTTGGATTAAATTTAAAAAATTAAGATTTATTTAACACGAAAATAAAATTAAAAATAATACGAGGTATGTGCAAAACTTTCTTAGTTTTACATATTTTAATTGCTACCTTCTATTTTAACTATTCTACTAATGTAATTAATCCGAACTACTACCTTTGGTTCATTAAATATCTATAGATTTCAAGTTTCGTGCTTGAAATGTCGATTGCATGCGCTACCTAAATACTAAGTACTACAGCTTTAATCTTTCAATAACGTAGGAAACATACTTTCCAAGGTGAGTCTATTTCTGAACAATTCGCCGATGCAAAATAGAATGTGGTGATTACTAAGGATGCCAGGTAAACATAGAAGCTAATATTTCTAAGGCCGTTTACGTATAATCTTTGAGTGTTAATCAGTTGCTTCAAAGCTGAGTTCACTTCTTCGGCTGCAAATCGTTTAGACTGGAGTTTTTTGTAAAGCTTAGAGCCCCTTTCTACCTCTGGGTTTAACCTCATGCTCCAGAACTTCTCTGTTTTTCCAGATCTAAGGTTTCTCTTGTTGAGCGGAATCACAGGTAGAATCCCATATTTCTTCAACATCTTGTGATTTTCCTCGCCATCATAGCCTGCATCCGTAATTGCATAAGTTGGACGATATCTCATTCCAAAGACCTTTCCCATTAAATGTGGGAGAAGAGGTCCATCGTGCCTGTTGGCTTGGGTGACAGCCAATAACAGAGGGATTCTCATATCCGCATCAGATGCAATATGGGCCTTAAATCCTTTGTAAAGGCCTTTGGTAGAAGAATAGCCAACTTTTGCTTCTTTGTCGTCTCTCTTCTCAAGGGAAGTTGAATCTGCTAATACATTGATTACGTCAATCTCTTGCATGCTTAACATTTTGGAGTGCACCTTTTCAATGAACTCAGACCCCAATCTCTTTCTAAATCTACCTAAGGTAGTTCGATGTGGTATGTTCTTCGTAAATCCACACAATTTTGCCTCGTCGATGTGCTCATTTAGGTATTCGACCAAACCCTCTTCGGATCTGATGCCACGTAAAAGCATCAAAACAAAGGCGTTTAGAATCGAATGGTAGCTGTAGCCGTGCCTGTCCTTTCCCAACCCTTGTGGAACGCAATCTTTATATTCTTCAAAAACAGTAGTGAGTATGGTCTGGATTTGAGCACACACCCAGACCAACCTTATACCTAAATAAAATTAACCATTTTAAAGGCTATTTTGCACATACCTCCTAATAAAGGTAAATTTATTTAATAACCCCAAATTTACAGGCATCCATGCATTTTTTGCATCTTATACATTCAGATTGATTAACAATCCCTTTTGTAACTGCATCTGTTTCGCAAACCCTATCACAAAGTGTACAATTCTTGCAACCGTTCTTCGCTTTTATTTTGTATAGCGAGAATTTAGAAAATATAGCTAATACGGCCCCATAGGGACAAATATATCTACAAAATGGCCTTGAGATTAGTAGTGATGCTCCAGAGACTATAGCTATCGTGATTATTCCATATAATGTAAAATTAAAGGAGAACAAGTAAGAAAATGGATCAATTTTTTGGAAAAATGGATATCTGGTGGAGACGATCACCCCCACAATTATTAATGCAAATAAATATTTGAAATATTTTAGAACTTTATCTAATTTTTGTGGCATTTTAAATTTTGTTAATTTGCTACCGATTCCCGCCAAAAGCTGTTGCCAAGCACCAATAGGGCAGGCATATCCACAAAATATTCTTCCAAATATTAGTGAAAATCCTACGGGTAAAAAGAACAGCATTAACCAATAGAGATAATTTCCGTTTATAGCCCCTATGAAATACAAAGCAAGTTGCTGCAATGATCCCACGACACAAAGGCACCCACCACGAATAAATCCAAGGTATAATAAAGATATGGCCAATGTTAAATATCTTATCTCCTTTCTTCTTAATTTGAAAAAGTAGAGTGCACCTAGAATCATTAATCCAAATGTGACAAAAAGATCTTCTTTCAATATTTTTTCTAGACTATTTTTTGACTCTAATTCGCCATTAGGATGATCTGAATTTATTATAGTACTATCGCCATATTTTTTTTTATTGGATTCTATAAATAATGCCTTGGCCTGTTCCTTTACCATACTATTTGTAATACCATATGGCCTTAGGTTCTCTATTCTTGTTTTAGGTAAAACATTAATTCTTAAGTTGTTCATCAGTTCTTTGGCATCAATAGAATAAGCATTAGCAACTTCTTCGATAGACATAGTTTTGATTTGGCTACCTTTGATCTCAGGCAGAGTTACATCTTGTGGTATTACTAAAGATTGATTTTGAATCGTACCTGGTGCCGGCTCTGATCTATCACATACCATATTATTATTAGTATCGATATATTTTCCACAATCGCCAGGATAAACACAATTAGAATCTGTTTCTCCAAATGGGCAGTCGTCCCAGGAATAGACAAAATTAAGATTAATAATACTAAATATGAATAAAGTTAATAAAAATTGATGTTTTCCTCATAAAATCGATAATTAAATCAAATCTAATTCTTTTAAAAAGATATTCCAAATTTATTCCCAAATTAAGCCATATTTGAGATTATAATATTTTTAGAAGTAACTAGGAATAAAAAATAATATTTTACTAAATAATTCTTTTATATAAGAAATGAAATAAAATAGAACAAAGTATAGTTAAATAAATATTTAAATTAAGATTAAAAGAGAAATAGTGTCGCTGGATTATTTTAGAACCAAAAATAACTAGACTATCCCACACTATTAAATTATCAAAAACTGATAAAGAGATACGCCGTTAATTTTTTAAATAGTTTTTAGTTACTTAGAACAAATAATAGTATTTTTATTTGGATAGTGCGTTATTTAGAACAATTAATTAACCACTTAAAAATAAAAGGTGAGAATATGGCAAATATGAAACAACCTATGGGGATCCAGCCAGAAGGATCTCAAAGATTTAAGGGAAAAGAAGCTCTTAGAATGAATATTATGGCCGGCAGAATCGTTGCTGAAATAATAAAAACTACTTTAGGCCCTAGGGGAATGGACAAAATGCTCGTGGAGTACTCCGGGGACGTAATGATAACTAATGATGGTGCGACTATTCTAAATAAAATAGATATATCCCACCCAGCTGCTAAAATGATTGTTGAAGTTGCAAGAGCTCAAGATCAAGAAGTAGGAGACGGAACTACAACAGCAGTTGTATTAGCCGGAGAATTACTAAAGAAAGCAGAAACTTTACTTGACCAAGATGTTCATGTAACATCAATAACAAGTGGATATAACATAGCCACAGAGAAAACACTTGGCATTCTGAAAGAGATAGGGGAAAAAATATCAATTGATAATGAGAAAGTACTTCTAGAGATTGCAAAAACCTCAATGACTGGCAAAGCTGCCGAGAAATCTATTGAGAAGCTAGCCAAAATAGCGGTAGATGCAGTAAAAATAGTAACGAATACTGAAGACGGAATAAATTCAGTTTCTAAAAATGATATTAAGATAACGATAAAGGAAGGGGGCGGCTTAGAGGATTCTGCCATTGTCAAAGGATTACTTGTGGATGAGAATAGGGCTTATGATTCAATGCCAGAAAAAATTAAAAATGCGAAAATAGCTTTGTTGACAAGCCCACTAGAAATTAAAAAAACAGGAATAGATGCAAAAATAAGGATAACTTCTCCTGAAAATGTACAAGGTTTTCTAGATCAAGAAGAATTCATGCTAAAAAGAATGATTGATAGAATTATCAACACCGGTGCAAATGTTGTAATATGCCAAAAGGGTATAGATGACACTGCATTAGCCTTTCTCTCTAAAGCAGGCGTTTATGGTCTAAAGAGTGTAAGTGAAAAAGAAATAAAGAAGATATCAAAGGCCACTGGTGCAAGAATAGTAAATATGGCTCTTGACCTCGAACCAAGCGATTTGGGAAAAGCAGAGTTAGTTGAAGAAAGAAAAGTCGGCGATGAGTATATGACCTTTATCGAAGGTTGTGTTAATCCAAAAGCTGCAAGCATACTAATCAGAGGTGGAACAAAACAATTTGTTGGAACTGTCGAAAGAGCCCTAGATGATGCAATAGGCGTATTAATTACCGTTGTTAAAGAAGGATTTATCTGTACTGGAGCTGGAGCTACAGAGATGGAGATTGCTAAAAGATTGTCTACATTCTCAAATTCTGTAAAAGGAAGAGAGCAGCTTGCAGTAAAGGCTTTTGCTGAAGCTTTAGAAGAGATACCCAAAGCAATTGCAGAGAATTCTGGTCTTGATATGATAGATATGCTGGTAAATTTAAGGGCGGCCCACAACAAAGACAATGGTAAAACAATGGGTATAAATGTCAAAAATGGTAAAGTGGAAGACATGCTCAAAGCAGGCGTAGTTGAACCCTTAAAATTAAAAGAGCAGGCAATAAAAAGTGCATCCGAGTCAGTAGTAATGATACTTAGAATTGACGATGTCTTAGCAGGAAAAGAACTTGCAAAATCCGAAGCATATAGAAACATGAGCGCAGGCTCTCAAATTGCTTAAATAATTTTTAATTTTTTAGTATTCTTTAAAAATAAAAAAAAATTTTTTCTTATTTTGGAATCAAAACTTTATCAATCATGTGGCATATTCCATTTGAACATAGAATATCTGGCTTTATAGCAACTGCATTTTCAAGCATGACCGTTTCAATTTCATCTGAGCCTGCAGTTGATCTAGCCGAAGATATTTTAAGCTCTTTTCCTTGTAAGGTCTTTACTTTGTTCAGCCCACCGTGCATTCCAGACAGTTTTTTTAATTCTAAAAGGTCGTGTTTTCCAGATACAACATGATATTTCAAGATTTCTGTTAACTTTGCCTTATCTTTTAATAAGCCTTCTACTGTTCCTGCTGGTAGGGCAGCAAATGCACTGTCTTGTGGTGCAAAAACTGTAAATGGTCCTGGGCCACTTAATATATCCACTAACCCTGCAGCTTTTACTGCTTCGACTAAGGTTTTAAAATTTCCTGCGGCAATTGCCGTTTCAACAATATTTTTCATATTCATCCCATTATTATTTTAACATAATACTACTTAAGTTTCACTATTATTTAGTAAATTAATAAGTAAAATATTACTATATTCTATAATAAATATAAATAGAATAATTAAATTTAGTAAATAAAACAAAATATGATTTTTTTGGAAATAACTTAATTAAATAAGTTTTAATTGGTAAAACTTATATACTAGTTAACAAAAAACTAAACAATGTCTTGATAAACTAAATTTAACTTGGTTTATTAGACTTAAAAAAAGGAGGTTTGAAAAATGGTAAGAGAATCATGGAGTAGTAAAACAGGTTTCTGGTTAGCTGCTGCTGGTTCAGCTGTAGGACTAGGAAATATCTGGCGTTTCCCGTATCTTACCGGTGCAAACGGTGGGGCTGCGTTCGTATTAGTATATTTAGCCATAGTCTTAACTATTGGTGTTTCTGTTATGATAGCTGAATTTGCAATCGGTAGATCAACACAGCTTAACCCCGTTGGGGCATTCCAAAAGCTCAAAGGAGGGGCTTGGCCCATTGTAGGATGGCTGGGAGTTGCTGCAGGATTTATTATATTATCGTTCTACTCGGTCATTGGTGGGTGGGCAATAAAGTATATAATAAGTTCATTTACAGGACTAATTAACCCTTCAACAGATGCTACCAGCTATTTCCTTGGATTTATAGGAAACGGACCACAAACAGTTTTATTCCACGCTATTTTTATGGCAATCACAATCTATATTGTATACAAAGGGATTGGCGAAGGAATTGAGAGCTGGTGTAAAATATTAATGCCCGCACTTTTCGTGCTATTATTGGTGCTTATATTCAGGGCAGTAACATTACCTGGTGCAGGGGCAGGGATTAGTTTTTACCTAAATCCAGATTTCTCAAAAATAAATAGTTCCAGTTTAATAGCGGCACTTGGGCAAGCGTTCTTCTCACTTTCTCTCGGAATGGGTGCAATGATTACCTATGGAAGCTACTTGGGTTCAAAAAAGACCTCTTTGCCACAATCAGCAGCTACAGTCACATTGCTCGATACCGGAGTTGCAATCTTAGCTGGATTTGTTATATTCCCTGCAGCGTTTGCATTTGGAGTTGCTCCTGGGGCAGGACCTGGACTTACTTTTATAACATTGCCACAAGTCTTTGCCTTAATGCCTGGAGGTGCCATATGGTCCGCGTTATTCTTCGTGCTTCTATTGTTAGCTGCAATTACATCTGCTATTTCTTTACTAGAAGTTGTGGTATCATATATGATTGATAATCTTAAATGGGCTAGACAAAAAGCATCTTTGGTAATAGGGGGAGCAATCTTTCTTTTAGGTGTTCCTTCAGCTTTATCCCAAGGGGCAATGTCGATAAACATTTTAGGACTGTCTTTCTTGGATGCTATGAGTCTTCTATCGGACATAATGCTTCCACTAGGCGGTATGTTAATTGCACTGTTCGTAGGATGGGTAGTAGTGGATGTTGCAAAGAAGCAAACAACTATAGAAGGCAAGTTCGCACTTCAACCTGTTTGGATTTGGATTCTTAGAGTTGTAGCCCCTATTGTAATATTCGTTATATTCTTAAATGCAATCAGGGCGTTACTTGGTTCAATCGCGCTTTAATACAAATTTATTATTTTTTATTTTTTAATTAAAATTTCTGGTGAGTCAATGGCTGACTGTTTGTATATGGAAGATTCTTACTTAAAAGAATTTGATGCCAATGTAATATCTGCTAAAGGGAGATACCTAATATTAGACAAAACTTCATTTTATCCAAATAGTGGAGGAGTGGAGTGGGACACTGGCAAAATCATAAGCAAAAAAGATGGAAAAGAGTACAATGTTATTTATGTGGGTAAATTTGAAGGAAATGTAAGTCATGAAATTGATAAAGAAGGACTTATAGCCGGGGATGAAGTGCATTGTGTTATAGATTGGGGCAGAAGATACAAGTTAATGAGATACCATACTGCAGCCCATCTGATCTCTGGCGTATTTAATAGAAATTACAACTTATTGATAACAGGCAATCAATTGACACCTGAGAAAGGAAGAATTGACCTCAATATGGAAAAATTTGATAGTGAGTTTATCAAGAAAATAATTGATGAAGCAAATGAAATTATAAAGAAGGACTTACCTGTGGATATTTATTACAAAGACATTGAAGAGGCAAAAAAGGATCCATCTCTTTTCAAACTAGCCATGGAGTTCCCTCATGAAGTCAAGAAATTAAGAATTGTCGATATTAAAGGATTTGACGCTCAAGCTGATGGTGGGTGCCATGTTAAAAGTTTAAAGGAAATCGGTAAGATAATTTTCCTTGAAGCTATCAATAAGGGAAAAAGCAACAGAAGAATATACTTTGCTCTTGAAGACTATGAATAATTTAATAAGCAAATTATCTATCTTCTTTTCATGAAAAAGGACTATTGGACCATTATCATTTCTGCAATTTTTTTTGGTCTAATAATCCCAGGCGGACAGTTTTTTTCTAATCTAGGTTTTTCTCTTTATGAGATCTCAGCCTACTCTTTATTGTTCCTTTTTGTGTTTACATTACCAATAATCGTTATTAAAAAAACAGTCCCCATTAGACGAGATAATCTTTTATTTTTTGTACTGTATGGCCTTATTGGTGCTTTACTGCAATTGACACAATATGGGGGCGTTATATTTGGAACTCCCGTGGCTATTGTTGCCCTATTACTTTACACTCAACCTATATGGACAACTTTTTTTGGGAGGATACTACTCAATGAGAAAATGACTAAAATGAAATTATTGTCAGTGACCGTTGCATTTCTTGGTGTCGTCTTTCTTCTTTCTCCATGGAATATTAGTAATGTTGGTAGTACAAAAGGGTTGATTTCTTCTTTACTTGCCGGAATCTTCCTCTCTCTATGGGTCATCTTTGCTCGAAAGACAGGGATTAACAAAGATTATTACATAAATACTTTATCAGCTTATTCTTTTGTATCACTTATTTGGTTAATACTTTTATTTCCTGCAATCAAATTCCTCTATCAAAATGAATATTTGACAAGACTATCCTATAATTTTCCCACTAGTTACTGGGCATATTTTGGTTTATTTTGTCTAATTGCTGCATTCTTACCAAACTCCTTATTCTATAAGGCTATCGAGAAAGTAGAAGCGTCGAAAGCAGGCATAATACTACTTCTGGAGCCAGTTGTTGCATCTATCGTGGCGATGATAGTATTTAGCCAGTATCTTAATTCAAGTATATTTGTAGGCGGAGGATTAATCCTCATATCAAACTATTTGGCAATAAAAGAGTAGTAAAGATTGCAATATATTTATATAACTCAGAACAACATTATTCATATGAAAAAAAGTGATATCTCAAACGAAATAGATTCTGATCTAACTTGCGAATTAATAGAGCAAGCATATAAACTTGGCGTCGACACATTTGGGATTGCAGATCTAGAATTATTAAGCGAATATGACACTTACCCCAAAGATTTACTAGAAAACTATTCCAGAGGAATTAGTATAGGATTAAAAGTTCCCGATGAAGTAATTGAAAAACTTCCAGAGAGTAGACCAATCTATGCAAAACATTATGTTATGATCAATGACAGATTGGATTTTATAGCTTACAATCTTTCAAGATTATTAGAATCCAAAAAATATAAAGCGCTCCCCATACCTGCATCAAAACCTCTTAAAGACTTGAAGTGGAGGAGTTTTATATCCCACCGGGCTATTGCAAGAACTGCTGGCGTAGGCTGGATTGGGAAATCTTTAAATTTAATAACTAAAAAATATGGCCCGAGAATTCGTTTTGCATCAATATTGACAGATGCCCCTCTTGAGAGGGGAAACCATTAGAAAATAGATGTGGCGAATGCCAAAATTGTATTGATAACTGTATTGTTGGCGCATTAAAAAATACTAGTTTCAAGGATTACCCTAAGGAAAGAGAGCTCGCGCTTGACATGGATAAATGTGTTTCAAAACTCCAAGAATTCTCAAAAGATCCTGATTTAAGTGTAATGGTCTGTAGTATATGCTTAAAGGTGTGCCCTTGGGGGAAAAATTAATAAATAGTTGGGGTTATATAAATTAATTTAATATAATAACAAAATCTCATATACTAATTATTCTAACATGCCAAAATATTCATATACATTAAACGGGGAACATATAAATGAAAGATGAAGGAAAATCTAAGGAACAATTGCTAGAAGAAATTTCACAACTCAGAGAAAATCATCAATACTACAAGTTTCTTTTTGACAACGCCCCTCTTAGTTACATCTCAATTGATGAAAATGGAAGAATTATAAAAGCTAATAGAACCTGTCTTGAATACTTAAATTATTCTGAAGAAGAACTTATTGGAAATTTTTTAGATAAATTTATTAGCCCCGATTATCTTGAAGAATTTACAAATTTTTTTAACAACTTTCTTGAAGAAGGCGTTGCAAAAGATGTAGAGTTTGAAGTATTAAAGAAGGGTGGCACAAAAATTTTGTTTTCTATTAATGGCAAAATTGCCTATGATAGCAAAGGGCATTGCATAAAGGGCCATCTTATTTTAAATGATATTAAGGAAAAAAGAACAGTGTTAGAAGCAATAACTGCAAGTAGGCAAAGACTATATTCTCTATTGGAAGAATTGCCAGCTTATGTATGTGTTTATGGCCCAGATCTCTCAATGAAATTTGTGAATAGATATCTAAGGGATAATTTTGATTTGGCTGATGGAAAAAGTTGTCACAAGATATTTCATGGTTTTGAAGATAGAAGTCAAGAGCCGTGCTCATCATGTCCTGTTTTAGATGTGTTCTCAACTAAGAAAATAAATATCCGTGAAAGAACTCAAGTTAATGGAAAAACGTATCAGATTTATGATTTTCCATTCAAAGATTATGATGGAACTATGCTTACTGTGGAAATGGGGATTGACATGACGGAAAGAAAAAAAATCCAAGAGGAACTTCAAAAAAGAGAAAACACGCTAAATGGAATATTCGCAGCCGCCCCTATTGGTATTGGACTTATTAAGGATAGAAAAATTCAGTGGTGTAATCCAAGAATGTGTCAAATGACTGGCTATCCATATGAAGAGCTTATTAAAAATGACACTAAAGTATTTTATGAACAAGAAAAAGAGTATAATCAAATAGGCAGAGAACTAGATACGGGCCATAAAAAAAATAAAATGGTAGAGATAGAAACAAGATGGAAAAGAAAAAACGGAAGTGTTTTTGATTGCCATCTTAGAAGCAGCCCTCTGGATCCATTAAATCCGGAAAATGGACACATTATCACAATTATGGACATTACAGATAGAAAAAAAGCTCAGACTCAACTTGAAGAAAATATTCGTTACATTGCCTTTTTAATTGACAATATAAGAAATCCTTTATCTATTATAAGTGGTTACGCAGAACTTAAAATAGAAGACGAAAGGATGAATAAAAGAATACTAAATCAAGTAGACAGAATTGAAGATTTGATAGAAGGATTAGACAAGGGATGGATTGATTCAGAAGACACTAAAGAATTTCTGAGAAGTTTCATGTAATCTATTTAGAAAAATATTAATAGAAATTAATAATGCCTTATTGTTTATAGAATGAAAAGAAGTATTAAATAAATAAAAATTAATCCATCAAAAATATTGCAGCAGCTATGGCAGTTGTCCATTTACCGCATGCGTCACCTTTGGCTGCAATAGCAATGCTTTCACTATCAATTATTTTACCGCTTGCTTTGTATATTTCGTTTCTTTCATCCCAGGCTGTATCAGGATTGAAATCTATACCCAAAGTCGTTGCTAACATCGTAGCGGCAAGATCTTCAGCATAATCGCCAGAAAACTTTTCATCTTGTCCAAACATGTGCACTTCACTTAGATACCCGTAGGTACCTTTCTCTGCTGGCACTGCAAGGCCTACTGCAGATGACAACTGTCTATGCGGCTCATCGGTAGCATTTCTAGCCATTACACAATAAGTGATTTGACCCGCCCTCAAACATTTAAGCCCTTCTTCCCTCGGTATAATTTCACAATGAGGTGGAAGAATGCTTGATACATAAACAAGATTACATTTTTCTATTCCAGCTTCTCTTAGTGCAAGCTCAAAAGACTGAAGTTGGTCTTTGTGAACTCCTTTTCCTTTAACAAAGAACACCCTTTTAGGCACCATGGTTTAAAACTATTATATTGGTATTTAAGGGTTTTGGGCCGCAATTATTAGACAAATACCCCTTTAATCCTTTAATAGAAAGTATTACTCAAATTGATTACGAATAAATTAATAAAAAAAATAAAAAGTCTTAAATTATATTCTAAATCTTTTATAACGCTCAAATATTCCCTAAATACTAATTTCAAGCCTTAATTAGTTTTTTAATAATAAATAAAATTAATTTATCGAAATATTCTAAAACCTTATAAATATTAATTAATGACAAGGATAATATGTTCCCTATTGCAGACGAAAATTTTTCGGTAGAAAGACCTTATGTCACATATGGATTGATAATCTCAAATATTATCTTATATGCAATTAATTTTCTTACTGGAGACTCATTAAACAACATATTTGCTTTTGTTCCAAAAAATTTTCTTTTAGGAATAGAACCTTGGACGATTATTACTCATCAATTTATGCATGGTGGATGGGGGCACCTTCTAGGAAATATGTGGTTTCTTATAATATTTGGCGATAATATTGAAGCAACTATAGGAAAGGGAAAGTACCTTATTTTTTATCTACTCTGCGGAATTATTGCTGCACTTTCACATATGGCATTTAATCTTGAGTCGATTATACCAACGGTAGGTGCATCCGGCGCTATATCGGGTGTTCTAGGCGCATATATTGTTCTTTACCCAAAAAATAAGATCAGTACAATAATACCTTTTGGATTTATTAGAATCTATAAAGTTGAAGCCCTTTATTACCTTGTGATATGGTTTGTTCTGCAGTTAGTATTCAATTTTACTGATCCATATGGGGGAGTTGCTTATATGGCACATCTTGGTGGATTTGTTGGGGGGGCCGTTTTAATAATACTATTTGGTGGAAAAAAGAAAAGAACCCAAAATGATTCCCTTTACACTTGGGAGAATCACTATGATAAAGCTTAAAGATCCTATTCACGGCGAAGAACCTTTTGAATCTCTTTTATACAAAAGAATATCAGTACGGAGTTTTAATTCTTCTAAAATTTCATTTCAACAGCTATCGAATCTTCTTTTTGCTGCTTATGGGGTAAGAAATAATGGCCCTTACAAAACAGTTCCTTCTGCGGGAGCCTTGTATCCTTTGTCAATATATGTTGCAATTGGGAAAGAATCTCTTGAGGAACTAAAAGCTGGCATATATAGGTATATGCCCATTACAAACAGTCTTGAACTTATTAAAGAAGGGGATGCTAGGAGGATTATTGCAATAAGTTGTTTGGGTCAAGCATTCATTTCAAAAGCACCAATCTCAATTATTATTTCTGCCAACTTTGAAAGAATGAAATACAAATACGGCAATCGAGGGATTAGATATGCGATTATAGAATCGGGGCATTCTTGTCAAAATCTTGAACTTGCGGCGATATCGCTAGGGCTTGTTTCCTGCCCTGTTGGTGCTTTTTCTGATAACGATATAATTAAAGCTATAGGCCTATCTGATTATGAAGTACCCGTTTATGTTGTGCCTATTGGCTATGAAGAAAAAGAATAAAAATTAAGATTTTTGTTTTCTAATAAAAGTATCCATTCCAACTTCTATAATTATCGCCAAGATTATCATTATTACAGATACTGCAGCTGTCAATGCTATATCATTTTGGATCCCATAGGAGATATCAGTTCTCTTAATGTAAATTCCTAATAGTGCCCAGACTACAACAAGGCTATAAGCCACATCCTTTCTTGTGATAATCATCAAAAGCGTAATAATCAGGGCAACAATAATTACAATCATTGTCCAAATTACTTCACTGACCCCAAATCCATCCCAGTTAATTGTTACTAAGAATGCTGTAACGTTTGCAATAGTAGCCACAGTTATCCATCCAAGGTAAACACTTATTGGAACCTGAATAAATATTCTCTCTTTTCTTGATACTATTTCTTTCCCTATGCCAATATTTAAGTATATTTTAATAAGAGACCCGAATAGAACTAGCATTATTAACACTGATAGTAGTACTTGCTGATAGTGCCATGCAAATATCCAAGACATATTTGCAAGTCCTGCTAAGAAAAAGTAATACGATGTTTTCTTTATGAAAGGCATTTCAATCTTTTCTTTTTTGAATAAATCTCTTGCTTGATAAGCCGCGAACATTATTAATAAAATATATATAACTCCCCATATTGCAAATGTTAAACCAGCAGGAACAAAAAGATTAGGGATTTCATCTGAAAGTTGCCCAGCAGTCTTTCCGTTTATTGGAAGAGCATTAGAAAGATAATTTGTGAAAAGTGTCCCTATTACAGCCACTATATTCAAAATCTGAAACATTTGTTTATTCTTAAATTCAGACATGATGATAAATTATTATTATAAAATATAAAACTAACTGCATACCTTAGTTAAAAAATGATTTGTTTAGGTCTGCATCATTGCTGTAGCCCCTACTCTCCCAGTATCCCCTAAAATCCTGATTGTCAGATATTTCAATTTTTGTAATCCATTTTGCCCATTTATATCCCCATTTATCTTCGGCAACTAAAATGAAGGGGTAACCAGTTTCAGGAGTGAGCGTGACACCATTTATTTTATACCCAAGGATTATGTCGTTATTGACGATGTAATCCAATGGGAGTGAAGTTGAGTAACCGTCATATGCGTAAAATATTACAGTTTTTGCTTTGGGCCTACACTGACCTCATCAAAAATATCATTTATTAAGATTCCTTCCCAAAGATTTTTTGATTCCCAACCTTCTACACAATTTATTTGAACAACTTTCTGATACTTTTGATAATTATTTATTAACTGATCATATGTATAATTTCTTTGTTCTTTAACTAATCCAAATATTTCCAATCTATAGGCAGATATATCTATTTTCTGGGGCCCTTTAATAGAAACATCTCTAACTTCTATAAATGAAGAAAGGTTTTCTCCGTTGTACTCTCTGATCTCAACAGACTGCAACTCCTTAATATTCTCTTGAGATGCACATCCAGATACCAATATTGCGGCACAAAAAGGTATTACTAAAATTAATTTATTCAAACTATCCCCTTATATCCATATATTGTAATATTTTTATTTATAAAACGGTATTTCGCATAAAATAAAACATTTAGAAGGCATATCTATAGAATTTATTTCAAATACCTCTCTTTTTTTATTTTTTATATTCAAAATGTCAGTAAATTAACATTAATCTTATATATCTTTCATTCTACTTTATTAAAGGGGATTTGATGAATATTATTGATGGTGGTATCACAAAGGTCAAAGGAATAAAGGGCCAAGGCGTTCATGCTGGCTTTAAAAAAGAAAAACTAGATTTCACGATTATTTATTCTGAAAAATTGTGTAATGCCGCAGGGGTATTTACTAAAAATAAAGCGGCTGCGGCCCCTGTTATGGTGGATCGTGAGTTTCTTTCTGATGGAAAAGCACAAGCAATAGTATGTAACAGTGGATTTGCAAACGCCTGTACAGGAGAAGAAGGAATTAATGACGCTTTGTTTACAGCAGATTACACAAGTAAAAAATTAGGAATTAAAAAAGATAACTGTCTTGTATTTTCTACAGGAATAATAGGGGTGCCCATACCCATGGAAGTAATGAAAAGCGCAATTGAAAAAACTGTGCCCATACTTGAGAGTTCTCCTTGCGCTTCAGAAAATATAGCAACAGCTATTTTAACAACTGACCTTGTTAAAAAAGAGGTAACAATAGAAAATGATGGTTATATAATATCTGGAATTACAAAAGGAAGTGGGATGATACATCCAAATATGGCAACTATGCTGTGCTTTATTTTTACAGATGCTAATGTTCCTCCAGATATTCTAAAAGAATCACTTTTATCCTCAGTAAATAAATCATTTAATCGTATTTCTGTTGATGGTGACACCAGCACTAATGATTCATTGATAATCATGGCCAATGGTCTTTCAAACGTAAATATTGATTCAAAAGAAAAAATTGAAAGTTTTAAAAAATCTTTGGACCATGTCTGTATAGAGTTAGCTAAGAAGATTGCAAGAGATGGAGAAGGCGCTACAAAGCTAATAGAATGTGAATGCGTTGGTGCCAAAAGTCAAGAAGATGCAGACAAAGCATCAAAAGCAGTTATTTCCTCAAGCCTAGTCAAATCCGCTATTTTTGGAGAAGACCCAAACTGGGGCAGAATCGTAGCGGCTGTGGGATACTCGGGAGCAGAAATGGATCTACCTCAATTAGATGTATGGATCGGAGATTTATTGATTGTAAAAAATGGCAAGGCCGCAGGTATTACAAAGAATGAATCGAGAAAAACATTACAAAATGACTATGTTAAAATATTAATAAATATGAACTTGGGAGATTATTCCTCTAAAGCTTGGGGCTGTGATCTATCATATGACTATGTTAAAATTAATGCTGAATACCATACTTAAGGTGAGATTATGAACTTAGAAGAAGCAAAAAATTTGGAAAGTAATTATGTATTTAATACATATGGAAGATTCCCATTGGTCGTGGAAAGGGGAGAAGGATGCTACCTATATTCAACAGATGGTAAAAAATATCTTGACTTTTTAGCAGGTATTGCTGTTAATTGTCTTGGACATGCACATCCACAAATTGTTAAAAGTATATCAGAACAGGCAAGAAAAGTAATTCATGTGAGTAACTTTTATCATATTCCTTCCCAGTACCTTTTGGGAAAAAAACTGTGCGAAACGTCTGGTCTTGACAGGGCATTCTTTTGTAATAGTGGTGCTGAAGCTAATGAAGGTGCAATAAAACTTACAAGACGTTTTCAATCTCAGAAAGGAAAAGATGAGATAATATATTTTTCACATTCATTTCACGGGAGGACTATTGCAACTCTAATGACTACGGATAAGGACAAATATAGGGCAGGATTTGGGCCATTCCCGCCAGGATTTGTTAAAGCAGAATTTAATGATGTAAATGATATTGTTGAAAAAGTTAATAGTAAAACTGCTGCTTTCTTAGTTGAGCCAGTACAAGGAGAAGGTGGAATTAATATCGCTTCAAAGGAGTTCATGAAAACACTTTCTGACCTTAGAGAGGATAAAGGAATATTGATTGTTTTTGATGAGGTACAATGCGGTATAGGTAGAACTGGAAAATGGTTTGCATTCCAGCACTATGATATTGAACCAGATATAATGACTTTAGCCAAAGCCCTTGGCGGTGGAGTGCCAATAGGGGCGATTGTTGCTAAAAAAGAAGTATCTGATGTTTTAAAACCCGGAGATCATGGGACTACTTTTGGGGGAAATCCTCTGGCTACATCTGTCGGAGTAACGGTAATGAACACTATCGAATCAGAAAAATTAATTGAAAATTCTAAAAAGATGGGAAATTATCTACTTAATAAACTAGAATTTATGTCGGATATGCCTCACGTTAAGGATATTAGAGGTATAGGCCTTATGATTGGAATAGAATTTGATGATTTATGCAGTGATTTTGTAAAAAGATGTTTTGACAATAATCTACTAATAAATTGCACAAGAGACAAAGTAATTAGACTTGTTCCGCCATTAATAGTATCAAAAAAGGAGATCGATGAAGCTATAGAAATAATGAAAAAATCATTATAATTATTTCTGAAGCTCCATTATAGTAGCGGCAATATCTCCTTTATTTTTTAATAAAAGATTTTTTGCTTTTTCTTTATCTGCCCCTGTTTGGGCAACTACTAGATCTATATCATCGTCATTTATTGCAATCTCTACTTCTTTTAGTTCTTCTCTGTAGTTACCTGCAAGCTGGTAAGTTTTTTGCCCCATCATTGTAGTTTCTGTTAGTTGAGGGTTTTCAAAGACCATTTTCTTATCTTTTGTAAAAATAATAACTTTCTCCGCAGGGATATCTTTTGTGGATACTCCCATCTGTTTCATTATCTTCTGCATTTTTCTTTGATCCATCTTTGGATACATTATACCACCTAAAAATTAAAATAAAAGAAAAAATATAAAGTTAACTATTTATTTTCTTTTTCTTCTTGATATCAGATAGTAAGCAACTGCTGATCCACCAAGTAATGCAGGTAGCTCAAATCCAGGAACGCCTTTAATCGGAGATTGAGACTGTGATTCTTTTACAGTTGCATACATTACATCTTGACCAGTATCCCCTTTGTCATCTGTGACAGTTAAAGTCACTTTGTATACTCCTGCTGTTGCGTATTGATGGAGAGGCTCTGCGTCATTTGAAGAAGTACCGTCTCCAAAGTCCCATTTGTAAGCTACTATATTTCCGTCTTCATCAGTTGACTTAGTTCCGTCAAAATGAACGGCATCACCGATTTTTGCTTCAAAGTCGCTTCCAGCGTTTGCAGACGGGAATTTGTTTGTAGTTTGGGTAGTGGTAGTAGTTTGTGTAGGGGTTGTTGTCACTCCAGTATTTTTATCTGGTTGCTCCCCCGCTTTAGCGAAATTAACAGTATTGAAGAAACAAACGTTATTGCTATTTTTCATATCTGGATTACCGCCCATATATTTTCCATTTCCGCCAAGAAGCCATTTCCCATCATCTGCGACATGAATCGCCCAGAAATATACCTCTTTATTTGTACTATTCCAAAGTTTCTTTCCGTTCCAATCAAAGAGGTAATATCCGTCCTTATCTGCGCCTGCTGCAACGTATTGCCCTTGTGAAGAGATATCTATGTTGTTTACTGGCCCATTTGTCTTGTATGTCCATAATTTAGTTCCCTCTCTATTAAAGAAAAAGATTGATCCATCAGCACTACCTGCAACAATGTACGCTCCTAATCCAGTCATAGATATAGTATTGATGGCAGATTTATTTTTATAGCCCCATTTAAGAGTACCTTCGCCATCAAGTAAATAAATATTACCGGTACTTGTCCCAACGCTAACATATGGCCCAGTTCTACTCATAGCTATTGTTTCAGGTGTTCCGCTAACAGAATAAGTCCAAATTAGATCTCCATTTGTTTTAAACAAATAAACGGATTTCTGTGATCCTACTGCAATATAGTTTTCAACTATTGAAATATAGTTAACTGAACTGTCTGTTTGATATTCCCAAGATAATTTACCTTGTTTATCCAATACAAATACTTTATCGGCAGCTCCTACAGGTATATATGAAGCAGTTTCATTGATTGCAAGAATTCTTGTTTCCAATTTAGTAGTATATTTCCATAAAGGATTACAAGTATAACTTGTACTCTGAGTTGTATGATAATCCTCTACCCACCTATATCTTGAATCAGGATCTCCTGGCAAATATGGTTCCCAATGCCCCCCTACAATTTCCCTAGAACTACTCTTTGTAATATCCACTGCCTTAGAATTATCATAAAGTTCTACACCATCATTCATTCCTACAACAGTATATCTACCATCAGAAGTAAGAAGTATGGCCAAAGCACGTTTTTTACACCCCCATATCACTCCATCTTTATCGCAAATGAATATTTCTGGGTCTTCACCTACTGCTGCGGCTGCGGTATAGTATCCATTTGTAACTAAAGATAGACTTCTTACAGTGTCAGGCACTTGATAACAAAAAGTGCTTTCTGTCTCATCTGCTAAATAAACAGTCAAAACAGACAAAGTCAATATTAATGCTATTGTAAGTCCTATTAATCGAATTAAGATTTTTTTCATTAAAAACACCATACTATATTATAATTTATAATTTAAGTATCTTTCTATAAGAATATTTCAAGATTTGAAATTTATATCAAAATTAGAAAATGAATAATGCTATATTGCTTATTATTTATTACTTTTTTAATCCTTTGATATATATTCTTGCCCAAATAAAGGCAATAGTTGCACCTATGACATTACCCACAACAAGCCCCCACCAAGCACCGTTAAGTCCCATCTTCATTGGTATAGCAAATAAATATGAAAATGGTACTGTAAATATTATTGTCCTGAAGAGGGTGATTATAAGCGAGTTGATTCCTTTTCCAGTGCCTTGAAACATAGCTGAAGAAAACATTCCAAAAGAAACTAAAGGATAAAAAATTCATTTATATGTTTTTTGAATCATCATAGTAAGTTTAATAAGATTCAATTAAAATTTGGTAATATGAAAAATAAAGCCATAGTAGTATTTGCAATTTTCGCAATTTTATTTTTTTCTTCTGTGTCAGGTGTAGTTTGTGAAGAAACTAATAGCATCTACATAAAAGTTTACGAAGATGGAAGTGCATTGTGGAATCTGGAAACTAGATTTGAACTAAAAACTCAAGCAGATATTGACTTCTTTAATGAATACATGGCTGCATTAGAAGAGGATAAGAATTTTATTATTCAAAAAAAGAAAGATTCGCTTCAAAACATAATAAACAGAGTAGCTTATTCTTCAGGAAGAGAAATGACTATTGAGAATATTTCTTTGAACTATCAGATTATTGATTCAATTAATAAAAAATATGGTGTTGTAAATATCAAATTCTTGTGGAAGGGTTTTGGCCTTAAAGACAAAGACATAATCCAGATAGGCGACTCATTTAGTGAAGGCAGTCATTTGAAGGAAGGAGAAGTTCTTGTAATTGAATACCCTAAAGAATATTCAATTGTTAGCCTTAATCCAGAGCCAAACGAAAGAAGAGAAAATTCAATATTCTGGTACGGTCCAAAAATCTTATTAAATAATGAACCAAAAATTGTCTTGGAAAAGAAATCATTACTGGATTCTTTGAATATCTTTCTATTTGGGTTTATCGGTATTTTGGTAATTGTTATAGTTCTGACATTTTATTTTGCCATGAACAAAAAAAAGAAAAATACGCCCATGTTACTATCTGATCAAGAAAAAGTCATCAGTATTCTAAGATCATCAGGAGGTAAATGCTTTCAAAATGATATTGTTTCACAATCCGGTATGTCTAAATCCAAAATCAGCCAAATTATTTCTGAAATGGAGAAAAATGAATTAATTGCTAAGCAGAAATATGGAAAAAATAATCTAATAATCCTAAAGTAGTAATTTTTTTATTGGATTATTTATTTTAAATAATTAGATTATTACTAATATCGTAATATAAGTAATCAATTTGTCTTATCCTGTAATTATTTCCTTTTCCTTTCATTAAAAAATCTCCCCTTTTTTAGGTAGTATCTGGCAAATTACTGCCAGATTCTAGCTTTCTGTAGAATGCCTTTTCCGGTGTCTCAAGCACATCAAGATTCAAACTCATATGGGGCCGCTTCCTGTTGTAGAAGTTCATGAACTCTTCAATAGAATTGAAGTACTTGAGCTTCTGCTCAAGCGTTCCATAGAACCGTTCTATCTTGCCGTTTGTCTGGGGGTGGCTGACACCAGAAAGGATATGCTCTATTCCTAGCTCCTTTTGGACTGTCTGAAACTTACACTCACCTTGTGCTTTCTTATCTTTGGCGCTTGCGTAGAACTGAGTGCCCCTGTCAGTTAGTATTGCCTTGGGCTTTCCATAAGCCTTTATGGCTTTGTACAGTACCTCTAGTGATGCTTCTGTTGTGGGGCTATCAAAGACTTCCCATGCCATAATCATCCTTGATGCGTCATCCTCGTATGCAATAAGCCATTTATTGGTGCCGGTAAGCTTTTTCCAGTCTGTATGCCATAGTGACATGCTGTGCTCCCGCTCGTATCTAACGTAAGACCTCTGCTTTTTCTTGTTAGGCTCCTCTTTTGAGAGGCCGTTATCCGCCAAGTACTTATGGATCTTAT
>JBDKUY010000036.1:0-3715 GCA_039679445.1 Methanofastidiosum sp. | reverse complement strand
TCTGGACTATTTTCTGCTTCTCTTCCTGGTATTTCATGACAGTTTCAAAATCTTCTTCAAGTAAAGCAAGCCTTTCTTCATTGCTGTATGCGGCATATTCAGTTTTTAGATTTTTAAGATCAGATATATCTATGCCTTTTACTTCAAGCGCATCTATTGCATCTTGCATTTCTTTTGTCATATTGACATCTTTTATTTTGGCAGATACGATTGGATCTTTAATAGGTGCGATATTACTCTGATCTGTAGCGTCATCTGTCTCGAAATTGAAAGTATCCCCCAAGATTAAGATTTATGAATCTCATTTTTTATTATATCGTCAATCTGAGATTTTATGGAGTCTATAATCTTCTTCCTTAAGAAAAGGCAATCAGTGGAGATCTCTTTTCTAATTTTTGGGAGTATTTCATCGTTACATTCGTCTTTATACTGTTCTATCTTAAGAGAGATATGATTCAATTCTTTTTTTAGAGCCGAAACGTCAACTCCCTGATCCTCAAGCTTCTTTATTGATGATTTAAATTGAGAAAGGGTATCCAATATCTCATTTAAATCAGAATTTTTAATTTCCATATCTACTCGTACCTTAATACACTAAGTGGCCTAATTTTAACAATATTATATGCAGGTAAAACAGATGCAAACACAGATATCAATACAGACAATCCAATTAATTCCGCCATGAATATAAAACTTATCGTTGTTTTATCAGCACGATAGAGGGGATTATGTTCTAAGTTAAAGGTATTATGTAATTTAATAATAATACAAAGTAATGGAACAATGGTATATCAAAAGATAGTTATTAAAAGAAGATAATAAGGAATAAAAAAATTAATAATTAATAGAAAAATAATTACTTTTCTATTTCAACAATTTCGGCAATTGGGGCATTCTTTTTGACACTATCAATTCCGTTCATGCATGATTTTTTCGTGGTGTATCCTTCACTTGTTGCAATTATTTCCCCATTTCCTGCTTTTAATCTAAATCGAAATTGTTTTTTTGCGTCCGTATATACTTCAAATTTTGCTGCCATAAACATCATCTAATATATAGTCTTCTAACTATTTAAAGTTATTGATTTTCAAAATTATAAAATTGGAGTTCATTTAGATTTAGTTTGATTTCATTTTTAAAATGAAATTAATTGAAATAAAAAGAAAAGATTATTTCCAAATCCAATCCAAAATACCTTTATTGTTTATTTCCTGTTCTGCTAAGAGTTTAAGTCTCAATTGTTCCTGTTCTATATTTTGGATCTGCTCTTGTAAGATTATTTTTGTTTGGGTGTCAGAATCACTTTCCAATATGAGTCTGTTTAGCTCTCTCAATCTTTCTTCGTTTCTCACTATCTGCTGCGATATTAGGCCTGCGGATTCATCATCTCCCCCTACAAGAAATTTAACAAATCCACTCCGGTTTCTGATTTGCTCTTCTGCCCTTGTTGTTATCTCTAAAGAATTTTTAATCTCATTTGATATTCTTGAAATATCTGCTTCAGATTTGCCAAACATTGAAGCTGTTGTCTCCATTGTCTGAACTGCAACTTGAGCCATTTTTTGATTTTGTAGAGAGTTCCCCATTGAAGAGTTTACTTCTTGAGTTTTTTGTTGGATAACTGATCTGACCTGTTGCTGTGTGTTTGAAGCAATTTGATTTTGATTCTGAATGTTCTGGGGCATTTCTGGGACATTGCCTTCATTTTGATTAATCTGAGTTTGTTGCTGAACTTGGATATTGGATGTATTCCCCTTATTTGAAGTTTGCTCTTGAACATTCAATTGATTAGCATTCTGAGTTGGGGTTACATTATTATTGTTTGAATTTGCAAGATTCTTAGGGGACGTATTTGCCTCATTATTTAGCCCTTGATTTGGTGCCGCTGCAACATATGTTGAAGTAAAGAGAAATAAAATAATTAAAAAAATAAAAAGAGTTTTTTCACTTAGTCACCCTTTATTTATTTTTACCTCCGCCGCCGTTACCGCCGCTATTGCCTCCGCTGTTTCCGCCTGCGTTGCTAGAATTTCCTTTAGAGTTTCCCTTGTCTTCATTATTCTTGTTACTGTTGTTAGAGTTATTGTTTTTATCCTGGTCTTTTTTATCTTGGATCATCTGTTTAATTCTCTCTCTTTCCTCTAGTTTTTCCTGAAGCTTTAGTTCATTCTGTTCCTTTAGCTGTGTCCTTGTGGCGTCCTTCTCTAGATATCTTTCAGTTGCTTTGAGTCTTGCTTCAAGTGAAGTTAATAGACCAAATGCTCTGCCTGTTTTTCCTTCTTCAATGGCTAAAGAGATTTTGTCGAGTGTTGAAGAGATCTGGCTCAAGTGAGAGTAAACAGATTGTGGTAGATTAAAGCTGTCTATATAATAAGAGTTGCCGTCAATATCGGTAAAGTAGTATCCATCTTCCTTTTCTTCGAAGTAGAATTCGAATTCGCCAAGTGTGTATACGCCTTCTTCTGGGGCTTCTTCTTCACTTGTTGTTTCCTCACCAGTTTCTTCCCCTAAAGGCTCTTCAGGTGTATCTTCAGGCGTTGTTTCTTCCTCAGTTTCGGGTGTGACGCCATAGAGGATGAATATTTCTTCTATGATCTCGTAAAATGCATTTGATTTTTCTGTGAACTTCTCATCAATTACTGAGGTTTCAGAAGTAGCTTCTTCGATTTCTTCTGCTTCTTCAAAGGCAACATTAGTTATATCTTCAATGGTGCTTTCGGCCATTGCAGGGGCTATAACACTTAATAGGAGTCCGATACCTATTAAGAATGCCATATATCTATGTGTGTTTTTCATACGAAAAATAGTATTTCTTTTACCTATTTAAAGCTTTCTGTGCCTTTATTTTAAATTTAGAGTTTAATAATAGTTCATAATAGTTTTTAATCGTTCAATAAAGTTTATTTTATTTTTTAATTGTTCATATTAGTTTATTTTAGTTTTTAAAGTTTAATTTAGTCATATTATATGATATAAGAATTATAGAGGATTTAATATCTAAAAAAAAGTTTAAATAAAGAATATTTATAAAAGAGAATAAAAGAGATTTATTTTTTCTTGCCAAATCCTATTATCTTCATGAACTGCTGCATTGGAGTTGGCGTGTCTATTGCAACTTTAATAAGCACAGAAGTATTTTTATTGTAAAATTTTACCGTTCCAGATTTCTCAGCCTTCAAAGTCATAACTAATGTAGAACCTTCCGACTTGGTACTTACATAAGACAGCACTCCTTTTGGAGTTTCCAGTACATCGTAGCCACCATTACTTGTGACAATAACATTTTCGCCAATAGCATAATTTATCTTATTTTGAGTAATATAAGTTGAATCAGAAATTGCCGTTACAGAAGCTACTCCAATCAAACTCCCTAATAGTAACAATCCTATCAAAATTGCAAATATTTTCTTCATGATTATCACTTTTAGAAATAGATAAATGAAAAGAAAAATAAAATTTTAAGGTACAACAAGATCTATTTGTATTGTGTCAAATGTACCATTTGGTGATAATGCCAACATAGTCACTTTGTATGTGCCAGAAGATACGTTTGGCCCAACTGTAAATGTTGCTTCGTAATTTCCAATATTGTGTGCCTTTATGATCTGGGTGTTTGGAGATATGTCAACTGTAACACCTGTTGGAAGTCCAACAAATTGAAGCATAGCATTTCTTTGGGTAAAGAATCCCCTGTTTTCCACCTGGATTGTAGTCT
>JBDKUY010000035.1:0-5511 GCA_039679445.1 Methanofastidiosum sp. | reverse complement strand
AGTGCTTCTCCAGAGACCTCTTCCATAAGCTCTTCTATCTCTGTCTCTTGGAGCGCTTCTTCAACTTCTGTGATATTTACTTCTTCAGTCACTGCTTCGTAAGTCTCTTCTTTTTGGTAAGGGACAGGTTCTGGAGCAGAAAAAGTATCTGTCTTACCAGTGTACTCAAATGACAATCCCCTTTCCATTAGCTCTTTTATTCTTTTGGAAAGCTCTAGTTCCCTATAGAGCCAGTAGTTTGGTGTGACAGGGATTATAATTTCTGGCGTAATGTAGATTTCATCCTGGTATTCCCCCACTCTTCCGATTATATCAACAATCTCGCCTCTCTTGAATTTATCAAGAAGCTCGATTTTGTCCGACCATGCTTTTAATCTTGTGGTGGCTGTTCCATCATCAATAGTAAAAGAACCGTAGGTATTCTCATTGTTTCTATAGGAATCAATTATTGTGCCTATTATTCTTGCTTCTTTTGATTCCCCAAAAGGAGTGGAAAGTAAAACTCCTCCCATCTCGTCTTTTTTTAACTTACCATTGACAAGGTCAATAATCCTCATCTTATAGGCTATCATTCAATGCTTTTTAATTATGAAGATATATAAGAGTTTCTTTAGAGGCCTATCGGTTTTTCTTGTTACTAACAAGTACCTTTCTCAATAAACTCTTTTCTTAATTCAAATGCCCCATATATTCTATTCTTAAATCTTCAGTAGCTTTAGAAAATCCCCGATATGCATTCATTTTTTTTATTTTCTTTTTTTTCTCAAAGTCGGCTAATTTATTTAGATCAGAAGTAAAATCGGTGTTTTCAGTTATTTCCTTTTTGCCTATAATCACGACAGAATTATTCGGTAAAATATATTAGTAAATAGATTTCTGAAATTAGATCGATATTTGATTTTAAATGAGCTCTTTCTATTTGCTAGTTGTATATTCACTGTCCATATTCACCGTTACGTATAAAAATAATAAAATTAATATATAATATATGGATAGAGCCGAAAGAAACAAAAAACTTGTATCTTTACTTTGTGAAAGGGGTGCCAAGAAGATAGAAATTTTTGGATCAGTTGCAAGAGGCGAAGAGAGAGCTACCAGCGATATTGATATACTAGTTGAATTTGACGATAGTCCAAGCCTCTTAGATGTAGTTAGAATAGAGCGAGAAGTATCGGAAGAAATAGGTAAGAAACTTGATTTAGTGACAAAAGATTCGCTTGGCCCCTACATAAGAGACAAGATTTTAAAGGAGGCAATACTTATTTATGAAAGATAAGGATGATAAACTCTTTCTTTTACATATTAGAGACGCAATAAATCTTATTGAAGAATTTATAGAATCCAAAGATTTTGAATTTTTTGTGAATAATAAAATTCTCAAGAGCGCAGTGGTATACCATTTTCAAATAATTGGTGAAGCAACTAAGAAATTATCTCCTGAGCTAATTAATGAATACTCTGAAATAAATTGGAAAGATATAGCAGGAATGAGGGATAAGATTGTCCATAGTTATTTTGATGTTGATTATGTATTAGTTTGGAGAGTAATTAAACAAGATCTTCCTGCTTTAAAAAGTACTGTTAATACTATATTAGAAGATTTAGAAGAAGAATAAACTAAAACTATTAGATTATTTCAATTTCAAGAAACTGTTTCAATATATAGATCAAGTGCTCTTTCTACATCCTTCCCGATTAACATCGTCAATGCTCTAAAGTCTCCTTTATCAGCCTTTTCCAGCGCAGAATAATATGCCCTTCTTTCTTCTTTTCTTAGTATTGTAGGCGGGAATCCTGCCCTTATCAGTCTGAAATTCATGAGTAGCCGTGCCAGCCTCCCATTTCCATCAATAAACGGGTGTATTCTTACAATATCATAGTGAATTTTGACTGCAGAATAAATTGCTTCAATGCCTTTGCTTTCAACGTTTAGCTCCTCATAGACATCTTTCATTAGTAAGGGAATATCTCTCCAGTTTGGAAGTTTCAACGCAGAACCCTGTATAAATACGTTAGAATGTCTGCAAAATCCGGCATTTTGTGGGTCTATCTTATCAAGGATTATGGCATGAATGTTTAATACATCCATTTCTGTTATATTTTCTTCTTTACTGGCTATTTTTTCGAGCAGTTCAATTGCTTCACTATGATTTGTTGCTTCAAGGTGTTCTTCTAGTGATTTACCGCTTATTGTAATTCCTTTTCTTATCACAAGCCATGTTTCGCGCAGTGTTAGCCTGTTTCCTTCTATGGCGTTTGAATGGTAACTCATATCAATTTCAAACTTTTCCTTTAGATTATCTAGAGTATCTTTTGGTAAGGGCCTTAGATTGTTAAGTTTACTAAGTTTGATTTCAATCCTTTCTTTTAGGTCATTATCCATCCAATCGTCATAGTTAATTGGAATGGAAATATTTTCTTTCTTTAGATAGTCCTCTACCTCTTTTAGTGAAGGGAAATACTTCAAGACTTTTTGCTTGACTTTATTACATTCTCTCTTGCTTTCGACCAATTCATAATAGAAGCTGTTGCCTTTACTCTTTTTCCTGATAAAAGCCATAAGTATATGTAGTGCCTACTAATATTTAAATTTAACTAATTTTATTGACCACTACGAATATATAAGAGTTTCTTAAAGTTTAGTTAGAAAAGAATAAAAGAAAATATAATCAAAAAATAAAATATTTTAGTTTGAGTCTGTGTATGTATGTACTACTACACCAGTGGGTGCGTTTGTTGCTGTAGGCTCTCCAAGCTTGTATGCAATTGTAAAGGTTCTTGTTGTTCCCCTTGTTGGAGTTATAGGATTAGATGTCGCACCATACCTGGTGTAAATTAATGTTTGACTGTTACCTGGAATAATTTTCACTGGAGCTTCATTACCAGTACCACCGTCAAACAGCGTATTATTTGAATCTACACCAATTTTTATATCAGTAATGCTAACATTTGCTGTTCCTGCATTTCTAAGAGATATGTAATATCTTTGAGCATCGTTAGCTATATTTGCTACTTGTACTTCTGACCCCAACGCACCACTTGCAGCTTCCTGAACTGATCCCTGTGACTGCGTCTGGAAAGATCTAAACCATATAAAGTATGCTCCAACGGCTGCAACAGCTACTGCAACTAATAGCATAGTTGCAATAACAGGTGACACAGCCTTCCTGTGTTTTCTAAAAAATTTCATCATTTTTTCATCCTCCATTTTTGCATGGACAATAATGAATTGCTTTGAATTGTTTTTAAATGTTTCGGTAATTCATGTATAATTCGCAATAATAAAATATATAAATAATTTAATTCCAAATATAACAAATTAAATTGCGATAAATTTAAATAGTAACAGAAATAATACTTTTCATGAAAGAAATAGATCAAAAGATTATAGATGTCATGAAAGAAAATGCGAGAATCTCAATAACTGACATCTCAAAAATCACGAATATCCCGGACACCACGATTCACTTCCGCTTAAAAAAGCTGAAAAATGTCCTAAATTATAGATTAACTCTAAATCACAAAAAACTTGGTGAAACTTACTATATGATTGAAATAATCCCGGAAACTTATGCAATCGACTCAATCACAATAAAAAAGGCAGAGGACCTATTCGAAAGATTGAGAAAAATGGAAGGGATATTGTTCGCTGTCAAACTCAAGGATTCATTTATGCAGATAGGAAAGTTTTGCGCCATATACTCAGGAAATGACAAACCAAAGATAGATCTCCCCGGGATAAAAGTTGCAACAATAAGTGAAATAGATAAAATCTGGGGTGAAATCGCCCTATGCTCAAAGAGCTAGAACAGAACAACATACTTCTCTTAGGGGAGCCAGAAACTGGAAAGGAGTATTTTGGCAAAGAATTAATCAAGGGCGATTTAATCTATGTTGGTATAGACAAAAGCCCCCTAGAGATTAGAGAACTCTTTAAGCCGAAATTCATTATCGATTGCTATACAGAAAGGCTTGGCATTAAAAGCTCTGAAAAATACCACATCTCCTATGCATACGATCTAGATGAGATCATAAGAAATATCTTCATGGCAAGGGAGGAAACAGGAAAAAGTACTACAGTAATCATAGACTCACTATCCCCTTTGATAGTCACATTGGGACTTGTTCCAGTATACAGGTTTCTCCAGAGACTATTTGCAATTGGGAGAGAAAAAAACGCCAGAATAATAATTCTTCTCCACAAGGGCATGCACAAGGATGAAGTGGAGGTATCAATCAGACACCTAGCCGAAGCTACATTATTTCTAGAGCGGGCTATTGAAATGGGCGAAGAGATCTTCTATGTCGATTTTGGTAAGCTTTATAGCGGAAACTATAAAAGAATAAAGTATCGCATAGATAATAATAAAGTAATATTTGATAGATTCACAATATAAGGGATTCCATGGTAGATGTACTATTTTTGGGTATTGGAACGGCCATTCTACTATTTTTTACGGTAGAGCTCATCACATTTATTTTATTTAACACAACAAATGACTACAAGTCAAAAACAATGTATTTTATCATGGGGGAAACTTTTTTCATAATGGGGTATCTTCTTTTATTCATATTTATCTTAAGCTCTTCAGATATTCTAAACGCACTTTTGAAGTTCTCACCTGCCTCATATCCTGAAATTGCCAGATCATCAAGCATTTTAATATCAATTTTCCTCTATACAATTCACATCATACTCCAGTTCAAATACAATCTTGAAGAAAACGATCAGAAGAATCAATATATGATTTACCTGATAATTGGCGTCTTAGGTTACATCTTTTACCTTTACGGGCTTATGGCGGGGGTGAGGTAATGAACGGGACTTCGCAGAGCATACTCCAAGCATCAATCATAATGTTTGCGGTATCTCTATTTTTGGCGCAGTATGCACTCATATCGGAGTATGTGTATAGCGAGCCATTATCAGTTTTCCTATTAATATCAAGCATAATCTTCATGGGGTCATTTATTACTGCGTTTAAATCTTCAAAGCTAAAGGAGGAAAATATAAGAAAGGAAGCATTTATTAATACATCTTTTAGTGTATTTATATTAGGGCTTGTAATAATGATACTTGCATTTTTCCTAGTTACGTTAAGAATATAGGTGAGAATATATGGAAGATAGGGTAAAGACAGGAATTAAAGGTCTTGATGAACTAATAGGGGGGGGCTTCCCAAAAAGCTCATCAATATTGTTATCTGGCGAGGCAGGAACAGGAAAGACTATATTTTCCCTGCAGTATATCTACTCTGGTGCAAAGGACTTTGGAGAAGCCGGCATTTATGTAACGTTTGAAGAAAAACCTGAAGAGCTTAGGAGAGAAGCGCTCCAGTTTGGATGGGATTTAAAAAAGTATGAAGATCAGAAAAAGATAGTCATCCTTGATGCTGCATCTTTAAGAGTAGGAGTCCCAACAGATGAAAATTTTTACGTCAAAAGTGATGTCGATATAAAATCCCTTCTTTCAAAATTATACGAGATAGCTATGGACATAGACGCAAAAAG
>JBDKUY010000034.1:0-1879 GCA_039679445.1 Methanofastidiosum sp. | reverse complement strand
ACCAAGTGCTAAAGACCAAAAAATGATATCTGATTTAATTTTGCGTTCACGCTTTATGAACTTCGTTTTTTTAGCAAGTTGCATCAACCAAACTTTGGGGTACATTTTATGGAGATCAGTTTCAAATACATAAGTTTCAAATACATAAGATTTTTCGTGAGTTGAGGGAGTCGGTGCAATCACAGTAGTGATAATATACAAATAATTAATATAATTTCATAGTCAGGAAAGATGTTTTACACCTTAACCGATGACCAATGTACGAACATCTTCTTTGATAATGTTCTAAAAGACGAATACATTATCATATTAGCTATAAAGATGGCTATCAAAGGAATGTCAATAGACGTTATTGCTGATGTATTGGAAGTTTAACCAGCTACAGTTAGTAACTGGTCGTTTCGCGCAGCGAAACAATGCGAGAAGGTAAATGAAGATTTGATGAAATACATGAACATTTGAAAAGTTGAAATGGAAGAATCGTGGGTAATAATCGAAAAAAAGTTGAGACAAGAACAGAAATTGAAGATGAAAGAACATGGATGTGGGTAAGATTTGCTCCTGAGTCCAGGTTAACTATTGATTTCAAATCTATTTAAGTGGCGTTAGTGTAACGTCTTATTTTACAAGAATCTAAAGTGAATGTAATAGAGGGGGCCTGGTAATATCTGAAAGACGTCACCAGATTATGCCCTCCTAACAACTAAAAATTTCAGTCTTAGGTATTTAAGATTTTAATGTAAGCTTCTATTGTTTTACGAGGAATTTCTGGTCCTGAAGAGACAATAGAACTTTGATGGTCTCTTAAATATGTGACCATCTTGCAAAGTACGGCATTCCTTCTTCATACACACCAGTGATATTTTCTGTAGTAACATTTTTTGTATCAAAGGATGTGTCTACAAACTGATTATTTCCTATGTATATTCCCACATGAGTGGCAAGCCAGTATGTTTTGCCATTTTGGGGGACGTCCTTCTGCCAGAAGATCACGTCTCCGGGAGCGGGAGAGGTTGTATTAACATAATCCGTATTATTTTTCATATCAGGCACTTTCTGGAAAAATATGTCTTTGGCGCCTACCTGGCTGTATACTTGATATACTAAGTGAGAACAGTCAATGGCAGTTGTGTTATTGCCCCCATGTACGGATTTAACTCCAAGCCAACTGTTTGCGGCTTCTACTGTTGCGTTTTCTGAAGTTCCGACAGGAGTTGCTGCTCCAAGGGGTATGAATGCTACTAAAATAGCCAGAAGGAGTGTGACTATTAATTTTTCTTTATTTATCTTCATTTTTTCTCATCAATATCCATGTTTTTACTAGCCTAATTATTGTTAAGGCTTGTTTATTTTATTTTAGAATCTATTTATTTTTATAATTATCACTACTTAACGACGCTAATATAAATACATCACGGCAGTATTCCAATTTTTCTAAAACCGAGAGTTTTGGAAAAATAGTTAAGTAGAAAACTCAGCTTTGTAGAAAATATGTTTAAATCAACTGCAGGATACTGAGCATGGATAAGTAAAAATATCCGGTAATTAGGTTCAAGCTAATGAGATTTGTTATTTTATAGGATTTCTATAAAGCTGAAAAATTAATCTAGTGTCGCGTCAATCCTCAAGTGACGGGTAAAGACGTGCCAATTTTATCCTTGCATCGTCTGTTGTAAATTGCCAATTAACTTTGCATTTTTATTGTTTCTAAACTTTTGCCATGCCAATGTCTCTTTCTTAACAATCCCTATGTTATCCATTCTTCTTTTTAAGCACTGACCTGTGAGTACATTCAGTTCAATCTCTGCTATATTCAGCCAGCTTCCATGCTTTGGGGTGTATACAAACTCAAACCTATCCAATAGTGCTTTGGCTTTCG
>JBDKUY010000033.1:0-9005 GCA_039679445.1 Methanofastidiosum sp. | reverse complement strand
TAGAGAAACAGAAACTCTGGGAATTTACAGTATGGCCTATTATCAAGAAGAAGATATCCGAGGTCGGAATAGAGAACGTCATAAACGACCAGCGTATGATGAACAACTTCTCAAAAGGTTTGTGCATTTCCACTGGAGAATTAAAAGAAAAGATCTGCACTGAAGCGGGTGTAGTGTAGTGTAGTGTAGTATGTAGGTATAGTAAGTAAGTAGTAAGTAAGGAGGAAAAATTTTGGCAAAAAATGTTGATGTTTTGGAAAAAAGGCAGATGAATGTTTTGCCCATGCTTTCAAGAGAAGAGTTATACTGCTTTGGCATTATTGATCTTTCAGAGATGATCATGTCAATTGAGCATGCTATCAGCTACATCGAGGGGTACAGATTTTTGCTTTTGTGTTTTGGGAATGAGGGATCTTCAGAGAAGGCAAAGATGATCATGAAATGCATGGAAGATTATCTAGAGATAGTCAAGGACGTGTACAGATTCAAAGTCAATGAGAAAAAGAAGAGGGCAGCCTTTTTGAAAGGAGAAATTTGCTAGAGGTGGAGATATGGAGAAAAATATTCCGGAATCAAAATTGAGGGTTGTATTGTATTACCAAAAGAACAAGGAATGGCTACAGGACCTTGCTAGGATAGGCGATCCTTATATCAGGGCCATGGCTCTTTCTGTAATTTCTGAGGCTGAAGAGATTTTAAATCAAAATTAATTTTATTTTTTATTTAGAGGGTTCTAGATTAATTAATCTAGATTTAGAAGAAAAAAAGCACCGCATTTACTTTAAAAATTAGTGCCCCGTACGGGATTTGAACCCGTGCCACGGCCTCGAAAGGGCCGCATTCTTGACCGAACTAGACTAACGGGGCTTAACAAACCATTTTTATAAATACTTATAAAACTTTTGGTTATTTAACTCAAGTATTTTTCTGGATTCTGATCAAAACTCTTCTTGCATCCTGGGGCGCAGAAGTAATAAGTTTTGCCTTTGTAGTCACTCTTAAACTTCACATTTTTTTCATCAACAGTCATTTTACAAACTGGATCAATAGCCAAAATATCCCTCCTTTATTTTTTTTCTGGATTAAATCTTTTTAGCATGAGTGAAAGTGTTACCACAGTAACGGAACTCATAGCCATAGCAAAACCTGCAAACTCAGGCCTTAAAGTAATACCAAAAGTTGGATACAAAATGCCTGCAGCAACTGGTATGAGCGCAGTATTATAAGCAAATGCCCAAAAAAGATTCTGTTTTATTCTTTGCATAACTTTTTTACTTAACTTAATTGCGGACACAACGTCTCTTATATCATTCTTGACTAAAACTATGTCCCCACTTTCTATTGCAACGTCAGTTCCGCTGCCAATTGCTATACCTACATCTGCTTGTGCTAGAGCGGGTGCATCATTTATGCCATCTCCAACAAAGGCTACTATTTCCCCATTATTTTGGAGCCTTTTGACTTCTTTGGCCTTATCTTCTGGGAGGACTTCTGCAAGTATGTTCTTTATTGATAAAACTCTACCTATTGCAGAAGCAGTACGTTTGTTGTCTCCTGTAATCATGTATACTTTAATTCCAGAATCTATCAGTTTTTTAATTGACTCTTTAGAAGTTTCCTTTAGAGTGTCTGCAATTCCAATTATCCCTGAAAGCTTGTTGTCAATTGATATTAAAACTGCGGTCTTCCCTTCATTTTCAAGTTTTGTTATTTGTTCTTCAATTTCATCTTTAATTGGAATTTTCTTCTCATTGAAAAGAGTTCTATTTCCAATTATTACTTCTTTTCCAGAAACAGTTGCCTTTACCCCTTTTCCTCCAAATGTATCAAAATTCTTACTTCCTGATAGCACAATGCCTTTTTCTTCTGCACTTTTGACTATCGCATTTGCTAAAGGATGGTCTGAATTCTTTTCTACACTTGCAGTTATCTTGAGAAATTGATCTTTATCTATTCCAAATGTGAGTATATCTGTGACATCGGGCTTACCTTTGGTTAAAGTTCCAGTTTTATCAAACAAGACTGCAGTTAACTTCTCTGAAAGCTGCAAAGCATCTCCATTTTTAATTAGAATTCCTAGGTCTGCCCCTTTTCCAATACCGACTGTAATTGCAGTTGGAGTTGCAAGCCCAAGGGCGCAGGGGCATGCGATAACAAGAATTGAAATTAAACTTGTTATGGCAAATAAGAATGTACTGTTAAAGACATAGTACCAACTTACAAAAGATATTGCAGCAATTGCCAAAACTGTAGGTATAAAGTAACTTACAGCCTTATCTGCAATTTTTTGTATTTCGGGTTTGGACCCTTGAGCTTCTTCTACTAACTTTATTATCTGAGAAAGCACCGTATCTTTCCCGACCTTTGTAGCCCTAAAGTTTAGAACACTATTCTTATTTATAGTTGCGCCAATTACTTTACTTCCTTTTTCCTTGAAAACAGGTATGGGTTCTCCAGATATCATTGATTCGTCAGCATAGCTTTGTCCAGAAATAATCTCTCCATCAACAGGAATTTTTTCTCCAGGTTTTACTATAACTATATCCCCAACAATAACGTCTTCTATTGAAATTTCTACTTCTTTCCCACCACGAATAACTGTAGCATTCTTTGCCCGTAGCCCCATCAATCTTTTTATAGATTCAGAAGTCTTTCCCTTTGCCCTCTCTTCGAGAAATCTGCCTAAGGTTAAAAATGTAGCAAGCATCACGGCAGCTTCGTAGAACATGAACTCACTGCCCAATAAAATATTGAAAGTACCAAGAATACTTGAAAAAAAGGCAACTCCAATACCCATAGAATACATAACGTCCATGTTCAGGTTCCTATTCTTAAGTGATCTGTAAGCTGCATTAAATATGGGATAGCTTAAGTATATGAAAGCTGGCAGGGCTATTAAAAACATTAGAAATGGCATCGATATACCATGCGGTAGCATCATCATTGGAGCGTACATTAACCCCATCAATATAGCAGAGTCTACTGCACCAACAATTATCCTGTATTTCTTATTTCTCTGATTTTCTTCTAGTTTAAGCTCCTCTAAGGCTTCGCCTTCAACTCCGAGATATTGATAGCCTGATTCTTCTATTGCTTTTTTCATATCGGATATTGAAACAACTTTGGGATTAAATGTCACATACACTTTCTCAGAAGATACATTCACGTTGACTTCAACAACACCGTCTAATCTCCCCAAAGCACTTTCAATTGAGTTGGCACACATTACACATGTCATTCCACCAACTTTTAGAATAGCTTTTTCATTTATCACATCGTAGCCCGCATCCTTTACAGCACTGTCAAGGTCGTTAATCTTCAGTATTTTTGGGTCATATTCTACAGATGCGATTTCCCTTGCAAGATTAACTTCTGCCTTAGAAACTCCATCTAAATTCAAAAGAGATTTTTCTATAGTTGTAGCGCATGTAGCGCATGTCATGCCAGTTACTTTAATCTCTGCCTTTTTAGTCTCTTTCCCCACCATTTTATTCCCTCGTAATACTTATCATTGTTAAAAGTATTTATATTTATTTAGTAATTTAATTATTTAGAAATATTGCCAAGTAATAATAAAGTAAAAATTAGTTTATTAAAATCTCCACTTGCCGTTTTCTAAATCTTGTTTTCTAATTTTTAGATAATCGCCTTCTATTGTCGCAGGCAAGTATCCTAGCCAGCATCCACTGCTTGCTTTATTTTCTGTTCCGATTCCACTTATAGCAAACTTTAGTCCACAATTGTTACAGACCATATCGCTTCCTACTTGCCTATAACCTTTCTTTTCAGGATAGCATACGTCACATGCGTCAAAAGCAATCTTTATTCTTCCGTCAGATGCTTTAACGGCAAAGTATGAAATTGTTTTATTATCAACTTCATAATTATACCAATTCGCTTTTGCAGTTATTTCGGATAGAGGTATATTAATTTGATTAATCTGTGTTTGTGCACTAGACTTACTATCAGTCTCTGCATTAACCTCTTTTGTAGAATTACATCCAGAAAATAAAACTAGTGAAATAAAAAAGGATGTAATTATCAAAGATTTAAGCATAATTATTTTTTTCATTTATCCACCTTTCATCATATTACTGAATCTTTCAAAAATTACTTTCTTCTGCAGCATGCACATCCGGATGCCGAGTTGTTAGTTGGGGTGGTGAGTGGGGAATCATCCTCCGAAGAAGTATCGTTTAATACTGCCGCAGGATACTCTCTAAAAACAGCGAAAGACATATATAGAATAAAAAAAGAAAAAGCGTTGAGGGAGAACTTAGAGTCTCCAATGGAATTTTCGACTCATAAGATTCTTCCTCAAATTATTTTAACAGTTTGTGCAACTACTAGTAGAGCAGCACGAGCAAGAATTTGGGCAGTACCAGTCATAATAGCAGTATCCGTTGCATGTACAGTTATATCTGTAGTAACCGCATGAGCAGTATGAAGTATATGTTGTAGTTGTAGGAGTTTTATGTTCGCAGTTGTAAAGCTGATCCTCTAACGATTTTACCCGAGTTTCATAGTTGTCAACAACTTTTTGTTTCAAATCAACATTTCTTTGCGCACTATCGTACTGAGATTTAAGAGATCTAATCTCTGACTCAAGATCCGTTATCTTCTTATTTTTATCCGATATCTGTGATTCTAACAAAGATATTTTATTATCGAGTCCAATCTTCTCAGTAAGCAGAACATTATACTGAGTTCCTTGCCCCGTGTCTGATAGTGAACGGTACAAGAAAAAGAAGTTACCCATTATTGATACTAATAAGAATACTGCAAGAACTGCAGATAAAATCTTCAATCCATCGCCATTACTCATAGCATACCTCCTTATAATATATATTTATTACACTATATCTAAAGATGAAACAATATATAAAAGTTTAGATGAAATAATAGTAAAACCGTTTCATATTTTGAAAAAGTCAAATCAAAACTTTTAAAAGCATAATTTTTAATCATTTCTTATGAAAATACTCTCAATAGTGGGTGCAAGACCTAACTTCATGAAAATAAAGCCCATTTATGAAGAGTTTAAGAAAAGAAAAATAGATCAAGTTCTTGTACATACAGGTCAACACTATGATGAGAACATGAACCAGATTTTTTTTGAAGATTTAGAATTGCCAAAACCTGATGTTTTCCTTGGCATAGGTTCTGGAACGCATGGAGTGCAGACAGGTGCTATGATGTCAAGGATAGAGGAAGTACTAAATCAAGAAAAACCTGATTTGACTGTTGTTGTAGGGGATGTAAATTCTACACTTGCCGGTGCGATATCTTCTATTAAAATGCAGATTCCTGTGGCTCATGTGGAATCTGGATACCGTTCATTTGATATGAGGATGCCAGAAGAAATTAACAGGATACTTGTTGACAGAATATCTCAGTTTTTATTCGCACCCACAGAAGATGCAGTAAATAATTTGATATCTGAAGGGGCAGATAAAAAGAGGATCTTCTTTGTTGGGAATGTCATGGTTGAGACATTGTTATCGCATCTCCAAAAATCAAAAAAATCAAAAATTCTACTGAATTTATCTTTAGAACCTGATAATTACGGCCTGATGACTATTCACAGGGCTGAGAATACAGCTGGCCCTAAAAAACTTATTGAATTATTCACTTCTTTAGCTAAAATTGGCCATAAGATTATTATTCCGCTGCACCCAAGAACAAAAAAAGTATTGGAAGAACTTGGGTATCTAAAGAAACTTGGGGCAAATATCGAAATAATTGAGCCGCTAGGTTATCTTGACTTTTTATGGTTGATGTCGAACTCTAGTTTTGTGATGACTGATTCTGGAGGGATCCAAGAAGAGGCTTTAATGCTTGATGTACCTTGCATAACGCTTAGAGAGAACACTGAAAGGGTAGTTACACTAAAAAATGGTGCAAATATTCTTGTTGGAACAGACACAATAAAATTATCTTCAGCTCTAAAAGAAATTCCAAATAGAGATAAAACATACCCAAAACCTCTGCTATGGGACGATAAAGTTTCAAAAAGAATTGCCGATGCAATAATTGATCATCCGGAACTTTTTGCCCTTTAAATTTATATACCCCTATACTATTTATCATTAAAAAGAGATGGTGCTATGGAAGAAATTGAGTATAAAATTGCAATTGCCTCAATATTCACATTCTTTCTTATAATTGCAGCACTTACTCTTTTTCCTCTTATAGATGCACTTATTGTAACATTTGTTCTAGTTTACCTCATGAGGCCAATAAACAACGTATTGGTTAAATTCATGAGTAAAACATACGCCGCGATACTTTCGGCCATAATAATTATAATACCTACCTTTTTACTTTTCTTTTATCTTGCAGCCGCAACTATCAATTATGTTATCAACGAGAAGATTTTTGAGAAATTAATGGTGATATTTAATGACCTTGATACCTATTCAAAGAATTTATTCATCTCATTTCTTAACTACTACGGTATAGAATATTCCAACGACCTTGACAAGATAACAAATATTTTAACTACAAAGTTACATGAACTTATATCTTATCTCTCCGAAGAGATTATTGACCTTACTATCCATATACCTGAATTTGCAATGAAACTTTTGCTTGCATCAATACTTGCATTATACCTATTAAAAGAAGGCGGAAATATTAAAAATACATTTGTTACTTTGTTACCCGAAAATAAAAAGAAGACAATCTCATCCCTTCTTCACGGGATTGACATTGTTTTTGAAAGTATTATCCTTGTTAATATTTTAAAAGCAATTTTTACTACAATAATAAGTTACTTTATCTTTTTGATATTTGGAATACCTTACCCCTTACTTCTGGCCATCATGTCTGGTTTTATGGATTTTGCGCCAATATTGGGCCCTTGGATGTTATTTTCAGGAATTGCCGTCGTCTATGTAATGAAAGGGCAGGCAATGACCGGAATTTATGTTTTTATCCTAGGTCAGGTATTAGTTACTATAATACCTGAACTTTACATCAAGCCAAAACTTGCAGGAAAATATGCCAAAATACATCCAATGATATTTTTATTTGGATTCTTTGGAGGGCTTTTAGCCTTTGGAGCAATAGGAATTTTTGTAGGCCCAATAGCAATTGGAATTGTGATGGTATTCATTAAATACTATCTGTTGGGTAAAGAAATCGAAAGAAAAAATTCTTTTGTTGATAAAGTACTAACTCAAGTAGACAAGATGATAAATTTTGAGGGAACTAAAAATGGTAAACTATAAGAACATTCTACCGTTTGCTGCTGGAATAATATTAATAGTAATTTTTGTTCAATTTGTAGGCTATAATGAATTCATTACTTTAATAAAAAGTGCTAATCCTTTATATTTAGGTCTTGCAATTGTATTCCAATTGCTTAATTTAATTTTTGAGGCCTATAAATGGAAACCACTACTCGAATCCTTAAAGCCAAAAGTTTCTATGAGAAATGTATTTGTTGCCACAATGGTTGGTATTTTCTTCAATAATGTTACACCTAGTGCTAAAACAGGAGGAGAGCCAATGAAGACATTTCTTATTTCTAAGGAAGAGAATATCAGCCCAATTGAAAATGTGTTTGCTACAGTTACTGCGGATAGATTTGTAGAATCTCTACCTTTTTTCGTTCTTGCTATTTTCTCTGTGATGTATGTTAATCTTTTCTATAACGTAAGGTGGACTACGATTGCTTTATTGTCATTTGTAATTATTATTTACGTATGTGTACTCTTGGTAGCTACTTATGTCTGTTTCAATAAAGAAGCTGGCGAGAAAGTCGTTTTCAAATTCTTAAGAATACTAGGGAAATTTTCTAAGAGAATTAATAAATATGAAGATCTGGCAGTATCGATGGTAGAAAATTTCCATGGGCAGTTTCAACTAATTCTAAGGAGCAGAAAGGTCTTGTATAGATCCATTGCCGCATCAATAGTAATGTGGGTCTGCTGGATTCTTAGGACATATTTTGTCTTTTTAGCACTCGGGAAACCTTTGAACCCATTGCTTGTTGCACTTGTATCTACAATAAGTCTTCTCATGGGATTGCTTCCGTTACTGCCCGGCGGCCTTGGTGTCGTGGAAGTAACAATGACAGTTTTATACGCCTCGCTAAAAGTAGGGAAAAATATTGCCCTTACAGCAACAATTTTGGATAGGATCCTTTCATTTTGGCTTGTTTTAATTTTCACCGGAATTATTACTTCTTATAACCTGCCTAAACTTAAGCCTATGAAATCCGAAGCTAAAAGTCGAATGATAAGCCATAATGAAGAAAATGAGTCAAATAAACAGATTAATATTTAAATAGAACCGATAATTATAAATTAATTTTATATACTTTAAATATTAAATTTGATAAGGTGAATTTGTTGAGGGTTAGAGAAGCTTCGTTTAGAGACAGATATAATATATACGATCTTATTGATAGTTTGCACAATGTACCCCTAAAGTCTCCTGATGAAATTGCTAATTTTAATAAGATACTTACGGAATATATCAAAAATCCGAACATAAAAATATTTGTTGCAGAAGAGAATTTACTTGACAGTGTTGAAATTTGCGGTTTCTTATCTCTTTTCGTTAAACCAATACTGTTTTACAGTTACAACGTATGTCACATTGAAGACATTGTCATAAAGGATGAGTACAAGGGAAAAGGTGTTGGGGCAGAACTTTTAGAAGCTGCAATTAACTACGGAAAAAGGGTCAAATGCAAGTACATAACAGTATCAATTGAGGGTGGAGACCCCATGACAAAGAAATTCTACAAAGCATGCGGTTTTGCTGAAAACTCTCTCGAAATGAAATACTATTTATAATTTTTTCCCTATTTTATGCATGGTTGCATAATTCAGCACTTCTGGCAACTATCTCTATAAACTATTTGTCCTTTCCAGAAGCAGTGCTTTATGCAATCTGTCGAACTGTTGCATAAAGCAGAAACTTAATCATTGCCTCCTTTACCAACATGTCACTTCTTCTTGATTTGACTGCTTCTCCATAAGAACGCTTGACGG
>JBDKUY010000032.1:0-45428 GCA_039679445.1 Methanofastidiosum sp. | reverse complement strand
GGATAAGAAAAACTGTTTTGAACTTTTTTTAGCGTTTTCAGTCGATTCTATAACAACCTTTCCAAATCAATCCAAGAATCATATATAAGGTTTTGGGTTTTGATTTCCAAAATTATTGGGTAAGATTTATTCAATGATCTTGAATGCATTTTTTATATCTTCAGCGATCATTTTTCTTTTTGATTTTTCCATCAAGAAGTTTTTCCCAGTTATAATGTAAGATGGAAAAACTCTTTTGTCTTCATAGTAAAAGCTTTGACTTCTTAATTTGTAAGTTGAGCCATTTGGAATTGTAAGTTTATTTGTATTTCTTTTTGATATGTAATTAAAAGATTTTATTGCAACATCACCCAGTAAGATATAGGCCTTAACATTTGGAAAAAGTTTTAGTTCTTCTTCTAAGATAAATGAGCATTCTTTGATTGTATCTGTTGAAATAGAACTTCCAGTCTTTGCACATTTAACTGCTGTTGTTATGTATACTCCTAAGTTTAAGATATCATTTATAGAATTAATAGGATATCCTGCATCATTAAAAGCCTGTTTTGTTGTTTCCATGTAGAAAGGATTTACAGAGGCGTAGAAGTAATCTTTTGGATCTATTGGTGGAACTTCTGAAATCATTACTATTTTTATTTTTTCTGGGTTAATGTCTGCATATGGAACTTGATATGAACTCTTTTCAATATCATTACAAGAGAAAGTTTTACAGGATATTCTATCGGATAGTTTCATTAATTTTATTATTAGGGAAGGATAATATAAGGTTACAGGATTCAGAGTCCTGTCACGTAGGTGTTCGGGGGTTCGAATTCCCCCTCTACTTTTTTACAACTGAAATGAGAAGAGCTGGAATGAAACGAGAATTTATCCAAGAACTAAGAGGAGATATAAGAAAAGGTGCTATTGATATCTACGGCCATATAGATCCTAAAGAATTAAGAGAATCTTATTTAGCTTGTGTTCCGCAGTTTGGGGTTTAATTAAAATAATTAATAATGGCATTTATTACTATTATTACTATTTCAAAAAATAAACAACGAAATAAAATAATTTTAAAATAATTAGGCGCTAATGTTTTTCTTAAGATTATTCCTCGAAACCCTCTAAAGTAGAGATATATTAAAACTAGTAAAGGAATAATGTAGACGGCCGATAAGTTTAATTGAGAGGGGAATACCCTAAATAATAACAAACCAATAAATGAAATACTCAAAATAGTTTCAAAATTTAAATAAAAATGTTTAAAGAATTTTGAGAATAAATAAAAATTTCTTGTAACATAAGAATAATTAAAGAATAAATATAAACAAAAAAACAGGACTAAACTAGTAACATAAATAAATGACTTTTCAAACATGAACATGACTATATCTTCATTTGAAGTGAAAAGAAAACTATCCCCTATTTCTCTATATAAACCATACGAAAGTACAAGAAACAAGAAAGAAAGACAATAAGTTAATATCTCTTCTTTTTTGTAAATTTTGCAATCTTTATGCAATACGTAACTAACAGTTAATCCCATTATCAAAGGCGCCATAATAAAAATGTTATTTAGAATCTTTGTATAAAAAGAATCAAAAAGAATATCCTTTTCTAACAATTTAAAAAAGAAACTAAGAAAGGCACTTATAAAGGAAATATCGAATATAGTTTTACAATAAGGCTCCTTCACGATTTTATTTAGATAGCTTCTGTCTAACATTTGATTCTCCAGAATTATTAATCATTATCTTGGATTTTATCTTATAAATTTATTTAATTTAATTCTAATCTTCTCCTCAATCTTCAAAATTCCAACTCTCTTATTTATTGCTTTATCCAACCCAGATTTTCTAATGATTTCCACTTTTTCATCAAAGAAAGAGAGTATCATGATTTCTATTTCATATCGTAACAAATAAAGAATTACTTCATCCTTTCATCAATAAACAATATAAGTATATACTCATATTTCTGTATAATGGTTGAGTCGGACATAAGAGAATATTTTGAATCAATTGGTGTAGAATTAGAATCAATTAAGAATAGAGTTCGTAATTTAATAGGTAGCGCAAACTGGGGAGAAGAAGGAAGATACAAAGAAGCTATATTGAAAAATACTATAAGAAGAGTCTTACCTAAAGATATATCTATTGCTACTGGATTTGTTGTATATAAAGAAAATGAAATAGTTGAATCTACAAAACAACTTGATTTAATTCTTTATGATAATAGCTATCCTGTTTTATTTAAAGAAGGAGATTTTGTTATCTTAACTTCGGAACCTATCCGGGGGATAATAGAAATCAAAACAAAAATTAACGGAAAAAAAGAATTTGGAGATATTCTAAATACAGCACATGAAAACATGAAAAAAATAATATCGTCTAAAAAAAATAATCCTGGAACTTATCGTTTTTTTAAAGGAATTTTTTCTTTTGATTCTGACCTTAATAATGAAATAATATCTAAGTCCTATAGAAATCATTTTATTTCTATAGATTATGATCCAAATTATGTTATTGATTATGTTTGTTTAAATCCTAATATATTTGCTATATCCAGGCACAGAAAATTTGAAATATATGAATTTAAACATCTTGCCCCATCTTATTTTATTACAAGTCTGCTAAAATGCATTAAATGTTTAGAAATGCAAGACTCAAGTATGTGGTATCCCTATCCAGATAAAAGTGAGTATATGGTAAAGTCAGTTAGTTTAAGAAGGGAATAGACTTCTAATAAATATTTTTACTAGTAAATTTAATCAAAAATCCCATCCCCCTCATTTTTTATTAAACGAGTGAGATATTCTTTTTCTATCATGAGATTATGAACTTTTTTAGCAGCTTCGGCTATTTTTCATTATCATATTTTACTTGGAAAGACATTCATTTGCCACTTGTTATGTAGAGAATTGAGGCAACATCAAATTCCTAAAGGGATATACATCCATGAAAGTGAGAAATCGATAAAGAAAGATTATGGGGGGCCGTGTTCTGATTTCTAACAAATTTTGTAATATGTTTCATATATTAAGATTTTTTCATTTGAATTGATTTTTTCATTTTCAATCCATAAAATAATTGAGTCTATTTCTTTACCAGAATAAACTATATTTACTTGTTGAAATTCATTTGGAAATAATTCTTCTAATTTAAATTTAGCAAATGAAGCATTAATGCCTCCTGAGATTAGTATAATTCCACTATTATTTAAAGTTTCTATATTTTTAATATTAGAAGGATTTTTGAAAACAATTTCAATAATTATATTCTTAGAAGTTTTATTACCCATATTTTCTATTATGATATTAAGAAAATCTTCATTCTTTCCGTAATCCCATTTGCCAACAGGTACGGCAAAATGAGGGTCATTTCCTTTATAATTTTCAGGAATTTTTATTGGAACATATTCGTAAGAAAAGCATTGAGGAGATAGAGATTCTATTTCTTCTTGAGAGTATGTTCTATCTAAATTAAAGGCAAATAAATAAACGTCAGAATGTTCAATTCCAATCTTTTCTTTAGTATAGTCCCAATTAAAAGCAACGGAAATTAATAATGTACAAATAACAACAAAAATAGCAATTCTCCACTCTCTTGGAATCTCTTTCATAATAAAAGAAATAAATTAATAGAATATAAATTTATTTATAAAGACTTGAATAAAAAATGAAGAGTTATTTTTTATACGGTATCTGTTTCAGATTCTCCAAATCCCCATCCATAGACTTACTCTTATTTCTATAGAATATCCATGGACAAGCAAACTTTTGACACTATTTTGAGACTAATATATAATACTTATGAACTTCTATAGACTTACTTCTTCTCTTTGATTATACCATGTGCTATTAATAATGTTTAGGGAATATTATTTCTTCTTCACTATCTTCTCAATATACTCCAAACTTTTTCTTTTTACTTCATCTTTCAAGAACGGAACAAATCTAATAGTGCCTGCACCAGGATGTCCGCCACCTTGGACTTCCTCTAAGTATCGATCTTTCAACTGTTTTATTATATCGTTAAGATCAAATCCAATTGCTTTTGCCTTATTTGTTGCCCGAAATACAATATAGTCTTCAGCTATACCTAGACTGATTATAGCCCTTTCATCTTCATTGATTTCATTATCCCAGATATATTTATTGTGAATAAATCCGAGTGTTCTACCGGGAGAAGGGAACTCTCCCCTAAAGATGAATTTTTCTATATCAATTGTAATAAGTTCAAAATTATCGGCAAGATTTTTGATATCAAGATGCTGTTTTATCAAATTCCACTGTGAGCTTCTCTTTTTCTCTATTTCTTCAAAAACATAGCTAATTAGCTTATTTCCTCTCTCTTTATCCCCGAGCATCATTATGTCATCAATATAGTTATTTATGCTAAACCTTCTTAAATAATAGGATTCATGGTCCAGTGCCAATTTAATCTTTTCAAGCTCGTCTCGCTTGAAAGGAGAGATCTCAAGATACTGATCCATTTCACTGCCTTTTGATTTATCCCCAATTCCAGCAAGTGCTGGCAAATGGATGGCATAGCTATCTACCTCGGCATCAATCATCCTTGATAATTCATGAGCTAACATCCCAGTACATAAATTTGAATCACCAGAATAGATATGTGGATTTATATGGAATGAAACATACTCGTCAATAAGATACTCACCATTATCTTTCTTTGTAGGCGGGTGGTGATCTATTACTCCAATCTCAAAATCATATACTTTGGCCCTAAGAATACCCTGTAAATCACTATCAGTGCTGCCGTTGTCAGCAATAATAAGAAGTGGTTTTTTCTTAGAGAAAGTAAAGTGAAGATCAATGTCTTTCAAAGCATCTTCAAGGTCATAGTAAGGCGCTGTACATGGTTTTCTAAATATCCTGCAATCCTTCTTTTTTTCCTTGCCAGCGTAAGAGCTAATTGCCTTTTCTAACGAGACGCCAGCTGTGATGCCGTCACAATCATTGTGGTGCCTTATGATAATCATTCTTTCCTGTAAGACTGCTTTCTTAATAGAGGACATTGCCAGTAAAAATTGCTCTTCCATTTTTTTATAAACTTCAGAAATCACGAGAAAGTCTGGAGCGTCCCGCTTGATCTTATCTAAAAACATAGCTTCAATACTCTGATTAACTGAAGTCAATTCCTCTTCATTTAGCCTTTCAAATCTACCTATCTGAAGCTCAACGTTTTCTCTTCTAACTGATAATGTTCCATAGAATCTGACAAAATCTCCAAGCTTTAATGAATAGAAATCTTCGATTGGATTAAAGACAACTGCCCTTATTTCACTGCCATCAAATATCCTAAAAACTAGAGGCCCGCTTGTCTTATAGATGTCAGTGATCTTTCCCCCTACTGAAACAGTCTGGCCCTCCATGTTAGGTGATATTTCACTTATTTTCACAGGTACCGTATTAAAATTCATAATTAAAAAAACTGATTAAAGTTTATAAATGAAACTATATTAATTTATAATTAATGGAGTTATGCGAATTCACCGAGGGCAGGGCAAAAATTGAAGTCCCAAAATTTGAAAAGGTCACTGCAAAGACTCCTGTTTTTTACAATCCTAAAATGGCTTTTTCAAGAGATATATCAGTATCGGTGATGAAGGCCATAAAACTAAAAGAGTCTGGAAAAGTGCTTGATGGACTTTCAGGCTCTGGTATAAGGGGCATCAGGTACATCTTAGAATCAGGCGCAGATGTCTATTTCAATGATCACAACCCTTCAGCTGTAAGACTTATTGAAAAAAATCTTAAGTTAAATTCACTCACTGCTACAGTAACAAAATCTGACTTTAATCATGTTTACGGAAAGTTTGAAGTTGTTGATATTGACCCATTTGGCTCGCCTGTAAGATTTCTGGATGGTGCATTCAGGGTCTTAAAAAATGATTCTTACTTATTCTTGACCGCCACAGATACCTCAGCACTGACAGGCACACATGTATCATCATGCAAAAGAAAATATGATTCAAAGCCCTTAAAATGCAGCTTCGCCCATGAACTAGCCGTAAGAATCCTCATAGGAAAAGTAGCCAGGAATGCAGCAAAATACAATCTAGCTGTAAGGCCATTATTATCCTATACAAAAGAGCATTTTATCCGGGCATATTTTGAAGTGAAATATGGGAAAGAAAGAACTAATAAAACTCTAGATAATCTAGGATTTGCACTGAATTGTAAATGTGGGTTTAGAAAAGCTACAGATTCTTTCACACCCATTTGCCCAAACTGCGGAGAAAAGGTATCGTTTTCGCATCCATTATGGATCTCAAACATAAAAGACACTAAATTTGTTAGTGAGTGTGTAAAAGAATACGAGTCCTCAGAGTTCCTAAAAGATAAGCCACTTGAACTATTAAAGGTAGTTGAAAGTGAAATCGATACACCCCTATTCTACAATATCCATGAGATTTCCCATATATATAAGACCAAGATACCAAAGACAGAGGGAATGATTAAAAAGTTAAAAGAACTAGGATTTGATGCGTCGCCGACACATTTCTCACCTGTCTCTGTTAAAACAGATGCCGGCATAAATGATGTGTTGAGGTGTATAAATGGATAAGGAAATGTTTGGAAAAATACTAATTGTAATTTCAATAATCGGCCTAATCTTTACTATTTCGATATCTTCCCTTACATTGATAAGTATTAACAATACCTACGAGAAATCTATTCCACTGTTTGATAAAATTGACCTTATCAAAAATCATGTAGATACTTTTGATGAAAATTTAGATGAGTTCAATCTTTATCTAAAAGATATTGACACAAGAGGATACAAGGAAAAATTGGCCAACATGAGGTCCTTTATTAGCACTTTAAATTCTATAGGGCTTGGTAGCTTAGTTTCTGGGTTAAATGAGGATATAGATAGATTTGAAGGCATAGTGGCAAATCTAGAAGAGCTAAAATTAAATCTTGAATCTGCAAAAAGTAGTTTTTCAGAAATAAAATCGTCTCTTACAGAATATGATACTGTAAAAGAAAGTATACTTAGTTTTGTTAGAACACTTAGGCTTTATGTTTTTGGGATGATGGCTTATTCGATTATTCTAAATGGAATACTTCTATACGTCGGCTATTACCTGTTAAAATCAAAAGAATAGATTATAAAAATCTTTCAAATCTATCCTTTTTTGCTTTGCATACTGGGCAAATTTCAGGTGGCTCTTCTCTTGCACATAGATAACCGCATACCTTGCATCGCCAAACAGGATACTTCAAAGAACTAATGTTTCCTAGTTTACTTTCTTTTTGTTTGTTTCTTTCTTCTTCTGGAGGTCTTCTTTCAGGGATGGAACTTACCTCTTTCTTACCGTCCAAAACTTCCTGTGAAACATAAAGTGCACAGTAACATGTGCCATGCTCATTTAAGTCTGGGTCTCTGTAATCGCATGGGCATATTATATCTAGGTCTTCCTGCTTTACCCCACTAGAGATTCTGCAGGGGCATGCCGGGTAACCGTACCTATCCGCGTTTACGATAAGCCCTCGGACAAGTTTTTTTGTGAAATCAACATCTGGATTTAGGCGATAGCCACCAGCTTCGGCGTCTTTCTTTAGTTTTTCATACAGTTTGTTGATCCTCTCTTCAGGCATATCTTCGTACATTAAGATAGGGCCCCCTTTATCTCTGCCTCTTTGAATCCAACAATAGTTTTATCGTTGTTAATTACGATAGTTGGAAAGGAACAGTTTTTGTTGTATTTTTTTACTTCGTCGATAGCGTATTGTTTGGCATCTCCGTCCAATAAATCAACATAGATAAAATTAAAGTCAACGCCCATTTGCATTAACAACTCTTTTGTTTTACCGCACCAGCCACAGGTGCTAAGTGCATATAGTTTTACATCCCCTTTCTTTTCACCTTTGACATGTTCGAATTTAAGTTCCATTTGAAAACCTCTTCAATATGTTATAATGACACATTTGAATATTTAAATTATACCTTTATTTTTTATATAAAAAATGCATGGTTGCATAATTAATCAATAATAGCACTTATGTCTGTAAATTGTTTTTTCTTTTGACTTGTCTTGCTTTATGCAATTTGGCGCACTGTCGCATAAAGCAAAAACTTAATCATTGCCTCCTTTACCAACATGTCACTTCTTCTTGATTTGACGGCTTCCCCATAGGAACGCTTGACCGCTGAAAAGTAGCTTTCAACTAACCACCTCTTCCCATAGCCATATTTTTCTTTCCAAGCATCCTCACCAAGATCCATTAACTCTCGCACACACTTTTTCCTTAGAGGCGAACCCCCTACTACGGAGTATCGAACTCTTTCTAACTTTAATCACGGAAGTAATTTTATTCCTATCGCAATAATTGAATATGCCTTTCTTGTCGAATGCTCCATCTCCTTTAAGGACTGACATTGGAACGCCACAAACGACATTCTCAAAGGATTTGCTGTCGTGCTGTAGGCTCGGAGCAATGTCTATTCCTAGAAGCTCACCCGTATTTTCGTCTATGGCTATGTTCACTTTGAGCCAGTTTTTCCTCCTTTCGTAGAACACTGAGCGCCAGTCCCCCCTGTTTGTTGTTTTTATGCCGGTGCCGTCTACTATAACTACCCTGTTTGGATTATTTGCAGCTTTCGGTATGCTTAATGTGAGTTTAGTTGAGCACCTCCAGAGTGTCGTGTAGTCTGCCGAGTCTATTTTTGGTATATGCTTTGACAGCGCCCTTAGAACGCCTTCAGTTTGCCTATACTCTAAAGAAAAGGCCACACGTAGAAACGCTGTGAATCGGATGAAAGAGTCGGCGTAGGCAAATGACCTGCCACGCTTTTGCCTATTCATTTTTTCAAGCTCTGCATGATTATTGTCTAAAAAATCAAGACAAAGGTAAAATTCTCCCCTCTTAACTAACTATTCATTGTATTTGGCCCAGTTTCTTTGCATGAGCATTTAGGGTTTGTAAAGGGTTTAAGGTTTGCGGTTGAATTATGCAACAAAGCATCTAAAAAAGATAAATTTAAATTATCCTCAACAAATATAAAGTATCTCATTTACAGAGGGATTTGATGGAAAAAGACCACAATAAGATGTATATCCTGATTGTTGCATCCTTAGCTTCTTTCTTAACAGCTTTTATGGGCTCTTCAATTAATATAGCCCTTCCAAGAATTGGAAGTGAATTCAATACCGATGCGGTAATATTGAGCTGGATTTCGACATCTTATTTACTTGCAGCTGCAATTTCACTTGTCCCCTTAGGGAGATTGGCAGATCTATATGGTAGAAAGAAAATATTCACCTATGGAATTATAATATTTACAATTGCATCCTTATTTTCTGCCATGTCTAATACTATCACTCTATTAATCTTTTCAAGAGTCTTAACAGGCATTGGGGTCGGGCTGATCTTCAGCACAAGTGTTGCTATGGTCACTTCTGCCTTCCCCATCCAGGAAAGAGGTAAGGCGATGGGATACACTGTGGCTGCGACTTATTTGGGACTTTCAATGGGGCCTTTTATTGGGGGAACCTTAACTGAGAATTTTGGGTGGAGGAGCATATTTGTTGCAAGTGTTTTAATGGGGATATTTAGTGCTTTCATCACTATTTTAATCAAGGGAGAATGGGCGGAAGCTAAAAATGAAAAAATGGATTATATTGGTACAATAATATATGCCTTGAGCTTTAGTATGGCAATCTATGGATTTTCCCTCCTTCCTTCAGTTCAAGGTGCTGGATTCATTTTATTTGGCATTATATTCATATTAATATTTGTCTACTGGGAAGTTAAATTTGATAGCCCGATGCTAAATGTCAGAATTTTTAGAAATAATAGGGGTTTCACATTTTCTAATTTAGCTGCCTTGATACATTACAGTGCTACTTTTGGGATTACTTTTTTGATGAGTTTGTATTTACAATATATAAAAGACCTTGGACCACAAAAGGCAGGATTAATTCTGCTTTCCCAGCCTTTAGTTATGGCTATTTTTTCCCCTTATGGAGGGAAACTCTCAGATAGAATTGAGCCTAGAGTAATTGCAACTGCCGGAATGAGTATTACTTTCTTGGGATTATTGATATTTTCATTTCTAGAACAAGATACAAGTATATTATTTATTGTATTAAATTCGATACTGATAGGGTTTGGCTATGCACTTTTCTCATCCCCTAACATGAACTCCATAATGAGTTCTGTTGAAAAAAAATTTTATGGTATAGCCTCTGCAATGGTCGGCACAATGAGACTAATTGGACAAATGATGAGCATGGCCATTGCAATGGTCGTGTTTGCTTTGGTAATAGGAAGAGTTGAAATCACACCCGAATACTACTTTGTTTTTTTATCGGCAGTTAAGATTGCCTTTTCTATATTCACAGGCTTATCATTTGTAGGAATATTTGCATCCTATTACAGGGGAAATATCAGAAAAGATTCAAACTCAAATCATTAGATGCCAAGAGTTTTAATTTCTCTTGAAATCACATCTACTGGATTTTCAAGTTTTGAGAGTATCTTTTTATTGTTGTCATGATAAACGTCTAAATTGTCATCCTTCTCTATAAATTTAATTATCTTCTCCGGGTCCAAGAGATGAACTTTAAGTCCTTGCTCTATCATTTTCTTTGTAACTGCCAAGAGTTTTTCCGGGTATGTAGTTAGGGCAGGTGTGTTTAGGGCGACTGCTTCCCTGTTCATGCTCCCCCCTGCGCTTATGACAAGGTCAGAATAGCTCATAAGGCTAAGAGCATCGACAGGTTCTTCTGGAACGATGACATTATCGTAATTAAAAATATATTTCTGTTCTTCAAATCTTGGAAAGACTACAAACTGGTAATCCTTTAGGCATTTTGTTTTTTCAAGTATTGCCTTGATTATAGTTTTATCTTTGTTTCCATTGTAGTAATTTGCCTTCACAGGCTCTGGCCTCATAACAATTGTAAATTTGTCTTCAGAAAGACCTAATTGAGAAATAAAAGAATCATCATATTTGAAATCATTAACATTTGCAATTTCACAAAAACCATTAAAACGGATTACTTGACTTTCATGAACACCGTATCTCGTTATTTCTTCGAGAGCTATTGCATCCGGGGCAATTACTTTCGAGGATAAAGGCAGCATGAGCTTGTTTTGGGCAGTTGCAGTTTCGTTGTCCAGTAAACAGATTGATGGGATCCCAAGTCCATATGATACTCTAGCACCTTCAACTGAATGCTTGTATAGTGCCAAATCGATGTCTTCACTGCTAATTATCTCGGAAAGTTCCAAAATTCTCTTTGAACTCTCAATTAGCTTTGATTTCTTACAGAATCCACCATGTCTACCTACTACGGTGTGCTTTATTTCGTGTAAGTCTAATAAGGCTGAAAGTCCATCAAAATCTCTAGAAGTAACAAAAGTTTCATGCCCCTTTGATTCAAAATTCTTTATAATGCCTTTAAAGAAGTTTACGTGCGGCGTATTTGATATGTCAATCCATACTTTCATCTTTATCGAACTTCAATACTTTGATATATATTTTAAAGTTTCGGGTATAATTGTTTCACAGGCCAAAAAAATAAGTTAAAATTAGACTCTAATTCTATAACAGAGCATAAAAATAACATATAACAATTCCTAAAGCCTTATTATTACTTTATTTAATATAATAAGTTAAAAAATAATAATTTTATCCACCATGCGCCGTAGCAAGTATTTTTAGGGTTTCGCCGTTTTTAATAGTGTCATCTATTGATGTAAGCATTCTATCTTCCACCATTACAAGCATATACCCATTGATTTTCCCATTTTGAATAGCTGCTTTTATGAAATCTTTATTATAATTATCAGAAATATACTCAACGATATCCTTGAAGGTCATCTGATCGCATGGTACATCTATCTCGTTTTTACCTAATATATCCCGATATTCTGCATATAATTTTACTTTAATCATGAGTATCCTATAAATGATTCAAACTACAATCTTTTTAAATCTTTTGAAATTCTCCTAATATTTATTAAAAAAATTTTTTTGGCATATTATTAGAATTATATAATTCTTCATTATAATCTATATATATCAATAAAATATTTCAGATATAATTAACATTTCAAAAACTATTTAAATCAAAGAAGCACATCTATGTTGGTGATTTCAATGGCATTTTGTGCAAGTTGTGGTTCACAGAACCCTGATGGCAGCCAATTCTGTACCGGTTGCGGTGCTAAATTAGGTGCTGGTGCCCAAGCAACTCCTGGATTTGCAGGTAGCGGGGGACAGGAATATAAATTTGAGATAAAAGACAGACCAGTTTTTAGTATTTTAAATGTAAATTTGAATAGTGGACAATCCATAGTGGCAGAAGCAGGTGCGATGGTAACTATGTCTCCTAATGTCAGTTTAAAAACTGAGATGAAAGGCGGCATTGGAGGGGCTTTAAAAAGAGGTGTACTTGGTGGAGAATCACTATTTATGAATACATTCACAAGCAATGGCCCAGGTACGATTAGCTTTGCTCCAGGATACCCCGGAGATATTACTCACATCAAAATGAAGGGCGAAACATGGTTCTTACAGGGTGGGGCTTACATGTGCTGTTCTCCAGAAATAACTATTGATACCAAATTTCAAGGCCTAAAAGGGCTAGTATCTGGAGAAGGATTGTTCTTCTTAAAGGCTGATGGTGTTGGAGATCTATTTATATCGAATTATGGATCTATAATCGAGAAAGAACTAAAGGGAGAATCGTTCAAAGTTGATACTGGACATCTTGTAGCATTTTCAAGCGGCGTTACTTATAATATTGAAAAAGTTGGTGGCTGGAAATCTACAATTCTAAGCGGTGAAGGTCTTATTGCAAATGTATCAGGTAATGGAAAAGTATTGATGCAGACAAGAGCGCCAAGATCACTCGCCCAATGGCTCGCACCGTTTATGCCATCAGGTAGTGGCGGTGGTGCAGGTGGGGGCGGCTTTAAGATAGGCTTAGGTTAAATAAAATTTTTATTTTTATTCTTCTTTTTCTTCTAAATCAATTTTTACACTTTTCTTTATTGCATAGCCTGCTTCCGCTTCACATGCTTTTAATACCCCACATGGTACAGGGCATACTGCATGTAGTATATCTGCTTTTTGATAGACAGGATTTATTGGCATCTTTTTGAAAACTACGTCTTTATCCAAAGTCTCTATGTCTTCAGCAAATTTTTCAACTAATTTACAGTTAGTTTCTATTTCGACTTTGAATCCAAGTCCTTTTCTTTTTACCTTCACTTTATTAATAAATCCACATGCACCGGCATCAATTGTTCCTTCAATCATGTTATCACTTTAATATACAGTCTATATTATGATCATCGACTATAACATATTTATACCCTTGCTCTGTTAAAAATATTTGTCTGTTAGCGGAGTATTCCTGATCCCTGGTATCTTTAGTGACTATTGAATAAAACTTTGCTGATGATCCATCTTTTTTTGGCCTTAATATCCTGCCTAATCTCTGGGCTTCTTCTTGTCTCGATCCAAAAGTACCTGAAACTTGGATGGCTACATTTGCATCTGGCAAGTCTATAGCAAAATTTGCCACTTTTGACACAACAAGAATACTAATATTACCTTTTCTAAAATCGGAATATATTCTTTCCCTCTCTTTGTTGGGGATTTTACCAGTTATTAATGGGGCTTTAAGAAATTCTGCAATTTTCTCAAGTTGCTCTATATACATACCAATAATAAGAATTCTGTCATTTTTATGATGATCAATTATTCTCTTTAAAATCTCATATTTGAACGGATTTTCTGCAGCTATCCTATACTTGTTTCTATCGTCAGATGTGGCGTATACTATTCTTGATTTTTCAGGCATATGCACTCTAATTTCATAACATATTGCTTCTGCTATCCATCCCTGCTGTTCAAGATTTTTCCAGGGCATGTCAAATTTTTTCGGGCCGATAAGACTGAAGACATCTTTCTCTCTTCCATCTTCCCTGACCAAAGTAGCCGTTAATCCAAGTCTTCTCTTTGACTGTATGTGGGCTGTGACTTGGAATACTGGTGCTGGTAGTAAATGAACTTCATCATAAATTATAAGGCCCCAGTTCCTCTTGTCAAATATATTGAAGTGAGTAAACTCATCTTCTTTTTTGTTTCTATAGGTCAATATTTGATATGTTGTTACTGTTATCTCTCTTATTTCTTTTACTTCACCAGTGTATTCTCCTATCTTCTCTCGGGGGATATCCGTCTTATCCAGTATTTCATCAATCCACTGCCTAACAGCAATGACATTAGGGCAAGTAATTAAGGTATTAGTCTTAACTTTGGCCATGACACCCATACCGATAACAGTCTTACCTGCACCACAAGGAAGGACTATTGTTCCACTTCCTCCTTCTACACCGCCACCCCTGTAAAAAACGTTTACAGCATCTTCCTGATATTTTCTTAATTGAAAGTTTACTCCACTTCTTGTAGTATTTAGGAGGTTAATCTCCAAATAGTCTCCATCTTCGTAACCTGCCAAATCTAGGGCGGGCCATCCAATCTTAATTAGATCTTGCTTCAAAAACCCTCTGCTATTGGGATCTACCTTAAGGGTATTACTATCTATAGTGTCAAGGACGTATTTTTTTATACGCTCGTTGTTCTGAATTTCTTTAATGAGAAGCTCGTCTTGTGAAAAAAGAACTAAGTTCTCTTTACTCTTTTTTAAAGAAAGTCTTCCAAATCTAGACATTATGTCCTTAATGTCACTTATAACGTTGGAAGGTATATCATACCTTGAGTATTTCAAAAGGATATTAATAACTTCTTCACTCGTAAGCCCCGCAGCTGCTGCGTTCCAGAGTGAAAGATCAGAAAGCCTATAAGTATGAATATGCTCAGGGCTCTTCTCAAGCTCGGAGAACCTTGAAATGTCGTCTCTAGTATCTTCGTATAGGGGATTGGCCACCTCAAGGAACATTGATCGGTCTCCCTGTACAATTAAAGGTTTTGGAAAATCCATTAAAAATCACCATAAGATTGATATCGTTTTAATACAGTTTTTATAAAACTCTCTAACTAGCATTTAAAGGTTTTGGGTGAGGCAAATTATTTTGTTGTAAGGTAAACAAGTATAGCTAAAGCTATAGTAGTAAATAAGTCAGGCAGTATTAAGAATGGCCCTAGACCTGTTGATTTGAATCCACATATAGCATGTAATAAAGGGCTTGACGTTAAGATATCAAAAAGAAAGGCCAAAGAGAAGATGGCCAACCCTAGCGAGAATGGCGATTTAGTTTTTCTGTAGATATTTGCATAAAGAACAAAAACAGCCAATATTAGTCCAATGTTAACTAAAGAAAGGGCATATTTTATTTGAAACATGTAACCTTTCTCCCATATGCTGCAAACTGGATACTCGCAAACACCATTTTCAACTAATCTTCTTGGAATAAATCCTATTCCCGATAATCCTAAGTATTTATTAATTTTTAAATTCATCACCATCTAACCCCATATCTTTACAAATCTCATTAAAGCCATTAATATTTTTATCAAGTAATTCTGAAGGAAAATATGTCTTTCCGTATTTATCTCCAACCGCGGATAAAAGACCATTTTTCTCTAATATACTTAAATGATGCTGGACAGTTTTGTATTCTATACCTGTAGCTATAGATATTCTGTTGGCATTTGAAGGACTAGAAATTATATATTTCAGTATTAATGCCCTATTTACGCCACCTCTTGAACCTGCGATGAGCCACAAGAGTATTTTTTTGTCTTTGTCCATGTAAATTCATGTGAGCTCATTCTCTTTGTTTTATATGTTTTTCTTTTAGCAATATTATTTGGCGCCTTATAATCTTTAGATTATACGTTATCTCTAAAATTATTTCTAGAAGTGTTTATAAAAGAATTTTCCGAAATTTATACCTATTTATTCCCAAATCTTTTATTAATAAAAAAAATTATTAATAATTATACCAATGGAACTGTGGAACTTCCATCTAGGAATACCAAAACTTTTGCATCTTTACCTTTCTTGGCCAAAGCATTGTCTATTGAATCTTGAAGTGAATTATGGGGCACTATAAAAATTTCTTCCAAAACTTTATCTTCAAGATCAGTTATTGCCCATATCTCACCACAAGTTACAAGTTCCGCTATTTTTGCTGCTTTATGATATCCAAGTACATAATTTTTTTCTGTGGCTTTTATTACTTCGTCTGGTGTATCATTATCTTTCAGTAGATCATAAAAAGTCTTATCCCCTATCCCATCTCTGCAGCTAGAAACAAGGATTATGATGCCACCGTCTTTCAAAGCAAGTTTTGTGTTTTCTATTGCTTTTTGGGATTGATACAAACTAACATCCATTGGATAAGGGGCTACTGACACGATTATATCTGCTTTTCCTGAAACAGGTACACAAAATAATTTGTCAACTGCTTTAGCTGACTTGTAAAGTATTTCTATTATGTCTCCAGCTTGAGCATCAAATATATTGCCTTCCCCATCGGCCACGACGTTTATTGCAAAAACGTTTGGTTTTATCTTCATTATCTCTCTTACTGCATCTTCCATATCATCATGCACTGGGTTTCCCTTTAGAGATAATGTCTTAGAGTTAGGGGATAGCGCATGTTTGTGGTTTGCCGTTATTGTTTTTATCGATGATACGCCTGGCAAAAATGATTTTCTTGTACCGGTGTAGCCTGCAAAATAGTGTGGCTCAGAAGACCCTATTGTAACTATTGCCTCGTTTTCTAGTACTTTTTTGTTAATAAAGAGCTCTGTGCCTCTCTGTGTTTTTCCCACGTATTGGAGAAGTTCATCTTTTCGAGAATCATGAACTGTGATTTTACTTTTAAATTCAGGATAATAAGGGCCAAAAATATTATTGAATTCTTCATCTGTTGGAACCCTGTGAGAGCCTGTAGCTATCATGAACTCTATTTTATCCATATATGGCTTCATTACAGGATATATTGTATCTAGAATCTTCTTAGTTGGTGTAGGTCTTTGGCCATCATTAATCAAGAATATTATGCTTTTATGTTTCTTTAAAAAATCGCTTAAAGGCGCATTATTTGTTGGGTTTTCAATTGCCTTTTTTAATACATTTTCATTTACTGAACCTTTTACTTCCTTTGGCTCAACAATCCCAAGAAGATTTTTGTCAGGTATCTCTACTAGAACTGTGTCTTTCTTGTAAGGTATATTCAATTTCATTTATTCACCCTTAGAAATATCCTATTCCGTCCATGGTAAGGGAGATGAATTTATAGTCTTTGCCCATATCTTTTAGAAGTGAAATCAAAGCCATGTGCTCTTTTCCTGAACCTGAAATTAAATTGACATAAATCTCGTCGCCAATATCTTTTGGGAGCCTATCCCTTATTGCGTTTTTTATATTTTCAATTGGCATGGAAGGATTTACTACTATCCAATCTACATCTTTAGTTGGATTGAACTTTTCTCGACCAAAATCATTTGTTACAATAATTATCTTATCCCATTCTTCAGAGATTAGCCGGCCCACATGCCCCCAGGTCCCTTTTCCAGTGGATATTAAAGCGACGAGAGTTTTCATTAGATCCATCTCCTTATAACTTCAGAAAGTCTCTTAACACCTAGATTTAGATCTTGATCCGTTGGGAATGAGAAATTCAATCTCATTGTATTTCTGCCTAGACTCTCTTCTATATAGAAAGCACTTCCAATAACATAAGCAACATTTGAATTAATTGCGTCTGTAAACATTTCTTTTGTGTCTACATATTCAGGTAACTCGACCCAATTGAACATTCCTCCCTCAGGTCTAGTCCACTTGCATTCACTAGGCATGTATTCGTCCAATGATGATAGCATCACATCTCTTTTTATTTTATAGAAATTCAATATTTTTACTAGGTGCTTGTCCAGATAATTTTGAGAATAAATAGCTGCTATTCTCTGACCAAATGTATTCGTATGTAAATCTACAGCTTGCTTTGCGATTATCATTTTTTTAATTAATTCTCCGTTGCCCACTGCCCATGCAATTCTAAATCCTGGCGCAAGTATTTTGGAAAAGGTACCTAAATAAATAACCCGCCCTTCTGTATCATATGACTTTATGGCTTTAAGATGCTCTCCTTCGTATCTAAGTTCACCATAAGGATTGTCTTCAATTACAACAATATCATAATCATTGGCGATTTTAATTATTTCTTTTCTTCTCTTTTCACTTGTCGTGATACCTGTGGGATTGTGAAAGTTTGGGACTAAGTATAATAATTTTGCCTTCTTCCCTTCTTCTTTTAAGGCCTCAAGTGTTTCAATTAATAAGTCAGTCTTTATTCCTTCATCATCTGATGGGACATCAACAAAATCACACAGATAAGATCTAAATGCGCTCAAAGCACCAAGGTAACTTGGGGCCTCAACTATAACGACGTCTCCAGGATTAATTAGAATCTTTGATACCAAATCAAGACCTTGTTGTGAACCACTGGTAATTAGAATATCGTCTGGGGTACAGGTAATACCATATTTACCCATCATCCCGGATAGATACTGTCTTAGTTCAGGGTCACCTTCTGTTAGCCCGTATTGTAATCCATTGTCATTTGAGTTTAAGACGTCATTTACAATCTTTTTAATTTCTTCCAAAGGAAATGTTTGCGGATTTGGAAGACCACCTGCAAGGGAGATTATCCCAGGTTTTTGGGTAAGCTTAAGAATTTCTCTAATTTCTGATGCTTTTACCCTCTTTGCAGTTTCTGAAAATATTGAATCGTCCATATAAATCAACATAAAGAAAACTTTATTATAATTTAAAAAACTTTCTTTTCATTGTTGACTCTTTGAACATCCCCTCTGTAAGACCTTTTAATAACCCTAAAATTATAGGGCCATAAAGAATCCCCAAAACCCCAAACATGTACGCCCCACCTAAAAATCCTACCAAAACTATAAATGGGTGTAACTGTGCTTTATTCCCCCCAAGTTTTGGAAAAATATAGAAATTATACAATATGAAAAGAACAATGACTCCATATGTCAATACTGCAAAACCTTGGATTATTTCGCCTGTTAATATGTAGTAAAATCCAACAGGCAAGAAGATAGTCCAAGGACCAACTACAGGTAATAGTGCAGCCAATCCTGTTAAAAGACCCAAAAGGAAAGAGTAAGGGACACCTATTACTAAAAAACCTATTGTGGCAAGAAACGCCATAATCATTGCACTCATAACGTTCGCATAAATTAAGCCGTTAATTACCTTCTTTGTGGGTCCAAGTATCTCAATTATATCTTTTTGATAATGATGAGGGATCATTCTTTCAAAATAATTTTCTACTCTTTCTTTTTCATTCAAAAAATAGAAGAGAGAGAGGAACAATACTACAACGTTCATCAAAGTAAGAGGAAGTTGACTCATTGTACTGGCAAAAAAATCTGAGATATTGATAATTTGAGGAAATGTATCAGATATTACCCCATAGAAGGGACTGCCTTGAACATCTATCCCTAGCAAATCGAATATGGTAGTTGGTGTTTCTTTTTCTAGGACTTGTGTAACAAAAGTAAGTTGTTCTATAGCTTTATAGAAGCCGTATAACGAAGTAATAAGAAATGGGGCAGACACAAAAAAAGTTGTTAGTGCAGCAGATAGGCCTCTCCTTTTTAATTTTAGATAAATAAAATTGTAAACGGGATGAAATGCATAAGAAAAGATTAGCCCCCCTAATATACCAGGTATTATAGGATAGATAAGATAGATACCCAGTAATAATATAGAAATGGTGATTACTAATTTAGTTGCAGTAATTCTATCCATATCTAATCTTAATTGTTCTCTTTTTTAAAACTTTATCTTATTAAGAACTTTTCTTAGATTTTTTATCTTTAATCATTTTAAGTCTAAATGTATTCTCCCTCTCAAGCTCCTCTAATCTAAAAACTATGAATTTCTTTTGGGATTCCAGTTGGGGGATAATCTTGGTGTCGAGTGCATTTACCCTTCTCTTTGTGACTTCAATCTCGTTTAATATTTTTTTGAGGGTTGCTTCGGCTTCAACTGCTTTTGCCACATATTCAAGGACTTTTTCGTATTCTTCTATAGTTTCATCGATTTTGGAGGAGGTAGATAAAATGCTATAACCTCTTTCTTTTATTTCTGCCTTAACAGATAAATCCGATATTTTTGGAGTCTGCACCCCCATTATACTCTGACTTTCCAGAAAAAATTCAGGCGTTCCTTTCTTAATTAAAGCACACGACGCGACACTTATCTCTCCTTCAAAAGCTAAAGTCATTCCCAGAAGCTTTTCTGCAATCCCATAACTTTCTTCAAGAGTTTCTTGAGCTTCTTTGGCCTTTTCCACCATGTCAAAAAGCTTCATGACTAGGCCGTCTCTTTTCTTTTTGAGGATTTTATACCCAGTATTAGACAATTTAATTTTTCTTTGTAATTTTATGAGCTCAGATCTCGTCGGCTTTATTTGAGGCATTTTTAAATCTCCTCATGTATTTTTCAATTAATTCATCGCTAACTCTAAGTAACCTATCTTCAGGTAACTTGGACAATATTTTCCAGGCAATATCAAGAGTAGTTTCAATTTTTCTATTCTCATTAGAATTCTGCGCAACAAATATTTTTTCAAAATCATCTGCAAATTCCAAGAATAATTTATCAGATTCTGAAAGTGATTCTTTACCAACTATAGACACAAGCCCTCTAAGATCTTTTCCTTCTGCATATGCTGCATAAAGTTGATCGGAAACGGATTTGTGGTCTTCTCTTGTCCTATCTTTTCCTATTCCTTTGCTCATTAATCTTGATAAGGAAGGCAAAACATCAATTGGAGGGTATATACCTTTTCTTTGAAGATCCCTAGAAACTATGATTTGCCCTTCTGTAATATATCCAGATAAATCTGGGATTGGATGGGTTATATCATCACCTGGCATTGTGAGAATAGGAACTTGTGTGATAGAACCATTTTTACCTTGTATTCTTCCTGCTCTTTCATAAATAGATGCAAGATCAGTATACATGTAACCAGGATAGCCCCTCCTTCCCGGGACTTCTTCCCTTGCAGAGCCTATCTCCCTTAGGGCTTCACAATAATTTGTCATGTCAGTCATAATGACTAACATATGCATATTATAGTTGAATGCCAAAAATTCAGCAGTTGTTAGGGCTATTCTAGGAACAATAAGTCTCTCAATTGATGGATCAGAAGCAAGATTCAAAAAAACAATGCCTCGTTCTAGTGCACCTGTTTTTTCAAAATCACTAATAAAATATTTTGCTTCTTCTTCAGTTATACCCATTCCAACAAATATAACGGCAAAACTTTCTTTACAATCCAAAACTGTTGCCTGCCTTGCAATCTGTAGGGCAAGTTGATTATGAGGCAATCCAGATCCAGAAAATATTGGAAGTTTCTGACCCCTGATCAGAGAATTCATTCCATCAATTGCAGAAACACCAGTTTGAATGAACTCTTGTGGTGGTGCTCTTTTGTAGGGATTTATAGGAAGTCCATTAATATCTAATCTGGCTTCTGGTATAACTTTTGGCCCCCCGTCCAAAGGATCACCTGAGCCAGAAAATATTCTTCCAAGCATATCATTAGAAACAGGAGCCCTTAACACATCTCCAGAAAACTTAACAAAGGTATTTTTATCAATGTTTCTTGTTCCTTCAAAAACCTGAACAACGACCTTATCCCAAGAGGTGTCCAAAACTTGGCCTCTTTTGACTTCACCACTAGGTAGCGTAATGGTAACATGTTCTCCATAACCTATGCTCTCTGTTTTTTCTAGGAATATTAAAGGTCCAGTCACTGATGTAATTGTTTTGTATTCTTTCAATTGATCAGGCCCCCCCTAAAAGTTGCTTAAATTCCTGTGACATGTTTTCATTTATTGAAGTAATCTTGCTCTCAAAATCTTTTCTGTATCTGACCTTAGAAATATCAACTCTTGATTCTAGTTTGACTATTTTATCTACTTCAACACCTTTTTCAATTGCATTGTTTCCAAGACGGGAAAATCTTATAATAGCATTTAGAAGAGCAAATTGTCTTTTTAAAGCGTGGAATTCATCTACTTCATGATATGAATCTTGCTGTAAAAAAGTCTCTCTTAGCATCCTAGCAATTTCTAACAAAAACTGCTGGTCTGGAGGCAAAGAGTCTGCGCCAACAAGTTGGACTATTTCCTGTAACTCTGATTCTTTCTGCAATATTTCCATCGCTTCTGCCCTCATTCTGTCCCAGTCAACTGAAATATTAGTTTCAAACCATTCCTTCAACGAATCATAATAAAGTGAATATGATTCAAGCCAGTTAATTGCCGGAAAGTGTCTTTTTTGTGAAAGATTTGAATCAAGAGCCCAGAATGTTTTAGTAATTCTAAGAGTATTTTGTACCACAGGCTCAGAAAAATCTCCGCCCGGCGGCGAAACTGCTCCAATAACGGTTACTGAACCTATTTTTCCGCCTAAAGTAATTATCCTACCTGCTCTCTCATAAAAACTTGCAAGTCTCGAAGAAAGATAAGCAGGATATCCCTCTTCACCTGGCATTTCTTCTAATCTAGATGATATTTCTCTCATGGCTTCCGCCCACCTGGAGGTAGAGTCAGCCATTAATGCCACATCATAACCCATATCTCTATAATATTCAGCTATAGTGATTCCTGTATATATTGAGGCTTCTCTTGCAGCCACTGGCATATTAGAAGTATTCGCTATAAGCACAGTTCTGTTCATTAAAGGGCCACCATTTACAGGGTCAACTAATTGGGGAAATTCAGTTAGAACATCAATCATTTCATTTCCCCTCTCTCCACACCCTATATAGACCACGACTTTAGTGTCGCTCCATTTAGCAAGCTGTTGTTGGGTCACAGTTTTACCACTGCCAAATGGGCCAGGAATCGCAGCTGTACCTCCCTTTGCTAGAGGAAATAGTACATCGATAATTCTTTTACCTGTGACTAAGGGTACTGTTGGCATCATCTTTTCTTTAAAAGGTCTCGGAACCTTAACAGGCCATCTTTGGTACATTTTTATTACTGCACCGTTACTAAGTTTGCACAGTACTTCTTCAACAGTATAATTACCATGCTCAGAGATTTCTGTAATTTCACCAGAAATATTTGGAGGTGACATTATTAGATGCTTGGTATGTTCATTTTCATTTACGTACCCTATTGCCTCTCCAAAATTTACTTTATCCCCTTTTTTCTTTGTAGGAAAAAATTCCCATTTTTTTTCTCTGTCAATTCCAGTGGCTTCTGCACCCCTTTTTATGAATTCTCCCATAATATCTGCTAGTTTGGGTAGAGGCCTCTGAACGCCATCATAAATTGAACCTAATAATCCTGGCCCTAAATCAACTGACAATGGTGCTCCAGTTGTTACTGCTTCGTCGCCTGGTTTTAATAGAGAAGTGTCTTCATAAACTTGGATAATGGTCTTATCATTTTCTATTTGAATTACTTCTCCGAATAAACCTTCTTTGCCAACTCGAACTAATTCGTTCATTTTAGCATCAAGATTTAAGGCAGTTACTACCGGCCCGGATATTCTATAAATTACTCCTTTACTTTCCAAATTAATTACCCCACAGGTCAACCCCTATTACATGTCTAATTTTATCTCGCAAGATATCACTTAATTTCTCGCCTAATACAATAACAGTTGGTTTCAAAGATGTGTCAACTCTCAATTTTGTTTTGGTGGATAGATTTTTGTAATATTCTGGTTGAATAATTATTATCCCCACTTCCCCATCCTTAAACATGTCAATAAGATTATCTTCAAATTCTTCCTCGTTCACTATACTTATATTTTTTTTAATTCCTAGTAATTTAAAGCCTAAAACGAACTGTTCGTTCCCTATAACGCCAAACTCCATTATACCACCAAACTGTCTTCAATAATTTTCTTTTCGAGGTTTGATGCTTTTCCCCTTGATATTTTTCGAATATTATCAACTTCAATCTTTTTCAGGTAAATGTAGTGGAGAACGGGCATTATGGTAAAAGGGTCTCCTATAAATTGTTCTTTTGCACATTTCATTAGATATTTTTCTAGAGATTCTTCTAGGTAAAACAGCGTTTTTTCTTGCCAGTGTTTTTCTATAGTAATCCCATAAGGAGTTTTTTTTATTTTCTTTAAAAAATCATTCTCAGAGGATCTTAAGAGGTAGCCTATATCATCAATGCCAAAAAATAATCCCCCTTCGATCATATTTTTTTGTTCTTCTTCGGGAGCAAATCCGTATCTTCTCATTCTCATTATATTTTTTATGTTTGTGATATCAATCTCTGTGCGAATAAACTCAATAAACAGAGATTTTTTTTCCTTCTTAAAAGTATCAAGAGTCTTTTTGAAGTACATTTTGAAAAGTTCTGATTCTATATCGGCTATTTCTTTTGTTTCATCTAAAAAATTAAATTGCTCTAGCTTTTTTAATCTCTTGATGACATCCTCATAGCTATAGTTTTTTACAAGGGACAGTATAAAACCAAAAGGTATCTCCCCTATTGGAATCAAGGTCTTTTCTATTTCATAATCAGTTGCTTTGGAGTATTTGCCCCTCAAAACAGAGATTATGTTGTGGATGTCCCATCTAGTTAATATTGCAAAAGCATATGCCGAAGCTTTTTTTCCACTCGTTTTTATTAGCTTTTGATAGGAATTTCCTAGATTTTTATTAAGTGAATGCTCTATTAACTCTACACCCCGGTAAGTTCTTGATAAAGAGTCAATTTCATCTTTGTAGTTTCCTTCGCCTAAAAATCTAGCTATTTGAGAAACTTCCATGTTCAAGAGTTTAATATATGCATCACTCTTGAATAATTTACTTTCCATGGCCCTTACTCTTGTGTTAAGATAACTATAATTAGTTTCTCCAAGCCAGTGTTCAGAGGATACTACATTTGAATCCATACTCAGCCTCACCAAATAAAATATCCCTTATCTCTTTGAGATTATTTTCAAAAACATAGTTTAGAAGAACTTCAAAAGTAAAGTCTTCTTTTATTTTCCCTGTTGGATCTCCCGTTGAAATACCGCCAATCGTATTAATGTTGCCTTTATATTTTTCCCCAACTAATTTTCTCGCGTATTTTTCGTCGTTTTTATTTGAAAAGATGTATTCAAGATCTGCTACGGATATTAATTTCTTAATGATAATCTCTCGTTTTTTTGGTTCGATATTCTCTAGCTTAGTTTTAGTGATTGCAAATATCTCTTCGAGTACCTCTTGTTCCATTCTTAGTCTTTTTCTTTTAATTTCAAGATTGGTCCTAGAAGTCTCAGTTCTAGCTAGTAAAGATGTCTTTTCTTTAAGATAATCTTGTTTCTTTATCTTTAGTTTATCTACGGCATTATCAATTTCGATTAATTTACTCTTCTTTTTTTCTTCAAGCTGTTCGCTATATTCTTTTGCTATTTTTCTAGCATCCTCTATCACTGTATCTGCTACTGTACTTTTCCCCATTTTCGCCCTCCTTTAAAGGAGTTGAGGCAGCACAACAAAGAGAAGAACTAATGATACTGTAAGACCAAAAATAACGATTGTTTCCGGTATTACAGTGAGAACTAATCCCTTACTGAAAAGCTCCTCTTTTTCCGCCATTGCCCCGATTGCAGCAGATCCTATATGTTTCTCTGCCCATGCTGCAGCTAGTCCTGTTAATATGACTGAAGCAACAGAGCTCAATACTACCACCATTACTGCTAATTCTGCCATCATATCACCTCTTTAAGATTATACACCAAACGGTTTATACTTAATACCTCCCCCTTCATAGAATTTTGTGAAAAATTCAACATAATGCAATCTCAAAGCATGTAAGAAACAGGCTAAAATACCCAATAAGATGTTTCCTATATGCCCGACTATTAAAACTGAATACCCCAATAACACGAAAACACCACCCTTTGGGAAAATTATATCCACAACAATGCTATTTATTACAATCGCTATGCCTACAGAAGATAATCCTATGGCCATTAGCCTCACATATGATAGGATATTACTCATTATACCAAATATCTCTATTAATCCTATAAATCCTTCTCCGACCACCAATAATACTATTGAAGCTAAGAGGAGGCCTACTCCAAAATATAGTAATATACCTGGGATATAGATACTGCTTGCTAGGAAGATTATTGAGAATATGAGTACAATCCATCCGCCTTTTTTTAATATGGCTTCTTTTAAGTTGTGCGCCCTGTAAACATTGATAAATCCAAATACGAGACCCAATAGCACATGTATGACCCCAATTGAGATAGAAAGAATCATTATTGGCATGAAATCTACAATTCTATCTAAAATAGGCATGCGCAAACCAAATATTTCTTCAATACCTAAAAGATGGAATATATTAAATCCAAAAAACTCACCATCGATAAAACCAAATGCTATCGTATAAATACTTGAGTATTCTAAAATACCAAGTATCATTTTCCAGCCCTCGGTTTTAAATTTTGTTTTCATGAATAAAGAAGCAAAAAATATAACTAATCCATAACCAATATCCCCGAGCATTATTCCATAGAAAAGGGGAAATGTTATAAAAATTGCAAAAGTGGGATCAATTTCTCCAGTCTTAGGATATTCGAATAACTCTAATAATAATTCGAAAGGTTTGACTGGACTTGGATGTTTGAATTCAACTGGTACTGGCTCCTCATCACTATATTTAATCTTATCCAGATTTACCCTATCACCAAATTTTTTCTTTAAAATACTTTCAAGCCCCTGGTATTTTTTTTCAGGTATCCATCCTTCAACTATAAAGGTATTCTTAGTAGTTGTGAATCTTAAAGGAGCCTCCATTTTTTCTATTTCACTTGATAAAAAGTCTTCATATTGCAGAAGGTAAGCTGATTTTTCTTTTATCGTGGAGTCCATCTGATCTTTGAATTTATTTCTTTGTTCTTCAAGTTCTGATCTTGAGGATACTAAATCATCAAGCGAGGCAACTAAGTTTTTTTGTATTCCTATATCGCCTAAGTCGCCAATCGACTTAATTTTTTCTATCTCTTTTAGTATAAGATTTATTTTAGATATTTTCTCGCCATAGGATTTGATAACATTTTCAGCCTCAAAGACTTCTTTTTCTAGTTCTCTTGAAACTTCTCTTTTGACATAGGTTGTTTTAATATTGTCAGGTCGGATATCAAATTTACTCAAAAAGGCCCTAATAGAAAGCAGGAGCTCAGAAAATTTTGAGACTTCGCCCAATGACTTTCCTATCTCAAATGTCTCGTCTTGTTCTTTAAAATCTACGATATGAATTATTTTTAATAAATGAAGGATTTCAATAGTCTCCTTCATAGTATCTTTAGTTCCAACTAAAGTTATCTTAGTCATCCTTTCGTTGGAGCTCATCAATGTACCTCATAAATTTCTCAATAACAAAATCAATTGCTTTCGCTTTATTATCTATCGCGTCCGCTCTAATCTTTTCAATTCCCCTTGTTCCTTCGGAAATAGCCCTTTGTTTTTCCATAATTATTCTATCAGTTTCAGTTCTAAGTTCTGTATCAATCTCTGCATCAAGGTCTTGTTTCTTTTTTTCAAGTAGTGATTCCATTTCTGTTTCAAGATCAACTAAGTTTTTCTTATATTTTGATTCAGCTTCAACTATAATTTTACTTGCCTGTTCCTCTGCTTTTTTTATTTTTTGGAGTATCTCTTCTTTTTCCATGAAATCACTATTTTATAACTTACTTTAGTTAAGAAAAAATCCTTTATATAACTTATGTCATTTACTTGGATTGTTTATGCCAAAAATGATTATTTTTTGTAAATAGTGGATATAAAATAAAATAATAGCGGCAATAAGAATTATGCTAAACCTTCATCAATCAAAGATTTTTTAACACGCTCAATTGCTTTAATAACGTCTTCTTCTGATTTTGCGCCTGTACATACAACTTTTCCACTGCCAAAAAGTAGTAGAACTACCTTTGGTTCTTTTAATCTATAAATTAGCCCTGGAAACTGCTCAGGTTCATATTCACAATTTGGAAGTGTTAGGATAATATCGTCAAGGTTTAGTTTCATCTCGAGATCGCCTGATGCCACGATATTCTGTACGACAATATCTGGTTCTTTTTCCATTGGAGTGCCATAATCCCTCAAAATTTCAATTATTTTGAATATGGCTCTTCTAGATTCTTCTGGGGATTTAGCCCCTGTGCAAACAAGTTTGCCACTGCCAAAAACTAAAGTGGCGGTCTTTGGTTCATCAAGCCTTACTACCATTCCAGGGAACTGTTCTGGCTCATATTCAATGTTATCTAAAGAACTTGCGGCTTTAACTAGGTCAATTCTGTTAAATAAGTTAGCAGAAGTAACAACATTTTGAACCGTCATTTTATACTTACCTAATTTAGATTCGGACAAAGAATACCTCCAAGATTATAATATAATTTATAAGGAGTAATTTATAAATGTATTTATAAAAGTTGTGTAATATAGCCGTTCCTCCAAAATTAGAGATATAAATTGAAAAAATATAAATCAAATATTGAATTTGAGATAATTTTTGACTTTTTTTTCAACTAGAAATACTATAATTGATTTTACAAAATCTCCAGGAATAAAGGGAATTCCCCCCACGAGAATAGCTTTTTCTAGTGACATCCCGGTAATAAACGATAGCCATAGTACTCCTACTAGATATATTGGGACAATAGATACTAAAAGCCCAGAAAAATGGATTTTATTGCTGTTGAATTTTTCATAAAATAAACCGGCCACATAAGAACCTGGTACAAATCCAATAATAAAACCACCAGTTGGACCAAGTAAAATTCCGATTCCGCCTGTGAAATTATGAAAAACTGGAGCACCTATTGCACCTAGGCCAAGATATATTATCTGACTTAACGCACCCAATTTTTTTCCTAAAATTGCACCAGAGAGTAAGACAAAAAATACTTGAAGCGTCAAAGGCACTGGATAAAAAGGAATTGAAATAAATCCTCCAACTGCAGTAAGTGCTGCAAACAATGCAACAAGAGAAAGTTCTTTTGATTTTAGCATTAATACACCTATTGTAAACTTTAATATTTTTTAAGTTTACAATCTATTTAAAAAGTTTTCTCTTGTGCCTCATATATTTCAAATGCGCGAGATATTGTATCAGAATCGTAGGCGTCTTTGTCATCCCTTATTCTTAATACCCGAGGGAATCTCAGTGCAAATCCACTTTCGTATTTAGGAGAATGCTGCATTTCATCATAAAGAACTTCGACGACAATTTTTGGAACTATTGTTACTGTTTTACCTTTTTCTTCCAAAATCAAGGGAGTTAGTTGTTCTGTGATCTCAGTGAAAAGTTCATCTGAAAGCCCTGTTGCTACTTTCCCTATTGTTAAGAATTTACCTTCTTCATCCCTTATACCAAGAAGTAGAGACGAAAGCCATTTTTTTCTTCGCCCTTCTCCCCATTCAGCCCCGATTATAACTAAATCCAGTGTTTCTAAGGTACGTTTAATTTTTAGCCATTTTTTACCTCTTGCACCAGGTTGGTACTGGGATAAGTAGTCTTTTATCATAATGCCTTCATGGCCATCGCTGATAGATTTATTGTAGAAATCTTTAATCTCTAAAGGATCTTTTGATATCTTATTTTCAGCAATTTTTACAAGTTCTGATTCTTTTATTGAGGAAACTAAAATATCCCTTCTTTCCTTTAATGTTAAATCGATTAGAGACCTTTTTCCGATTAAAAGACAATCAAAAAGAAAAAGTTTCAAGGGTATTTTTTCAGATAGCTCTGAAATCTGGTATTTTCTTCTGAGCCTTCTTAAAACATATTGGAATGGCGCTATCTTTCCATCTTTATATGCGACTACCTCACCTTCACATATAATAGTCTCAGGGATTAATGTCTGTTTTAGCGCAGACAAGACTTCAGGTAGTGCATCTGTAATATTTTCTAAACGTCTAGAAAATATTTTTATTGTATCTCCTGATTTGTGTACTTGAATTCTAGCCCCATCATATTTAACTTCCATTTCTGGCTCATCTATATCTTTAAGGGCTAATTCAATAGACCCTCCTATTTGAGCAAGCATTGGTTTTAAGGGCCTTCCCACAGTCACGTCCAATTTAGATAGTTCGTCAATCCCTTTTTTAGAGTAGAGCGCTATTAAACCTAGATCATTTGTCAACAAATAAGCTTTTTCAACATCTTTTTTGGGAATCCCAGAGAACTTAGATATTGCATCAACAATTATTCCTTCTGCCGCCCCAGTTCTCATCTGCTCAAGAATTGTCTTGGATAGATATCTCGCCTCAATTGGCGACGCTGCCGAAAATAATTCAGAAAGATACTTTATTTTTTTGTCTTGCGAGCCCTTTCCCCCGTAAGCAGAAACTTTTTCAAAAAGATCCATTAGGTATGTTATTTCAATTTTAATGTCAAAGAATGTTTGTTGCTTTTTTTGTTCTATTGCCTTTTCAATACCTTCCCCAAAGTCCCCCGAAGAATATACAAATTTTTCAACTTTTTCTTCAGTTATCCCTGTTATCTTAGATATAACTTTCAACAAAAGTTTTGGGCCTATACCTAGTTCCTTTTCAGTCCATTTGGGAAAAACATACCCTGCCAGTAGACCTGTGACAAAAGGTAAAATCTCATCAGGCACTACTGAAAAGAAATCAGATAAAATATCCCTCTTCTCAAGTTTAGAGTTAGTTGAAGTTAATTTTTCATATACATCAACAAGCTCTTTGTAGAGCATTTAATACCCTCTGTAGTTGAGATATGCAACTGTTAGCAATATGACAATATATGTTGCAAATATCATTTCTAGTATAGGGATTCCATATATAATAAATTTTCCCAATAAATCGGCTGAAAAAAAGTAGTATAGGAGAGATGAAATAGATAGGGGAATTGCAACTAATACAAAAAATGAAAAGAGGAATAAGAAAAAAGAAGGCGTTGTATAATGTAGAGCCAATACTATACTATTTTTTATCGCTTTAAAGGGAGGCAAGTTATCTATTACTATTGAAGGGGACACAAAGCAGAGAAAAGGTGCCAAAAAGAATCCCATTATTATAAGAATAGGATGGACGGCATAGAATAAAATTCCTGTTAAAAATATAATAAAGGCCATTATATTCACAATCAGAACTTTAAAGATCTTGGAATATGCCTCTTTTATTGAATTAATATAGTTCTTTTTACCGCTAGTTGCAAAGTCCCTTAATAAAATTGAAGAGAGATTAAATGCAAATATCATGAGAATTAAATAAATCAATAATGCAATTAAAATAAATACGGCCCATTGGTATACAAATGCCAGAGCATCTCCGCCTTTTTGGAATAACAGGAGCCCCTCGCCGAGGTATTGAAAGAGGTAAGACGTTGTTAGGATATAGAAGAGTGTTGGAACTAAGAAAGGTAGGAATATCGTGATATGAAGACTCTGGCTTGAAACAGAAAAAACTTCTCTTAATGAAAGTTTGGGCATAATGAGAAAGTAAGATATTGATTAAAAAACGTTTTGGTCACTTAAGGAGTAAGAAAAATAGTAGTAATACTATCAAAAGTAAGAATCCTATAAGTATACCGCCATAAAGAAGCATGTTATTAACAGAACTTATACCTTTAGATGATTCGAGAAGTTGGTTGCATTTGGAGATATAATCTTCACACGAAGATACTTTCCCTACATCGCCAAGATTATTGAATTCTGCACTTGCTTTTTGGAAGTATGATTTTGCATTTTGGTAATCTTTTGAAGAAAAGTATTTCTTGCCCATGTCAAAATATTCCAAAGCCTTGTTATAATTATCAATTTTTAAAATGTTATTCTGAATTAAAGAAATCTTTTGGTTATCTCCAAATCTTTGATAAATTGCGAGTGCACTATTATAGGTAGAATAAGCTTTGTCAAAGTTTTCTTCAGAAATGTATTTATTGGCCTCATCAAGATAAGTCTGAGCTTCCACATACCTATTTGCCTTTTCAATCATCTCATCTGCTTTTAATGCTGCGTCGAAGTCTTGTTTGTTAATTGATGCTTCTTTTGCCTCTTCAAAATAAAGTATTGACTTCTGGTATTCTCCCATATCAAAGAAATATACTCCCATCTCATAAGAAGAGCCAGTATTCAAAAAAAGCTCACATTTTTGGATATAGCCATCCGCTTCTAAAGTTTTATTGGTATTTTTATCTTTATTATATTCTTCTCTAGCCATTTTAAAGTATACGAGGGCATCTCTATAATTTTCGTTATCGAATGAACTTAAAGCCTGACTGAAATACATATCTGCCTTATTTGCACCCATCATGTTCTCATAGCCCGAAATAACATTAGCGTAATCTGCCAGGACTAAATCAAGAGTTCCATTGTGATCCATATCTTTGATGACAACATACTCAGTCATATAATTATCAGTAGATTGCCATAAAAGATGACCAAATCCGTCTAAGAGAAATATTTTTCCATATGCATTGCTAAATCTGTAAGTAGAAGAAGAGCCGGCGACGATCTCCCCATATCCATCTTCATTGAGATCGGAGGAATGTACATTAGATATTGCCTTTCCAAGGTTACTTTCCCATATTCTTGCGCCAGTCTTATCCAGAACATAAACTTTTTCTCCCGCTGCAATTATTTCAAGGTTGCCATCACCACAAATATTGGCTACTATCAAATCTGATCCTTGTTTAATCGGGTAAAGCCACAAGAGGTTTAGGGTATCAGGTTCTTTTGTATGGAAACAATATACATATTTTTCTGACAATGCAATAATCTCTATTTTTTCATCGCCCACTTGATATTCACTTCCATTGTCAAGATTAACAGCTATAACTTTCTTGATGTCCATCCCTGTAGCATAGGAATTTATCATATTCCATGCCTTTGTTGAAGAATTATAATCATAAACAGAAACATTAGCCCCCCCAGTTATAACTTCTCTTTCAATATCAGAATCTAGATTTGCTGAAGTAATACTACTTAAGGGCTTTGATGGAATTGCAATTGTTGAAAAATTATAATCATAACCATCATAACTAATAATACTGGCGTTGACTCCTGCTAAAAGGGCCACTTCTTTACCGTCGCCAAATATATCCCCCCCTTTGATTTCACTGACTGGAACAGATTTAAAATATTTTTTAGATATGCCCTGCTCAGTAAGTATATAAAAATGAGATTCAGTCAATAATAAAATATCTTTTTGCCCGTTACCATTAAAATCGATCCCATAAGCGTCCTGTGGATAAAATCTTGTCGTATCTGGATCTGGTGGGTCAGAAAGTGAGTCTCTTATTGAAGCCATAGTGCTATCAACATTTCCTATCTCCTTATTCCAGATTATCTCACCATTATAGTTTAAAAGATAAATATATCCATTTTCATAGGATTCCCCTCTTTTGAATCCTGTGGTAACGAGAAGTTTGCCCACGGAGTCTTGAGAATAATCAATTAATCTCATGGACATTATCATATCGCCTTTCGGCTTGTTTGTAAATTTCACAAACATTTCATTAGCAGAAATAACAGATAGGAGTATCAAGATTACAAAAAATATAGGAATGACATTTGATTTTTGAATATTTAAAAATTTTATTCTAGCCATATTCATATCTTAATGCCCTCTATTTTTTAGCTAATGATACTCTATAATATCAGTAATATTAATTATTATTGCTATACTAATATATAAAGTTTTCGCTAAAAATAGTAGACAATGTAAAAATTAGAAATTAAATATTGCTAAACAATAATAAAAATAAAAAACTAATTCTTTAAAGGTTTAGAAGGTCCAATTTGGTCATCCATAAAGGATTTTATCGCTAGAATGGCACTTTTAGATTGTACATCTTCCTTTTCTCTATTTTCTTTTTACTTCTGTTCTTTTTAATCTTTGAAAGTTTTTTTACAAGCTCTATATCAACAGGGATTTTACTTTCTTTTCCGATTTCGAGGTAATCTTCTTTGACAGCAGCTTCAAAAGCTTTCTTGCCTGTTTTAGTTCTTATAATCACAGTATTCCACCCTTCTGGTGCACCAATTGAACCAATAGATATATCGGATAGTTCTGAAGTAAAGTCTGGGCAGATTGAACAACTTTCTTGTTCGTACTCTCTGACTATGTCAATAGGTATCTTTTGGATATCCCCAGAAACAGAGTAAATGACGTAATTACCTGCACCTATGTCTACTTTGTATGTATCTTCAGCCCGTATTTCACCTAACTCTTCCATCATCTTTAGCATTGCATTGTATCTGAAATTATGTGTACAAAACAATCCAACTCTGAGGGAAATTTTGTCAATTACACTTCTGAGGGATAGAGGATATATCTCAAGTTTTCTTACTGCCTGATGGACACATGGAAGGCCAACTATGGCTATATTTTTGAGATAATTTGAAGTTGCAGCATCTTTTAGTATGTTTAATGTTGGGCATAGATTGTACGTTGTTCCAGTTGTTTCAAGGAGTTCATCGTAATCAGTTACAAGTGCAGACCTTGCAAGCCAGTACTTCTCTTTGTCTTTGCCACCTGTTAAAATACCATCAATTATCCTAGAGTCAAGACAATAATTCATAAGCGCTGTTGTTGTTCCGCCGCTTTGTGCAGTTTTTAATATCTCTTGATTAGTAGCCCTTACGGTATAGATTGACATATATCTCCCAAGATATTCATCAATGGATGTACTTTCATCTTTGAAGACCGTTTCATTTATGTATTCTAAAGGCATGTAACTTCTTGGGCATTGAAATCTGCATTCCCCGCATTTTACACATATTTCATCTCTTAAAACTGGTTTTCCTTCTATATCTGATAAAGCCAAAGTGGGGCATACTGCGGTACAAAGCCCGCACGAAATACAGAGTGCTCTTTGAGTTATGTATCTAATATTAATCTCCGAATTCTCTTCAATGTTTGTGAAAGCCTGGAGATATTTCTCATCGTTTCGTAAGAATGCGTCAAAAAATCTTTCGATTATTTCAGGGCTGGGTGGACAGCCAGGTATAGCATAATCTACTTTTACAAGTTCACTAATTGGTAAAAATGCATCTGTTTCTGGCATAGGCATTTGATTTCCTGCAGAGTGCATTAGGACTCCCGTGGTTACAGCACATGCACCTAAAGCCGCAACTTTTTTTGATTTTTTTCTTATATCTGTTACAAGTTTCATGTGCCCTTTTTCAATTGTTGCTACTGCTCCCTCAAATACAGCCAGATCTAGCTCCTCTGGTATTTTTCGAGCGTCCATAACTAGGGGGTAATATTTTACATCATATTCTTCGAGAAATTGTGTAATCTTACCTGTGTCAAGATGAGATAAAAGGCATCCTGAACATGATGCTAACTGAAATACGCCAACTTTTGGTTTCACTGCGCTCCCCCCATAAAACTAATAATAATATTTTGAACTTTATCAATAGCGTTCCGAACTTCTTCATTCATCTCGAGACCCATGCTGTTTGGATCTACGTTTCCCTGAACTAATATTAACTTGACATTAGAAGAAAATCTATTTATTTCATGCGGAACATTCATACTATGTGAAGATTTTATGAAGTCTTCAGAAGCTATTTCTTTCCCATCTAAGACCAATACGTCTCCAAGTTTTCCCTTGAAATCTCCACAGTCAATTATATACAGATTTTTTATTTTATGTCTTGAAGCGTTGATTAGATTCAGGAATGGGGATATACCAGAACCACAATCTATTACTGCAAGATTGTGAAACTTATCTTCAATTTTTTCATCCTTGATTTTTCTAACAAATTCTGGACCAAATCCATCATCACCAAAAAGAGGATTACCGCAACCCAATATAAGATTCTCCTTACCCAAGTATTCCATTACAAATACCTCCTTTCGATGATCTTCCCATCTGTATCCTTAACAATTATGCAGTGTGTTGCACAATCAAGACACGGATCATATGATCTCATAATGACTTCAGCATATTCTTGAGGCGAGCCTTCTATGGCCTTGCCTATGGTCGGAATATTCCAAGTTGTAGGGGATATTATCCTGTAATCTCTCATTATTCCATTGTGATCAGTTTTTGCCATGTGTATTAAAGTCCCTCTTGGAGCTTCGTAAACTCCAACGCCCGCCCCCGCTTTAACTGTAATATGTTCTGGTTTTGTCTTACCGTTAACGTCTAACTGGTCCAAAAGTTCTTCCGCCCTATATACCATGACTAACATTTCTCTTGCTCTTGCAACGTTGATATACAGTGCTGAATCACCTGAAAATCTTTTGAATTTGATAAATCTTGCCCTTGGCCCTGTTTCAACAGTTTCACCATAATAAAGAGGAATCATTGTATTTGTTGTTCTGCCTTCCTCCTCTTTTCCATAGAATCTAGAAGGGATTACTTCTCTTATTGCTTCAATATTAATTTCTTTTCTATCCCCATAGGTCATATGTGTGGCCAAAATACTGGAATTGGATATCCCAATGTTATTTGGTAAATTTTCAAGTTTCTTTTCTATTGATTCAATAAACAAATCTTTTTGTAGATGTGCATTCTTCTCATACTTTCTTACAAGTCTGTACAAACTTGCTGCGGCTCTCTGGCTTACATTGGTATGAAAACCACCTACGCAGTAATTAGAAGGGTGGATTGCTTCTCCCCCTACAATATCCTTCATTTTTTGTCCGATTCTTCTAAGTTCTTGAATTCTTTCAATAGATTCATTTTTAATTTTTTCATCGTCTATTATGTCATTAAGAATTAGAAATTGGTGAAGCGCATGATCTTGCATCTTACTTGCAAGACCGAGAATTTCCCTTAATATTAATGCATCTTGGGGTATTTCAAGTCCGAATGCCCCTTCAATTGCTTGACATGATGCCTCTGCATGAGATATTGGGCATAATCCACATATTCTCATTGAAGCTCTAGGAGTAAACTCATAAGTCCTACCTAAAGTCAATGATTCAAAACTTCTTACCATTGTCGTTGAGATATAATATGCTCTTTCAACTATTCCTTCTTCATCCACGTGAAGAACAAGTTTTGCATGCCCTTCATGCCTAGTTGTTGGGTCAAGGGTAACAATCCTCTCCCCTTTGCTTTCCATATTATTCCTCCATAATATATATTCATTATATTTATATACATTTAAGTATTGCGGTAATAAAAAATAAAATTTTTGATTAATATACAATAAGAATAAAAATAGTCGGATATTACTTGTTTTCTATTGTAGATTCCAAGAATTTCTTTAATTTTAAATAGTCATTTTCTATTCTTATTGGGCAGCCTTGTCTCATATCTACATCTTTCATCGATTCGGGTAGTTCTGGCTCAAATCCTAGGAGTGACTTAATTTCTTCAGGGAACTTTGCAGGATGTGCTGTTTCTAAAGAAATTGATAGTGGATAATCTCCATTATCGCGGTAATATGCTTCAAGCCCAGCCCAGCCCACAGCCCCATGAGGTTCTAGGACTACATTATATTTTGCATAAACATTTTTTATTGTATCTCTTGTTTTCTGGTCTGATATGCTTACCGAAAATAAATTTGTTTGCATTTTTTTCAAGTCTGGATATTTGTGAACTTTTCCTGATTTATCAACAGTTCCCCCATAAAGTTCAAAGAACCTTGCTAAATTTGAGGGGTGCCCTACGTTCATCGCACTAGATATACAAGCTTTTGAAGGAGAAAGTTTTTGATAATTTCCATTATTTAGATATCTAGGAAATTCGTCATTTTCGTTTACTGCCATTACGAGTTTATGAAGGGGTAACCCCATTCTCCTACCAAATTCACATCCAAGGGAATTCCCAAAATTTCCTGATGGAACGGAAATTAGAACTTTTTCACCTTCTTCGGATTTTTCAAGATACGCATAAAAATAATAGATCATCTGTGGGAGAATTCTTCCTATGTTTATTGAATTGGCAGATGTTAAGTTCAAATTGGCCAAGTCTTTGTCCTGAAATGCCATTTTTACAAGATTCTGACAATCATCAAATTTGCCGCCAACAGCAAGTGTTGTTACATTACCCCCTATTGTATCAAGTTGTTTTTTCTGTCTGCCTGATACTTCCCCCTCAGGGTATAGAATAAATACATTTATCCCGTTTACGCCTTTGAACGCTTCACCGACTGCACTGCCTGTGTCCCCAGAAGTTGCAACAAGAATGTTCAATGATTTTTTTTCATCTTTTAGTGCGCCCATAAGTCGTGCCATCATTCTAGCGGCAAAATCTTTAAAGGAAGCAGTTGGGCCTTGGTCAAGTCTTAGAACATAATTTCTATCGTGTACTTTTTCAATTGGCACTCTAAAATTATATGCTTCTTTACATAATTTGAATAGATGATCAGATTCAATGTCGCCATAAAGGAATTTCTCTAAAATTGTGTGAGCTACTTCAAAATATCTCTTTTCTCTTAGATCTTCAAGCTCCCCTTTTGAAATATTAGGAATTCTTTCAGGCATGAATAGTCCTGCATCAGGAGCCTGCCCCATCATAAGTGCATCTTTAAAACTCACAAGCCCCTTAAAGGGTATAAATCCGGCCTCGTTAATATTCCGATTAGTACTATAATATTTAATCCCACCCATAAACTATGCTTATTCTATAGAATTTATAAACTTTATTCAAATAATATTTTTAATAAATATAAATTTGAATCTTTATTGGCATAAATATGAAAAAGTAATCTAAAAAAAATAAATAAAATATTTTCTATGGTTCAAGCCTTCTTCTATCATGAGGAAATAACACACCCTCTCGTATATTCTCTAGATTTAGCATCTGCATTATGAGCCTATCTATGCCAAGACCAAATCCACCATGGGGTGGCATTCCATATCTAAAAGGCTTGAGATATGCTTCAAATGATGACACAGGCAGCCCTTTTTCTTTTATTCTTGTTTTAAGAACTTCTACATTATGGATTCTCTGGCCACCTGAACTTATTTCAACACCTTTATAGTCCAAATCAAACGCCCTTGCTGTCTCGCCATCAAAGTTAGTATAAAATGGTTTAGTAGATAGGGGGTATTTTGTCAAGAAGTAAAGATCATCACCATATTTTTCCTTGACAATGTTTCCTAAAGCTTTTTCCGATTCTGTACCTAAATCTTCACCGTGGTGAACATTAAATCCACTTTCTTGAAGAAGAGATATTGCCTCTTCATATTTGACTCTTCTGAAAGGTGTAGAAGGAGTATTTACTTCGACGCCCAATAAAGCGAGCTCGTTCTTTTTATTATCGTTAACGCATTTCAAGATGTGAGAAACTAGATTCTCAAGAATATAGATAACATCGTCTTCGTTTTCAATAAATGACATTTCTATATCTACAGCATCAGATTCTGAAAGGTGTCTTCTTGTGTTGGACTCTTCAGCTCTGAAGTAGTGAGCCATCTCAAAAACTCTGTCCATCCCAGTAGCCATCATAGTCTGTTTGTATAGCTGAGGAGACTGTGCTAGAAAAGCTTCTATTTCGAAATATGAAAGTGGGAAAAGTTCAGTTCCACCTTCAGTGCCTGAAGCGCTTATCTTTGGAGTTTGAATTTCTACAAATGCTTGGCCCAAAAGGTACTCTCTTGCGGCCCTTAAGATTTCACTTCTAATCTTAAAAATAGCAGTTACCCTTGGTTTTCGTATATCCATGAACCTGTTGTCGAGTCTTGTGTCAATATCCGCATCAACTTTTTCAGACGGGTCAAGGGGAAGACTTGCTTCTGCCATATTTATTATTTCTATTTCGCTAGGTATCACTTCAAGTCCACCTGGAGCTTGGGGAGATGCTTTTGTATTTCCTTTAACTGCAATGACCCATTCTCTTCCTAAAGAATCCATTAATTTAAAAATCTCTTCAGAGACTTTCTTTTTGGGTGCAGTAATCTGGGCAATTCCCTCTCTATCCCTTAACAAAATAAATTTAATCCCGCCAAGGTCCCTCCTCTCATGAACCCATCCAGCGAGTACAACTTCCTCGCCATCCTTTAAATTATTTGAATAACATGTTCTTTTAAGCATTTAAGCCACCGCACATAATTTATCTTTAAGTAATTTTATTGTTTTTGAAGGTTCTGCCCTGCCTTCTGTTTCATTGACAACTTTGCCAAATAAAAAGTGTAATGCATTTTGATTTCCAGATTTAAAGTCTGAAACAGCTTTTGGATTATCAGCTATAATCTTTTCTATTATTCCAACTAATGTGTCCTCAGAACTAATCTGATAAAAGTTCTTTTTATCCATGAGAACTGGGATTTCTTCACCGCTATCAACAGCATCTTCAATAATCCACTTAGCGTTTTTCACAGAAAGTTCTCCCCTTTCGATGAATCCTACCATATCGGATATGTGTTTTGAGTTAATATTTGATGTTGAAACTGACAAGTTTTTTTCATTTAATCTTCGTTTAAGTTCAGTTGCACACCACTTACCAGCTTCAAGAGGGTTTGAATTTTTTGCAGACTCTTCAAATAAATCGGATAGATAAAGATCAGATATCAAGGAATCAACTATTTCTTCTCCTAATGAATATTCTTCCATAAATCTCTTCTTTTTCGCATGAGGGGATTCCGGGAGTACTGACTCAATTTCATTTAGCATCTCCGAGCTAATATAAACTGGAACTAGATCTGGGTCAGGGATATACCTATAGTCAGCAACTGTTTCTTTTTTTCTCAAGGTTTTAGTTATCATGCTTGCTTCATCAAAATGCCTTGTCTCCATCATTATCGTTCCACCCCTCTGTAGAACAGCTTTCTGCCTAACAATCTCATATTTCAAAGCTTTGTAGATACCCTTCACAGAGTTGACATTTTTTATTTCAATTCTATTTCCGCCCATTATCGAGATGTTAACATCTGCCCTAATAGATCCTGATTCTCCTCTTATCACACCTAAATATTCAAGGGATAATAAAAGATCTCTCAAAAATTCTCTTGCATATTCGGGAGATTTTATTTCTGGTGCAGTTACTATTTCTGCCAGGGGTACACCTGATCTGTTAAAGTCAACTTTACCTTCTCTAAGCTCATACCTACCGGGGTCTTCTTCAATATGTATCTCCCATATACCAACGCCCATAAAGACGCCGTTTCCTAAAATAGGTTGGGATGTTCTCTGATAGTTTGAAGGTAGGTCAGGATAAAAATAATGTTTTCTTTGGACATAGAAAGGCTTTTCGTATGCTTTGCAACCTAAGAATAAACCTATTTTTAGGAGATTTTCTAGCGCCGTTTCATTTATCCCCATCGGTTTTGATCCAGGTTGTGACGTGCATATAGGGCAAATATTATTGTTTGGGGGAGAATTAATATAGTCGGATGAGCACTCACAAAAAATCTTTTGATTAGTTTTCAATTGGACATGTATTTCAAGACCTATTTTTAGGTTCAAATCTTTGTATTTATCCTCGTGAAGCTGCTGCAATTACATTCCCCCACAGGCTATTTCTACTGCCCTCATGCCTTTAAGCAATTTAGACTCAGATAAGCTATCAGCGTGAAGTTGTAATCCCACAGGAAGGCCTTTTACTTCACCGACAGGCTGACTTGAGGCGCAAATACCTGCAAGATTTGCACTCACAGTAAGTATGTCTGAAGAATACATAGCTAGGGGGTCGGAGATTCTTTCTCCTATTTTCCAAGGGAGTGTGGGCATAGTTGGGCCAATAAGTAAATCATATGAATTAAAAATTCTTTTAAAGTCCTCTTTGATGGCGCTTCTCGCCTTCAGAGCTTTTGTGTACCATCTGCCTTTAAATTCTTCCATAGTGATAAATGTTCCAAGTAGAACCCTTCTCTTGACTTCAGTACCCATTGAAGTTTCTCTTGTATTAGAAACGGCTTCTACTATATCTTGCCCCCCTGCATAATGGCCGTATTTAAATCCATCAAATTTCGACATTGCTGATGAGAACTCGCTGAACACAACTAAATAATATATAGGTATAGAGTATTTTATGTTTGGAAGTGAAACTTCTTCTATTTTTGCACCTTGAGATTCGAGCATCCCAATTTTGTCAAGTATCATGTTTTTAATATTTTCATCTACGCCTTCAAAAAACTCTTTAGCGTATGCAATCTTCATGTTTTTAATATCGCCATCTTTAAAGTTTTCAACTGTTTTAAGATATGAGTTATTACTTTGAACAGTTACCGTATCTCTAGTGTCTTTACCAGAAATGACGTCGAGTAAAAGTGCTATTCCGTAAGTATCTTTTGCAAAAGGTCCTGGGCCTTCTAGACTCATGGCCATATCAGAAAGACCATATCTAGAAACTAATCCATAACTTGGTTTGAATCCATATACACCACAAAAACTTGCGGGGCACCTTATTGAACCACCTGTATCGCTACCTATAGATAGATCAGAAAAATCTGCAGCAACTGAAGCTGCACTTCCTGAAGAACTTCCACCGGGTACATAATCAACATTTCTAGGATTTTTAGTTGGACCAAAATAAGAAGAAGTTCCATCTGAGCCACATGCAAATTCATCCATGTTGCACTTACCAATTATGATTCCATCTTCTTTCTTAATCAACTTAGTAACAGTTGCATCGTAGGGTGCTATATAATTCTCTAATACTTTTGAACCACAAGTCATTCTAGTATTAGAGACTGCAATGTTATCTTTAATAGAAATAACAAGACCAGAAAGCTTTCCCTGAGTTCCATCGTTTATTTTTTTCTGGATTTCTTTTGAAGATTTTTCGGCTTCCTCGTTACTCAGGGTAATAAAAGCGTTTATTTCCTTATTCCTTTTTTCAATCTCTTTAATTTTTTTATGAAGATGTTCTTCTACTGACTTGGATAATAAATCCTCAATGAGATCTCTAGTAAACATGATATCACTAAATCAAAGATTTCTTGGAACGACTATAAAATCGTCTTCTATTTTGTTAAAGTTAGATCTAATTCTGTTAATATTATTGAAGGGTTTTGGTTCTGAATCTTTCCTCAAAACGTTGACGTTTTCCACAACATAATAAAGTTCTTTTTCGCCAACTTTAATCTCATCAATAATTGAAAATTCTTCAAGAATTCTCTCAAATTCTTCGCGGAATTTTTCTTTTTCTTTATCAGAAAGCTTTAATCTAGCAATTTCTGAAACTCTCTCTATAACACTGTCATTGATAATGGTTTCTACCATTTTTACCCCTTCAAAATTTAAAGTTGTTGTCTTAAGATTGCATATAAATGTTTCTCTTATAATCTGGCTAGATTAAGCCTTTAAAAGCCTTGAGAATGTCAACATCTCTCAGGATACCAATAAGCGCGTTATCTTCCCCAATTACGGCGATATACCTTGTTCCGTCTTTTTGAAGCGTTTCAATTGCTTGAGATATTGATAAATTCTCATTAATTGTCGAATATTCCTTTTTCAAGTAGTTTGAAACTGGCTTATTTGGTAAGTAGAAATTGCTAGTGCCGATTAGCACTGAGGATTTCCAGTTCCAATCCCAATCATCTCCAGACTCGCCTTTTGTAGCATCTGATTCTGTAATCCCACTTATTATTTCTCCTGAACGGATCATATCCGTGGTATCTAATAATCCTACAAATTTTCCTTTTTCGTCAAGAACGCCAAGAAATGAAACTTTAAAGTTTAACATTACTTTAGAAGCAATATATGTAGGGGTTTTTTCCCATACACTCATGAAATAATTGTGATCGATATACTCGGCGATTGATTTTTTAAGTTTATACTTTTTACTGACTAAAGGAAGTAGTTGTTTTAAAGAGATAATACCAATAACATTGCCATTATCGACTATGGGCAGATAATAAAAATCTCCACTTAAAAATAATGAAATGACTTTTTCAATATTATCTTTCTTATTTATAACTGGGATTTCTCTCCTCATTATTAAGGCCAATTGTTCTTCTTCTGGTTTTGAAAGTATATCATTAATATTAATAATGCCAAGAAATGTGTCAGTGCCTTCTTTAAATACGATTAGCTCAGATATATCATTTTTCTTCATTGTTTCTATTGCAAGGGCCCTATCGCTAGGTATACTGAATTTTAAGAAATCCCTTATTATAATCTCGTCTAAAGTCATTTTACTCCCTCATTACGATAAATTTATATAATGAATAAACTTTTTTTTGTTAGTGATTATATGGTAAAGAGAAAACCGCAAGATGTTGGGGGTGCAATGCCCGCAACTGGTGCTGGACTCATCAGATATTTTGATGAAGACGAAGGAGGATTAAAAATCCGTCCTGAAGTAGTAGTCATGATCTGTGTTTTCGTCATAGTAGTCGGCATACTATTACAGATTTTTGGGGCAGAACTATTAGGCTTTTAATCTATTTTATAGGTCATCCTCTTTTTTATATTCTTTACTAAATTTTCTGAATGGATTTTCTTTCCCAAATGAATTGTTAGATATGCATTCATCGCCATCAATAGAAGTTTCGTTTACCGGAATACTTCTCTCTTTTGTAATATTTAACTCTCTAGGTTCATTTTCTAACTTCTCTTCTTCTCCGAAAAGAGCAAATTCGTCCTTCATTATTTCATCAAATTTATTTTGTTTATCTTGATCAAGTTTTTCTTCGATCTCATCTTCAATTGGTTTGTACGATGGTTCTGAAGCAACAAATGGAGAAGATTTGATTATGGAATCGTTAGCATCAAGTTTTTGAATAAATCTTTTAGATGCTTCTAGTTCTCCCTCTTGTTTTGCACATTTCAGTCTTAATTCGTTAAATTCTTCTTCCATCTTAAGCATTTTATTCAATTTAAATTCAAGTTCAGATTTATCTTCTTTTAAGACTTTCAGTTTTCTCAATGAGTTTTCTACTTCATCATTTAACTCGTTGAGCTTTATTTTCAAACTATCATTTTCTGCTTTGTACATTTTCGCTTTTTTTATTTCTTCTAATGGGGGAAGTTTCCCCTTTGATACCACTATACAATCTTTTCCAACAGACACTATTTCATCTGCTACTATAGTAATCTTTGTTTCAAATCTCAAAAGTTTTGATTCTGAACGAGAAAGGCCGTAACTCTCGGCACTCTGCCCAAGTTTCATATGAATAAGAATTTTACCTTCTACCATCTCAATGTCAACATTTTTTACAAATCCTTTTATCGTGCCAGAAATATCTATCAATAGTTTATTAGTGAACTGACCTTCAGCACCTGACATTAAATCCATAAAAACCCCCTCTTTAACCATTAAAATATAATATTTATTAGTGAATATATTATTTAAACTTATGGTTTATTTTGGCTGTGGGACATAATTCCTTCTGCTCTGCTCCAAACAGTGTGCAGGCTCAGTCTTTTACAATAATCACATAGGCTCGATAGCCTATGTACTTCTTCTTGGCATCTACTTTTGCACCGTTACCGTATGCACTAACTTTTCGCTCGTATATTTCTACCACTTCTTCACCAAGATTAAGCGGACCATTCACTATAACTTCTACTTTGCGTGACATGTTTGGTCCATAC
>JBDKUY010000031.1:0-44417 GCA_039679445.1 Methanofastidiosum sp. | reverse complement strand
ATAACACCTGATACCCAGAAGATCAAAGCCCACAATCTTGGAACTTATCAAGCGACATTTGAAGTTGGTCCAAATGTTCCTTCAGGAACATATAAGATTACTATGATGGCATACTCTGATAACGGTGTATTTGACACAATCCAGGTCGATCTTATAGTTCCTTAAATTATTTATTTTTTTTAAATTCTTATTTTTAATATCAGTAACACTTATAAAGGGATTTTGGTCCCTTAGGTACAAGAGCATTACTATTTTTGAGGGGGCACTTGCTCAATTTTGAACATTTCGCTTTTTCTAGGGCAATGCTGAATTTATAAGAGGTAAATAAATGAATTTTGAAAACTTAGGCTTAAGTAATCAGCTACTCATAGCCATAAAAAAATTAGGATTTAACACTCCTACAGAGATACAGAAAATGTCTATACCGGGTATAATGGCTGGAAAAGACATAATTGGAGAATCATCAACAGGCTCAGGTAAAACACTTGCCTTTGGATGCGGTATAGTTGAGCAGGTAAACCCAAAGGAAGGGTTACAGGCATTGGTCCTGACCCCAACTAGAGAACTTGCAGAACAGGTAAAAGATGCCTTGAAGGAAATTTCAAGTCAGAAAAATTTGAGGATTATTTCAGTTTACGGAGGAGTTCCAATTAATCAACAGATTAGGGATATCCCAAAAGCTGAGGTAGTGGTAGCTACTCCAGGCAGATTGATGGATCACCTCCAGAGAGGAACAATAAATATTTCTAAAATCAACATCCTTGTCTTGGATGAAGCAGACAGGATGCTTGACATGGGATTTTTAGAAGATGTTGAGAAAATTATATCAGAATGTCCAACAGACAGGCAAACCTTATTTTTCTCTGCAACTATTTCAAGAGATATCAAAAGATTGGCCAATAAGTACATGATTAAACCAACTAGCGTAACTGCAGAAAAAATGGTAGACCCAGAAAAACTTAAACAGGTCTATTACGACATACCAAGAAACATGAAATTGTCACTTCTTGTACACCTATTAGAAACTGAAAATTCAGAGCTTGCAATGATCTTCTGTAACACCAGGAATACTACAGATTATGTTGTAAAAAACCTTAGAGCAAATAACATAAAAGCTATCGCAATTCACGGTGGATTGACACAAAACAAGCGTACAAAAAGTATCAAACAATTCAACGACTCTAAAGCAGGTGTATTGGTATGTACAGATGTTGCTGCAAGAGGTCTTGACATCAACAACGTCTCCCACATCTATAACTATGACATATCAAATGATTCCAATGACTATGTCCACAGAATCGGAAGGACTGCAAGGGCTGGAGAATCTGGAAAGGTAATCAATCTATTGACAGACAGGGATTATGCAAATTTTACAAAAATACTTGACACCTATCCATCATTTACAATTGAAAGCGTAGAAAGACCATATTTAAAGAAAATTATGGCCATTACAGTAGACAATGAAAGATATTCTCAAGAGCCAAGAAGGTATTCCCAGGGTAATAGAAGACAATCAAATAGAAGGAATAACTCAAGGAGTTACCACAGGGGAAACTAATAAATTAATTTTTTCTTTTATTCTTTTTAAATCGTTAAGTTAATTAATATAGAAGTTATAGTCTTAGTCATGAAAGGAGTAAAAAAACACTTCGAAGATGAAGCTTCTGAATTTGATAATATTATTCTAAAATTAGTTCCGCATTATACTCAAATGATTGATGCCCTAGTTTCAGCTATCCCGTTTAAGAATTCCGATTCAATCAATATAATCGATTTGGGATGTGGAACTGGATACGTCTCAATGAACATAAAAGAGAGATTTCCCAATTCCAATCTCACTTGCCTTGACTTTGCTGAGAACATGATAGCCAAGGCCAAAATCAGAATGAAAAAATACAACAATGTCAACTTTTATCTAAAGGACATAACAAAATTTGATTTTGATAAAAAGTATAATGCTATTGTATCCTCACTGGCGCTTCATCACTTGGAAACAAAAAAAGATAAAATAAAATTCTATAAGAAAATATTTGAAGCTCTTGAGCCTGAAGGGGTATTTTATAATGCAGATATGATTCTGGGTTCAAATGAGGCTCTTCAGGAGTTATATATCTCTAAATGGAAAGAGTACATGGCCAAAAGTACCCCAGGGGATGAAATCGAGAATACTTGGATGACAAAACATCATGAAGAAGACTGGCCTGAAATACTTATAGATCAGATGTTGTGGCTAGAGGACATTGGATTTAAAGAGATCGATATTGTGTGGAAGTACTACAATTTTGCAGTGTATGGTGGGGCTAAACCTAAATAAAGAGATTTTTAGGTATTGAAATAAGAAGCCCTTCTACGTCCTTTTTAAAGAGTATTTCCCCATTTTTATTAAAGATCAGTTTTATCCTGTGGAACGGAATAGTAGTTGTTTCAAAATGCATCCCGCTACTATCAAAATTTGAGATATCGCTGCATCTAATATACCTTAATGTTGGCCTTTTATCTACCCAGTGGAGATATCCCACCCCATACCTGCTAGGATCTTCTCCTCCGTAGAATATTTTTGATAAGATATTTCTTGATTGATTCACATAATTATTTTATTTTTGTTATATTAAAATTTAATTGGGAAAGAATAGAAGAATTAAAAAAGAATAAGTAAAAGTGGACTGGGTGGGATTTGAACCCACGGCCTCTCCCATGCCAAGGGAGTGCGCTTCCACTGCGCTACCAGCCCTAAAGTTAATCATTATAGTTTAATTTATAAAATTAATGGAATAGAAAACTCCTAACTATATATTTAAATATTAAGTTTAATTATACTTAATATGGATGAAGAAAGACTCCAGAAATTATTTGATTTCTCGATGATATTCTTCTCTTTACTTGTTATCCCTGTAGTTTACATACTAATGTATAGTACAAACGAAGTTTTTCTTTTATGGGCAACGGTCACCGATATAATCATATGGTCAGCTTTCGTTTTGGAATTAGTTGTCATGATCTCAGTTACAAAAGACAAAAAGAGATATTTGAAAAATAACTGGATTAATTTATTGGTAATTATATTAGCCCCACCTCTTCCAACGGCTTTCTTTCATAAATTTAAACTGATAAGATTGTTGAGGCTATCTAGACTTATAATTATGGTGGCAATATTAAGGAGAGGAACAAAAGAACTAAGGCATTTTTATGCTAGGAATTCCTTAATATATGTCTTGACTCTAACGGCTCTTTTGACACTATTATCTGGGTTCTTGTTTTCTGCTATTGAAGATGGGTATACACTTTTTGAAGGGGCATGGTGGGCTATAGAAACAATCGCAACTGTTGGTTATGGAGATATATGGCCAAAAACCTTTGATGGAAGACTTCTTGCAATATTTGTTATTTTTATAGGAGTTGCACTAATGTCTGTAGTCACAGCAACAATATCTGCCTATTTTGTTAGTAAAGATGCAGTTGAAGATAAAAAGGAAACGATAAAAGAAATAAAAAAATTAAGGGAGGAAATAAATAACTTAAAAGAGAAAATTGACAAAATTAATAAAAACTAATATTTAATAAATATCTAATTCTTGTTAAGCTCTCGTCCCATCTTTATGAGCTTCAATACCTTGTAAACACTTTCTTCAGAAGGAGAAACGATGAAGTCATCAGAGGCAACAACACGATCTAGATCTAAAATTTCTATTGCCTTTCTTATTTCGGTTGCAGTTGGGGATTCATCGTTAGAAACTTTTGACCAGTAAGTTTCAAGGTCAAAAATATTTAGAATTTTTGCCTCAAGGTCTTTGTACCTTATCTCTAACTCTGAGATTCTATCCTCTTTTGATTTCAATTCCTTCTTAATTTCAGAGTTCTCAAGTTCTATTTCATTCTTTTCAACATTCAGCCTGTCTATATCCTCTTCAAGCTTGTTAATTAGTTCTTTTTCATTTTCGATGCCATTTAGGGTCTGTTCAAAATTCTTTGTTTTCTTTTTTAAATCATCATTTTCATTCTTTAATGAAAAAATGTCCTTCTCAAGAGAGCGTACTGATTTTTCCTTTTCTAGCAGTGCATCAATGGATTTAAGTGATTTTAAGCCAATTCTGACAAGGCTGTTTTTAATTTCCTTTGATACCAAAAAAAGATCGGCGTGTTCGAGGTCACGTCCTTTAGGAAACTTCACCCTTTCAATTATGATTTCTTTCCCTTTAAGTTCTTCAAATAGCCTTTCGGCGAGTTCCCTACCTGATCTATCTGCATCTGTTGCAATTAAAACAATATCTGCACCAACAATTGATCTTTTAGCAATATCAATGTTGGTAGTAGGAATTATAGAAGAAATTGTAACCCCAAATTCAGAACCTAAGGCTAAATCTTGTATAGCCTTTGACAAGGTCTCAACATCAGAAACTCCTTCGACTATAATCCTTGTGTCAATCATTTCCTCTTACACCAATTGTAGCTTCTCATCTTTGCAGATTTACCAAAGCCACATGATGCACAGATACCATGAGAAGCATGATACGAATGATTTCCACACCTTCTGCATCTCACATGTGTTTTATTGTTCCTCTTACCGTAGGAAGGTGTTCCTTTACTCATATTGATCCTCCAAACTTGGTGAAATCAAAACAACGTTGTCTCCCCTTACAACTACATGCCCTAACTTTCTTACTGATTCTCCGTTCTGAAGTTCTTCGGCAGACTCCATTACAAGATTCATATGAATATCATAACCTTTAAGAGTTCCTCTGAACTCTCTACCGCCTTTAAGCTCTACTAGGACATTTGAATCCAAAGCTCTGTGTATGATGTCGAGTGGTCTTTGAGCCAATATATCACCTATTATGGAATCAGAATAAAATAGTATTTAAAGTTAACGGCGCAATATCCCAAAAATGATATCCCTATAAACTTAAATACATAATAAAGGCATATAATACTTATATGAAGAAAAAACCCGTCCATGACCTAAAAAAAGGAGAAATAAAAGACGTTTTAAACTCTATTCGAAATCTTTTCGGAGATACTATTTTGCAGAGCATTGACAGCAAATCCTCATTTAAGATATCAAATCTAGACGAAAACATAGATATAATTTATGTTAATGATGCCCCATCTTTTTTGAAATTGAAGGATAATTTCATCCCATCTCTAAAACTCTTAATTTCTCTGAAAAAAGATGAGATACCAAGAAGGATAGTCATTGATATGGGGGCCGTCCCATTCATCTCAAAAGGTGCCGACGTCATGAGGCCAGGGATTAAAGAAGTAGGCAGCCAGATCGAAAAAGACGGACCTGTAATCATTATAGATGAAAAATATGGGAAGCCGATTGCCGTTGGCATTGCAATGTATTCTTCCGAAGAGATATCTTCAATGAAAGAAGGAAAAGTAATCAAAACTCTTCACTACATTGGGGATAAAATATGGCAGGGGCTTTGATCACTTCACAGTCACAGACTTTGCAAGATTTCTTGGTTTATCGATCGGAAGACCTTTTTTCCTTGCAATATAATATGTGAGCAGCTGGCCTATCACAACAGATAGAATAGCAAACTTACCGTCATTTATGGTTATGTCCATCTTAAAGTCTGAGTCCATCATGTTGGCAATTGTTATTACCCTTGCCCCTCGTGCCTCAACTTCCTTGGCATTTGAGTACATATCAAAATCCTTACCCGGAATCAATGCTATAACTGGGGTACCTGGTTCTATCAAGGCAATGGTGCCGTGCTTTAGTTCCCCCCCCATCATACCTTCAGCATGTATGTAGGATATCTCCTTTAGCTTCAACGCCATTTCTCTTGAAGGTGGGTAGGAGAGACCTCTCCCGATTATGTATATGTCTTTTTTCTCATAAAGTTCATCGGCCATGCGCTTAATGCATTCTTCATTTTCCTTTATTACGTAGTCAATTTTTCCAGGTATTGTTTTCATGTTAACAGAAAATCCTAATAGAGATGATAGGTATAAGAGCGCAATAACCTGATTTGTAAATGTCTTTGTAGCAGCCACGCATATCTCTGGGCCAGCATGAATTTCAAGAGAGATATCTGACATCCTCTGTAGAGTTGAGTGTGGAACATTTACAAGGGATACTATTTTAGCCCCTCTTTCTCTTGCCCACTTTGTTGCCGCTACAACATCCATAGTTTCACCACTTTGGGATATTGCTATAAAGAGGGTATCTTTGTCCACAAGCATAAAATTTTGGAACTCACTTGCAATTAGCGTGTGAGCATTTATTCCGGTCCTGTTAAGGAAGTATATGCCCAGAAGGGAAGCATAATAGGAGCTTCCAGCGGCTGTAAAAACTACCCTTTTTGAGTTTTTTACAAGATTAGCAATCTTAGTGATCTTATCATGCTGCTCGCCGTCAAGAGAGCTGATAAGTCTTTGAGATGATATTGGCTGCTCGTGGATCTCCTTTATCATGTAATGTGGGTAGCTTTGAACAGATTCCTCTTGGGATATTGCCCAAGTGAACTCGTAAATTCCTTTTTTGATTTCTTTACCCTCACTATCATAAAAAGTGTAATTATTTGGATCAATTACGGCAAACTCTTTGTCTTCAAAGAATATTGCCTTGTTTGTAGTATCCGAGAATGCATATATGTCAGATGCTAGATAAAATTTGTCTTTAGCAAGACCTAAAACAAGTGGTGAATCCTTTTTTATTGCATAAATCCTGTTTTTATCTTTTTCAATGATAAGTATAGCGTATGTACCTTCAATCCTTTTGATGAAACTCTTAATTGCTTCAAACATATCCTTTGATTTTAGCTCTTCTTCAAGGAAATGTGCGATAACTTCCGAATCAGTCTCTGTGATAAAAACATGGCCTTTTGCAACAAGCTCTTTCTTTAGCTCTTGATAATTCTCAATAATACCATTATGAACAGTAAATATATTTTTCTTACAGTCCCAGTGGGGGTGGGAATTAATTTTTGTAACTCCACCATGTGTTGCCCATCTTGTGTGGGAAATTGCACATGGCGTGTTTGAATCCTTTATAGTATCTATGAAATGTGATATCTCCCCTACATCCTTTTCTATATTTCCCCGGACATCAGCGTATCCTACTGAGTCATAACCCCTGTACTCGAGTCTCTTTAAGGACTTCAAGAGGTCATTTTTTATTGATATTTTGCCATCGGTGATAATTCCAACGATTCCGCACATGAAACCACACTAATCTTGCCTTTACTATCTATTTTAAAGTTTCGGGTGAAACACTTATTTCTTGATAATAACATACATGAATAATCCCGTATAATTCAAAAAAGAAGCTTAATTAGGCTTCTTTCAATTTCTAGCGCTATCTTATGCCATAAAACCTTTTAAATATACATATTCCATTATTTTCAATGAATGAGCATCTAAAAGAAATGATTGACGATAAAACATTCAATGAAAAAATAGAAGAGGTAAAGGAAACTCATATCTCTTATGTCTTTCTTACTAAAAACTTTGCATATAAGGTAAAAAAAGATGTAATGTTTTCATTTCTTGATTATTCAACTCTTGAGAAGAGAGAGTTCTACTGCAAAGAAGAGTTAAGAATAAACAAGCTATTAAGTCCCGATATGTATCTAGGGGTCTCAGCAATGACTAAAGAAGAAGATGGCTTGATACTTTCAGACACTGGATTGCCTCTTGATTACACTATTGTAATGAAAAGAATACCTGAAAAATATATAATGAGAACTCTAATTGAAAAAAACAAAATTAAGAAGGAGATCCTTGAAGAAATAGCCTTGAAGATACTCTTATTCCATAAAATGGCAAGAGTCGATTATAATGGAAAATATGGCTCACTAGCGAACGTTAAAAAAAATGTCATGGATAATTTTAAGGACCTCGAATGTTTCATCGGTGATCTATTTTCAAGTAACGAATTCAATACACTTATCGGAAAAAACCTTGAGTTTATGAACAAAAACAGTACTCTTTTTGAGAAAAGAGTCAAGAAAGGGAGAGTCCTAGAAACACATGGCGACCTTCATTCTGGAAACATATTTGTTACGCCGAAGGACACCTATATCTTTGATGCCATAGAATTTAACCCAGGGATCAATACAACAGATGTAGCTGCTGAAATAGCTTTCTTATGTATGGATCTAGAGTTTCTTGGAAGGGATGACCTTTCAAAAACCTTTTCAGATAAATACATCTCAGAAAGTAATGATAAGGAAATCCATAATCTCCTTTCTTTTTACAAAGGATATAGGGCTTGTGTCAGGGCAAAGGTAAACGGTTATCAGGCATCTGCAGATAGTAATGCCAAAGACCTTACAAAAAAATACTTTTATTTGGCCCTAAAATATGCGGGGGAGTTGTAGTGGAGATAAATGAGGTTGCTACCAAGATCACTTCAAATCTTAACAAACAGGAAATGCTAGATTTTTTATTTAGTCTTATTGAAACTGAAACTGTAAATCCTCCTGGGGATGAATACCTTTTGCATGATATAATCATGAAATGTATGAAGGAGATAGGCGCTGAAGTTCAGATAATTTCAAAGGATGAAAAAAGACCAAATTATATTGGAAGAATAGGTAGTGGAGAACCATCTGTTGCAATAATCTCGCACATGGATGTCGTACCACCTGGGGAAGGGTGGACGCATCATCCATTTCAACCATATGAAAATGAAGGTAAGATTTACGGCAGGGGGGCTCTTGATAACAAAGGATGCCTTGCAGCATCATGGGCCGGGATAAAAGCATTGCTCAAAACTGGATTAAAGTTCAAAGGAACAATCTATTTCTGTGCAGTTTCTGATGAAGAGATGGGTTCTGATTATGGTGTTGAATATATTGTAGAGAAGGGGTTTAAGCCTGACTACGCGATTGTTCCAGATAGCGGCTCAATAGATAAAGCGATCATTGGGGAAAAGGGCGCAGCCTGGTTTGACCTTGAAAGTTTTGGTAAGCAATCCCATGGTTCAACGCCGGAATTAGGGATAAATGCTATAATCAAAATATCTAAATTAATCTCTAATTTTGAAAAATTTGATTTCAATCTTAAATACGATCCTAGGTTCACCCCGCCAACAATTAATGTGGGCATGGTGTCGGGGGGAAATGCACCGAATATAGTGGCTTCAAGATGCAAAGTTACACTGGATATAAGATATCCCGTCGGAATAACTGAAGGTATGATCCTAAAAAGAATGTCTGACGAAATAGATGTTTTAAAAAAGAAAGATAAAGAGGTAGACATACGATTAGGTGAAGTCACAACAAGACATTACCCCCACATAATAGAAAATAATAGTAGATTAATAGACGTCTTTAAAAATACCGCTAAGGAAATTGGCATGTCAATGGAATTTGAAACATCTGCCGGCATAACAGTTGCAAAGATATTGAACTTAAACGGGATACCAGCAATTGCCCATTCACCGGATTCTGATAAGACTTGGCATATTTCAGACGAATATGTAAAAATAGAAAATTTAGAAAAGTGTGCAGTTTTATGGGCATCAGTTATCTATGAGTTGGTGAGATAACTATCTGCTAGCGTAATATTTCTCTAGGTAGAATCCATAATTCTGCTCAATTTCTTTTTGAACTTCGTTTTTAAATTCCTCAGCCTTGAGCATGCCCTTTTCTTCAAGTTTTTTTAAAAGGAGATCCAAAAAGACTTCTTGGTAAGATATCTCAAAAATCATCCTTCCCATTATTTCATCAGGGTGGGCAGTTTCAATAGAATAATCATCATTAATCTCATCCATCAAATCACCAATTGAACCTATCAATAAACTTTTAAAAGGTTTCTTATATTTTATACTATAATATACTTGTTGTTTCTGGATGTGAAGCAGTGGATTACAAAAAAGAAGGTAAGGAAATACTAGAAGGCATAGTAATTGCCATTGTGCTTTACCTAGTCATTAGCTTGACTTTATCTTACGCTTTAAAGGTTGATAATCCAGTAGCTGTTGTTATTTCTGGAAGCATGGAACCCGTCTACTACAGAGGGGACATTATTGTGATAAAAGGAACAGACCCAGCTAGTATACAGGTCGGTGACATCGTTGTATACAAAAGGCCATATCAAGACATTCCTATAGTGCATAGAGCGATAAACATAATAGAGGAGGATGGGACGCTGTATTTTGTAACTAAGGGTGATAACAATCCTTTTGAGGACTCTTACTTCGAAAATGGTAAAAAATTTCCAGGGGTTCCCGATTATGCTATTATGGGAAAAAGTGTCATGAAGATACCTAAACTTGGTTATGTGACAATTTTCTTTAAGCGTCTTATTGGAGTTAGGATATGAGAAGGTCTCCTTCACTGGCAGTTGACATAATTATTTTTTTGGATAATAAATTAGTCTTGATAAAAAGGGGCAGAGGGCCTTTCAGAAACTTTTTTGCGCTCCCAGGTGGTTTTGTCGAATATGGGGAAACCGTCGAAAATGCTGCAATAAGGGAAGCAAAAGAAGAGACAGGTCTTGAAATTACAAATATATCCCTTTTAGGAATTTATTCAAAACCTGATAGAGACCCACGCGGGCATACAGTAAGTATAGTTTTCCATGGCAACGGAAGTGGAACGCCAAAAGCCGGTGATGATGCCAAGGAGCTATTCTTATTTGATATAACTCAAATACCAACTAATCTAGCCTTTGATCACAATAAGATAATTCAGGATTTTCTAAAAGTTTACATGGGGGACTAAAGATTATTGATAATAACAACATCTCAGATATTTTAGAGACCTTAAGGGAGGAGATTAAGAAGTTCAATGTCCCGATTGTTTCTGAAGTTGCAACTGATAGAGATCCATACAAGGTCCTAATCTCATGTATATTGAGTCTTAGAACTAAGGATGAAGTGACCAAAAAGGCTTCACTTAAACTCTTTGAGCATGCCGACACCGCTAAAAAAATGATCAATTTGGATGAGGCGGAGATCCAGAAAATGATATACCCAGTTGGATTCTATAAGACCAAGGCAAAAAGGATTATCGAGATGTCCCATAAGATATTAGATGAATATGGGGGGAAAGTTCCAGACACAATTGATGAACTTCTGAAACTCAAAGGCGTAGGCAGAAAGACCGCAAACATTGTAGTTACTCTTGGATATGCAAAACCTGGAGTTTGCGTTGATACTCATGTCCATAGGATATCAAACAGGTGGGGTTATGTCAATACAAAAAATCCAATTCAGACTGAGTTTGCTTTGAGAGAAAAGCTTCCACAAGAGCACTGGATTGAGTATAATGATATACTTGTAACGTACGGCCAAAACGTCTGCGCACCTATCAGTCCAAAGTGCAGCATCTGTCCAATAGAAAAATACTGCCCAAAAATAGAGGTAGGAAAACACAGATAAAGAATAAATAAGGTGGGCCCGCTGAGATTTGAACTCAGGACCTCCCGGTTATCAGCCGGACGCTATAACCAATCTAAGCCACGGGCCCATGTATATCACGCAAATATTAACAACGTATTTAAGATTTTCGTTCCTATTTATAATTATGAAGCTTTTAATCACCGGAGTACCGGGCACTGGCAAGACCCTAATATCAAAAAAACTCGCCGAATTGTTAAATTTGAATTATATTAATGTCGGCGAGTTCGCAAAAGATAATTTTGACTTCCCAATTGAAGAAGATGAAATAATAATAGATGAAAAAGAAGTAGAAAAAAAACTAAAGGAACTGGAAAACATAGTCATAGATTCTCACATACCTTTCAAAGCCGACAAAGCGTTAATCTTAAGGTGCAATCCGCCTATTCTTCTGGAAAGACTACGACAGAGGAGATACCCAGAAGAAAAAATAAAAGACAATCTGCTCTCAGAGATCCTTGATTACGAAATCTATGCCGTAAAGGAGCTCTTTAGCGAGGAAGATATCTATGAAGTCTTGAGCGAGGACGTAGATGAAACTATGAAAGAGATATTGGAAATAATCAAAGGAAAAGGAAATTCGCTCAAAAATGGAAATCATTTTAATTTTCTTACTGAAGAAAATATTATTTTGATAGATAAATAGAATATTTTTATTATATATTTGAAATCATAAGTTTTATAAGTTATAAAGGCGTAGAAGTATAGGGGGGTATAGTTATGGACCTCGTTATTAAGAATGGAACGATAGTTACTGCAACAGATATGTATGAAGCAGATATAGGTGTTGAAGGTGAAAAGATTGTCGCCATTGGCAAGGAGCTTTCAGGCTCTAAGGAAATTGACGCAAAGGGGATGATGGTATTCCCAGGTTTTATAGATGTACACACACATATTGAAATGCCATTTATGGGCACATATTCTTCTGACACATGGGAAACGGGAACAAGGGCAGCAGCATTTGGAGGAACAACTTGTGTCGTTGACTTTATTATTCAATCAAAAGGGGGGACTCTACAAGCTGCTCTAGATGAATGGAACAAAAAAGCAACTGGCAACGCTTACATTGATTATGGATTTCACATGGGCATGACCGATATAAATGACGGTACACTAAAAGAAATGGAAACTATGATTCTAGAAGAAGGTATCCCAAGTTTCAAACTATTCTTTGCTTACAAAGGGTCACTAATGGCAGAAGATGATGGATTCTACAAGGCACTTGAAAAGGCGGGCGAGTTTGGTGGTCTTATAATGCTTCACGCTGAAAATGGCCATATAATTGATTTATACACAAAAAGGCTATTGGAAGAGAAAAAGACTGAGCCAATGTACCATGCCGTTTCAAGACCTTCACTTCTAGAAGGTGAAGCTTGCCAGAGGGCGATTACCCTTGCAGAACTTGCAGAAGCGCCACTTTACATAGTGCACAATTCATGCCTTGAGGCAGTTGAAGCGATTCACGAAGGAAGGGAAAGAGGGCTTCCAATTTATGGTGAGACATGTCCACAGTATCTTACTCTTGATGAAGAAAGGTATACCGAACCTGACTTTAACGGTGCAAAGTATGTTATGTCACCTCCTTTGAGATCGGAGTTTGATCAGGATGCACTATGGTTTGCAATTGAGAGGGGAGATCTTCAGGTAATATCAACTGACCACTGTCCATTCTTCTTCAAAGGCCAGAAGGAAATGGGGAAAGATAACTTTGCCAAGATACCAAACGGCGCACCGGGAGTTGAAACAAGAATGGCAGTTATGTATACTGCAGGGGTACTTGAAGACTGGATAACTTTAAACAAGTTTGTGGAACTGAATTCAACAAATCCTGCAAAAATGTTTGGTCTATTCCCACAAAAGGGAACAATAGCAGTTGGATCAGATGCAGACATAGTTGTCTTCGATCCGGAAAAAGAAGTCACCCTATCTGTGAAGAATCTTCACCAGAATACTGACTATACCCCATGGGAGGGGATGGTGGTAAAGGGTTATCCAGTTACAGTAATCTCGAGAGGAAAAGCTGTTATAGAAGATGGCAAACTCACTGGCGAAAAAGGATGGGGCAAGTTCGTAAAGAGAGATAGATTTTATCCTTTATAAAATAATTATTTTTTATTTTATTTTTAAAATACCGATTTTTCATTGGATAATAGACTAATTAATTAAATGTTATTAAACTATTTTCTTTATATTCCAAGTTATAAACGAAAGTTATATAAATCTTTATACACATTAAGTAAATGTGCCTATCAAGATATAGGAGGCCTTTTATGGAAGATTTAGCACAGATGGAAAAAGAATATGTCATGAGGTCTTGGTCGTGCCAAGCTGATGTCAAAGTTAACATGATAGAGAAGGCTGATGGAATCTACTTCTGGGATAAATCAGGTAAGCAATATTCAGACTTCTCTTCCCAGCTTATGAGTACAAGCTGTGGTCACAACGTGAAAGAAATAAATGATGGAATTATAGAGCAGCTTAGTAAGTATGCTTACATCGGTCCGGCGCTAGGAAGTGACGCAAGAGCAAAATTAGGAAAGATGGTAGCGGACATAGCAGGTCCAAATTTTAAGAAAACATTCTTTTCTTCAAGCGGTACCGAAGCAAACGAAGCTGCAGTCAAAGCTGCAAAATGGTTCACAGGGAAATATAAAATAATCTCTCGTTACCAGTCTTACCACGGCGCAACTGGTATTGCCATGATGTTGACAGGGGATCCAAGGAGATATCCGAACGAGCCAGGTTATCCAGGTATATTACATGGGCCTGACTGTTACTGTTACAGGTGTCCATTCAAGATGGAATACCCAAGTTGCGACATTATGTGCGCTAGATATATCGGGGACATGATTAGGTATGAGGCAAAGGAAACAGTTGCTGCGATAATAGTAGAGCCTATTGTCGGTTCAAACGGTATCATTCCACCAGTCAAAGAATACTTCCCTATGTTGAGGGAGATTTGTGACGAATACAATGTCGTGTTGATTGCCGATGAGGTCATGACCGGATTTGGTAGAACTGGAAAATGGTTTGCTAGCGAGCATTACAAGTTCCAGCCTGATATCATCACATCTGCTAAGAACTTATCAGCAACTTACGTTCCACTTGGAGGAACAACATACTCAAAGAAGATTTCTGATTACTTTGAAGACCACTGGTTTGTTGAGGGCCACACATATGCAGGCCACCCACTTGCATGTGCTGCCGGAGTTGCAACAATAAATTACATGAAGAAAAACAATCTAGTTGAAAACGCCGCAAAGATGGAAAAGGTAATGGAAAAGAGGCTGAACGAGATAAAGGCAGCCCACAAGTCAGTAGGAGATGTCAGGGGTAAGGGGCTGTTCTGGGGAATAGAATTAATCAAGAACACAAAGACAAAAGAGCAGGCAGGAACAAGAGAAGAAAAGTTCATGAGGGGTCATGCTTCAATACCCGCCAAAGTTGCCGGGGAATGCATGAAGAACGGGGTTTTCTTCTTACAGATGGTTTCAACACTACTATTTGCACCTCCACTTTCAATTAATGAGAAGCAGATAAACGAAGCACTTGATGTAGTTGACAAAGCCCTTGAAGTTTCTGACAGGGAAGTAGTTTAATAAAATAATTTTATTTTTTATCTTATTTTTTTATAAAGCCAAATTTTATATAGGCCCTTTATAGAGTAACTAACATGGAAAAATATGCCCTTCTCATCATTAACATGATTAATGAGTTTGTCTATGGGAATAAAAAAAAATGTGAGAATCCCACAGAGATAATAGGGCCAATTAGAGAGGTCTCCTCTCTTTTTAGAGAAAATAGATTTCCCGTGATCTATATATGTGATTTTGAAACTAAAAATGATCGCGGGGAGAAAATAATAGATGATCTTATTCCAAGAGAAGAGGATTTTATCATAAAGAAAAGGAAGTATAGTGGTTTTTACGAAACAGAGCTTCAAGAGCTTTTAGAGAAAAAAGGAATAAAAAACCTAGTATTCTCTGGTCTTTCAACATCCCTTTCTGTAAGGCATACTGTAGCAGATGCTTATTATAGGGATTATAACTGCGTCATGCTAACAAACGCATGCTGTGATGCCAAAAAAGACCTGCACTTAAAATCTATATTATACATAAGGGATTTCTATGGTGCAAATGCCGTATCCACTATGAATTTTCCACGTCTTTATTTATCATAGGAGGAAATTTAATGGATGTAGGAGTTATTGGAAAACCAAATGTAGGAAAATCAACTTTTTTTAATGCAGTCACACTTGGAGGGGCCGAAATTGCAAATTATCCTTTCACAACAATTGACTCAAACATAGGGGCGACTTATGTTACCTATAAATGCCCCTGCAAGGAGCTTGATATTAAGTGCTCACCCCAAAATTCAAAGTGCATCGATGGAACAAGGCTTGTGCCCTTGAAGATAATTGATGTGGCAGGTCTTGTAAAAGGTGCACATACTGGCAGGGGTCTTGGGAACAAATTCTTAAATGACCTCTCGAGGGCTGAGACCTTGATTCACATAGTTGATGCTTCAGGCTCAACTGATATCGAAGGAAATCCAGTTCCCATAGGGACACACAACCCCATAGAAGATATAGAATTCTTGGAAGAAGAGATCAACTTATGGTTTTTTGGGATACTAAATGACAACTGGTTTAGGTTTGCAAGAAAGGTATGCTCGGGGCATCATGATTTCTGCAAGATAGTGGCCGAGCAGTTTACCGGGATAGGTATAACTGAGGGCAACGTTATCATGTCAATGAGAGAAACAGGTCTTGACTCAGAAAAATGCATACACTGGAAGGATGAAGAGCTATTAATCTTTGCCAAGTCCCTAAGAAAGATATCAAAACCAATAACGATAGTTCTAAACAAGACAGATATAGCGCCACCAGAGAACATTAAAGCCTTGAAGGAAAAATTAGGGGAAGTTTTTACAGTAAGTGCGGAGGCGGAGTTAGTCCTAAGAAAGGCAGCAAGCGCTGGTTTAGTAAAATATGTGCCCTCCGAGTCTTCTTTTGAGATAACTGGAAATCTAAATGACAAGCAGATAGCGGCCCTAAATAGAATCAAAAGCTTCATGAATAAAAACGATGGAACTGGTGTCCAGAAGACCATAAACCAGGTAGTCTTCAACATTTTGAACAAAATAGTGGTCTATCCTGTTGAGGATGAAACCCACATGAAGGATGGAAAAGGCAATGTTTTGCCAGATGCTTTCCTTATGGACAAGGGCTCAACACCAAGAGATCTTGCCTTTAGGGTCCATACCGATATAGGGAAGAACTTCCTATATGCTGTAAATGCAAGAACAAAAAGAAGGATAAAAGACGACTACGAGCTTCAAAACGGGGATATAATAAAGATAGTTTCAGCTGCAAGATAGCTCTATACAAGTTCACTAAGTGGTATATCAACAAACTTGTTTAGTTTTGGAAGCATGTGTCTTGTAGTCTTAGGGGGAAAAAGATCTCCCCTCCTTGCAGTCTTCACAACTTCATCCTTAGTTACCCTTTTTGGGACAAGAATTGCGCCAGCCTTTTCAGAGTAGAGAAGCCAGTAAGCCTTCTTTAAAGTTTTTTCATATCTCACCGTCATACCGTTTTTCTCTAAAATCTCTACTATCTTCCCAACATCCCCGTATATCACAGGAAACCACTGCCCTAGCTTAATCTCCGGGTCGTTATAGTCCACAAGGAGGCACGGTACTTTTTTACAGCCAAGTCTTTTCGCGGCTTCAAATCTGTGGTGGCCATCGAGGATTGTCATCGTATTTGCATCTACAATGATGGCGACAGAGAACTTATTTTCCCTCTCCATCTTAATGAGTAATCTGTTTAGAACACTAGGAACTATACGCTCATGCGTATTAAGTTTTTCAATCTCGATGAACTCTATCTCCATACAAAGATAGTTGGATTAAAATCTTATATGTTTTTGTATGCGAAAAGGGACTGCCCAAAAGAAACGCCACCATCACCACAAGGGATGAGTTTATGTTCGACATACTTTAGGCCGCTTGATTCAACCCTCTTTTTTATCACGTCTGAGAATATCTTGTTGTAGGCGACCCCTCCAGAAAAGGCTATAGGTAGGTGGTCCTTTTTCGCCTCATAAATTGCAATATCAGAAAATGAATTGGCAAGAGAAACATGGACAGTTTTTGCAAGATCTTCCCTTCTTTCTCTGTTTCTTAAATCAAATATTTTCTTTGCAAACTCTTCTACCTGTATGATGTTGTCTTCAATCTCAATTGGTATATTAAGGTCTTTCCCCTTCCATGCAAGCGACTCTAATTTCATGGCAGGCTCACCTTCGTATGTCCTCTCATTGCATGAAAAAAGCATAACTGAAAACATGTCAAGGAGCCTACCACAAGAAGTTGAAAAAATCTTTTCATCTTTTGTAAGTTTTTTCAATGCATCGATACCCTGCGATCCATATTTATAAGAGCTTGAGTAATCAGAAAGGTCTTCATCTTTTAGAAGTGATACAAGAACTCTTACTGGTTCTTTTGCAGCCTTGTCCCCGCCCAAAAGCTGGTATTCTTTCAGATGGCCGATCCTTTTCTCTTCATTTTCTGTAACATGGAAGATTTCCCCGCCCCACGATTTACCATCAAGCCCGTAGCCTGTTCCGTCGCATACTATTGCAATACCTTCTTCCAATTTATTTTCAGTAAAAACTGCTCTTGCGTGGGAGATGTGATGCTGGACTTTTATGAGAGGTATCCCCGTTTCCTTAGAGTATCTCTCGGCGAGTTTGGTCGTTTCATACTGCGGATGGAGATCACATATCAAAAGCTCAACTTCTCCCATCTTCATGTTGAGAAGTGTCATGAGTTTACCTATTGCATCCTCGAAAAATAGGAGCGTATCGTAATGTGTGGTATTTCCTATGTGTTGCGAGATAAATGCCTTTTTTTCCTTTGTAAGCGTAAAGGCATTGTTCAGTTCTGCGCCGAAGGCCAATATCTTTTTGTTATGAGGTATTTCAATCCCCTGGGGCACAAATCCTCTAGATCTCCTAATGAACTTTCCATCACGAATAACAGAGTCATCGCATCTGTTATAGATATTTAAGTTATGGCAGAGAAAGTAATCAACATCAAGGGAGTCAAAAGCAGAGCTGTTCTCAGTTATCATGGGGTCTCCCGGCATATTGGCAGAGGTCATGACAAAAAAATCAAGTGAGGTGTAATTAAACAGTAAAAAGTGAAGTGGTGAGTAAGGGAGCATTATACCAACATTATGCAGACCTGGTGCAGCCTTTTCAAATATTTTTGAATCTTTTTTTTCTAATACCACTATAGGCCGCTCATTTGATGATATGCTTTTCTTCTCTGTATCACTCATATAGCAGACATTTTCTATAGCTTCTACGTTCCTGCCAAGAATTGCAAAAGGCTGGTAAGGTCTTCCAAGCCTCTTCCTAAGCTCAGTCACGGCTTCTTCATTTGAGGCATCGCACCCGATGTGGTATCCTCCAAGACCTTTTATGGAGATAATTTTGCCATTTTCGAATAACTTTGCTGCAGTTTCAATGGGATTTTCTAGTTTATTTCTAGACTTATCAAAAAGCGAATAGTGTGGTCCGCATATGGGGCATGCCACAGGTTCCGCATGATATCTTCTATCTAGGACATCTTTGTACTCTTTAAGACAATCCGGGCATAGTTTAAAATGGCCCATAGTTGTCATTTCTCTGTCGTATGGGGTCTTTTTGATTATGGTAAATCTTGGGCCGCAGTTTGTGCAGTTAGTAAATGGATAAAGAAATCTTCTGTCAGTTTTTTCAAACATTTCCCTCTGGCAGTCTTCGCAGACGCATATATCAGGAGGTATTATCGAAGCGGACCCAGAGCTCCCACCTTTACTTTCTTTGATATAAAAAACACCCGGCTTAAAATTCTCATCTGACGATTTGAGAGATATATCAAGCCTATCAATTTTAGCCAAAGGTGGCTTTTTTTGGTGGAGGTCCTCGATAAAATTATCCACATCTTGGGGAGCCCCATCAATTACAATCTCTACGTATTCCCCTCTGTTTCTCACATAGCCAGTGACCTTGTTTTCAACGGCGATCCTGTAAACAAATGGCCTAAATCCCACCGCCTGGACGGTGCCATAGACCATTATACTTTTCATGAATTGTGCTTGTAACTAACTTTATATAAAAGTTGGTATCAATATAAGGCAAATTTTACACAAAAAATATATGGCAAACGCTTATAAACGTCCAATTTCAAATATCTTTAAGGTGAAATTAATTAACTTATCAATAACTTCTAACAAAGGTGAATTTCATGATCAATGTATTCATAAATGGGTACGGTACAGTTGGGAAGAGGGTAGCAGATGCAGTCGCCCTCCAGAAAGATATGAAGATTATAGGCGTCTCGAAGAGAACGCCCGATTTTGATGCAGAACAGGCAATAAAGAAGGGCTTTGACCTTTATTGTGTTGAGGGGGCCGATGTTGATGCCTTCAAGAAGAGGGGGATGAAAACAAACGGTTACCTAAAGGATATCAAAGACTCCGTAGACGTAGTCATAGATGGTGCCCCTGGAAAGCAAGGTGCCAAAAACATGGAACTCTATAAGTCACTTGGATTAAATGCCATTTTTCAGGGAGGAGAGGACGCTTCTATTGGTACCTCCTTCAACGCTCACGCTAATTTTGATAAAAATGTAGGCCAGAAATATATAAGAGTTGTCTCTTGCAACACAACTGGGCTTGCAAGGACATTAAGCTGCCTCAATGAGGCTGATGTCATAAAGAAGGTAAAGGCTGTAATGATAAGAAGGGCAGCAGACCCAGGGGACAACAAACGAGGCCCAATAAATGCCATCGTGCCTGAAGTAAAGGTACCGTCTCATCACGGCCCTGATTTAAAGACTGTTCTCCCGATAGATATTGAGACCATAGCTGTAAAGGTGCCAACAACACTGATGCACCTTCACACAATAATGGTAGATTTAAAGAAGGATGTAAAGAGGGAGGAAGTAATAGACTTATTCAATAACAGATCGAGAGTTATTCTAGTAAGCAAAGAAGATGGAATAGATTCTACCGCAGATATAATGGAATTTGCTAAAAATCTGGGTAGAAATAGAGGGGACATGTATGAAATTAACGTCTGGAAAGATTCAATTAACGTAAAGGATGGAATGCTTTACTACATCCAGGCTGTTCACCAAGAGTCAGACATAGTCCCAGAAAATGTAGATGCCATAAGAGCCATGTTTGATCTTAAGAAGAAAGACGAGTCAATTGATATGACAAACAAGGCTCTCGGTATTCTATAATTCTTTTGAGGGAGGGAATTTTATTATGAGCGATAAAGATTTTATTGAGGATATTGTATCGAAGAAAAGTGAGGATTATTTTAAGGATATAAAAGAGGAAGTTGGTACAACTAAATACATCATCAAAGCACAAATCACAGCTAGCGGTATCGTTGAAAGACCCGATGTTGTAGGGGCTATATTCGGTCAGACCGAAGGCCTGTTAAGTGATGATCTGGATTTAAGGGAATTACAAAAGACAGGAAGGATAGGAAGGATTAGAGTTAATATCACTTCAAAAAATGGAAAAAGCACAGGGGAAATAGTAGTTCCGTCAAGTCTTGACAAGGTTGAGACAGCAATACTTGCCGCATCCCTTGAGACAATAGATAGGGTCGGCCCGTGCAACGCCAGGATTGATGTAACAACAATAGAAGATGTCAGAAAATCAAAGAGAAATTACGTTATCGATAGGGCTAAAATAATACTCACAACAATGGTTGACGAAATAACTCCTGAAAGCTCTGAGCTTACAGACGAGGTAAAAGAATCTGTTCGAATGGGCGAGATCAAATCCTTCGGAGAAGACCAACTCCCGGCAGGACCTAACGTTGACGAAAGCGATGCAATCATCGTTGTCGAGGGAAGGGCTGATGTTTTAAATTTATTGAAGTACGGAATTAAGAACACCATAGCCGTTGAAGGGACAAGCGTATCAAAGACAATAGGAGTAATCTCCCACGAAAAGACAGTTACCGCATTTGTCGATGGAGACAGAGGGGGAGAGCTAATTCTAAGAGAGCTTTTCCAGATAGCAGAGATAGACTACATTGCAAGGGCACCAATGGGAAAGGAAGTAGAGGACCTTACAAAAAAGGAGATAATTAAGGCCTTAAGAAACAAGATACCTGCAGAGCAGTGGATTGTTGAGAATTTAGACAAACCAAGATCAGAGAATCATAAACCACAAGTAAAATCTGAAGAAAGAGAGCCACAACAAAAGAATCACCACCATGAGCAGCAAAAACCAGTAGAGCTGGTACAGCCAAAAAAGCCATATTCTGATCTAGATCGATTTGGGGAAATAATTGAAAAATTGCCCGGAACGCTTGATGCATACCTTTTAGATGCAGACGGCAAGGTAAAGCATAAAGTTTCTGTAAGGGATTTAGTCGATGCAATGAGGTACACTGAGGACTATGAAGCTGTAGTATTTGATGGAGTCGTAACACAGAGGCTTGTCGATATTGCAGGGGAGAAAGGTGTCAAATTCTTAGTTGGTGTAAAGACTGGAAACATAACAAAGAAACCTGTGAACTTAAAGGTACTTTCCTTTAAGGAGCAGGGCGGCGAAATGGAAAGTGCAGGTGTATAGAATTAAGGTAAAACTTTCCTTTTTTTTCAACAGTGAAAAAACGGCCGAGGCTTATTACAACGGGATTTACGTTGATAACAAACCTTTTAAAGGAACTTCCATCTCTACTAGAATATATAAAGAGACCTTAGAAGTAGAATCTGAGTCTGAATCTATAGGGACTCTTAAAAATACTGTAGATGATATTATCGCATGTGTTGAGGCAATAAGGAAAACATTAGTATTATAGGAGGAATTTTATTGGCTAGAAAAAGAGTAGCAGGAAAAGACCCATGGAAGGCAAAGTCATGGTATACAATTTACGCTCCAGATATGTTTGAGAAGAAGGAGATTGGTGAGACGATATCCGATAAACCCGAGAAGGTTTTGGGCAGAAAGATCGAGACAAATATGAAGGAGCTTACAGGTGACATGAAGAAGAGTCACATAAAGTTAATCTTTAGAGTAAAAGAGGTCACAGGCGAAAACGCCTATACCGAATTCTTTAGACAGGAACTTTCAAGATCATACCTTAGAAGTCAGATAAGAAGAAGAAACTCAAAAGTAGACTCAATTTTCAACATAAAGACAAAGGACGGATACAACCTAAGGGCATCCACTTCAGCAATACTTACAACAAGGATACTTACCTCCCAGAAAAAGGCTATAAGGGATATAATCAACCAGGAGCTCACATCAATCAGTACAAACAACGACTTTGCACAGTTCTTAGATGAAGTTACAAGTGGCAAGATGTCAAGCGAGATTTACAAGAAGGCAAGGAAGATCTACCCGCTAAAGAGAGTAGAAGTTACAAAGATAAAGATCGTTGACAAGCCAAAAGTAAAAGAGGCCGCATAAACTGTGGAAGAATTTACTTTCCATAGTATTTTTTATTCTTTAAAGAAAATTAAAATCCAATTTAATTTTGATATTATCGTTGGTATAGCAAGGGGCGGAATAATCCCCTCTTCAATCTTATCTTTTATTTATGAGAAAGAGCTTTTCTTGATGTGGTTAAATCTCTACGGCGAAGGCATGCCGCCGGAAAGAGTCCATGAAAAGCCAAAACTCATGCGACCTTTTGACCATGATGTTAGAGGTAAGAGAATACTGCTCGTAGATGATCTATCAAGGAGTGGTGAAACAATCGAATTTGCCAAAGACATCCTCTTAAAGAAAGGAGCCTCTGAGATAAAGTCGCTTGTCTTAGTTGGGAAGGGTGATTACTCACTAGAAGAGTTTAAGGGATGTGTCAAGTTTCCCTGGAAAGTTTAACTTTAGATGGCAGGTCAATAAATTTTTTTACTTCAAGTATTATGGCCGAGTCATTTGTAGCTATAATCCCATCCTTATTTTTCAAGATATGATCGACGCTTAGAACAGTTTCTGAATCTCCTTTTATACCCCTACCTTCCATCCCTTCTCTTATAATCTCTGAAAGATTTCCACTTTTACTCATCATCTTGTCAAGGTAGAATTGGGTATAACTTGGCCGGTATTTTTCCAATAGATTAAGCACTAGGTCAACTGATTCAATAGTCTCATTTGTTATCCTGTGCTTTTTTGACACATTCCTTATATCCCGCAAAACTCCATCCATCGAAATAAAGGTCTTACCCATGAGAACAGATTCAGTTGTTATTATGACATTATGGCCATCAACAAAAACCTCTTTACCTTTAATCTCTTTTAGTGATGTTTTCTTTCTTTTTGTTTCTAGAATATACTCTTTAGAAAAAACTGTTCTTGATAGGGTATACCTTTCTTGATTTTTAAGGCCATAGTGGTCACCTACAAATCTTAAGGCATAGGGTTTTGGGTAGCCTCTATTCAGGAGAAGATATAGGTCATCTTTGGCCTTATCAAAAGGGGCGTTGTCCATAAAATACTATTAGTTTACAAGTTGAAATTGTTTTTGATTAATTAGTAATATATTACCTATTTGGAGGAAAATTCATGGAAAAAATATACTTACAGGCGATCGGGATATGGGTATTATTTGTATTCGTAGCGATATTCAACGGCTCAATAAGACAATTTTTAATTGCACCAAAGGTAAGCGAGCTAACAGCGCACCAGATAAGCTGCTTTACTGAAATAACTATGTTCTTTATAGTGATGTTCTTATGGCTGAAATTTACAGGTGCTCCATACAATGGAAATAATTTACTATTGATTGGTGTAACATTTCTATTTGCAACAATCATCTTTGAATTTATCTTTGGCCATTACATAATGGGTAACAGCTGGGAAAAACTGTTACATGACTATAAGTTCTTTGAAGGGAGACTTTGGGCGCTTGTGCTCTTTTGGACAACAATAGGGCCGTATGTCGTTGCAAAATACGTTCTAGACAGTATATAAATTAGGAGAATTAAAATGGAAAAAACTATGAGACCTGAAACATTTGAAATCTTTGGTAAGATATTTTTCTTAAGCAATAGGCTTGAATATCCGGGGGACAACGATCTAAGAAAAGATGGCCTTACAACAAAACAGTGGCAGAGGTCCTAAGCACAACACATCAGAATATAAAACAGATAGCCCTGAAGCTTCAAGAGAAGGGACTTATTTCAATTGAGAAGGACGAAAAGGATAGAAGAGTTTTGAGACTAAGATTAACTGAAAAAAATAGAAAATACTGTGAGTCAAAATCAAATCAGGACATTGAATTCATAAATTCATTATTTAGTGCTTTGACAGAAAAAGAGATTCAAGAGCTATATGCACTTCTAAACAAGTTGGAAAAAAGCATTGACATGAAATATAATGAAACTAAAAAGAACTTTAGATCCGTACTATGATACTATACTTGAAGCTTATGTGCAGTTGGCATTGCCCTTTGAACGCCCTTCTTTGCCCCGACATCAAGTCTATGCTTTTCTAGAAGCATATATTTTAGGTCGCTTGCTGCCTGATGATTTTGGTCTATCTTTAAGGCCATATCATAGCACTGATTTGCCCATAGGTATTTTCCAAGCTTTTCAAGGGTCTCCCCCTTATGCACCCATTCATCGGGTGTGAGAGGTTCCTTTTCAACAATTCTTGAAGAATAATCCTTTTCTATTTTACCTCTGCATACCTCCGCCTCATCGAATCTTTCAAGTGACTCCAAAAGATTTGCCATGCTGTCCCAGGCCAAGAAATTTGATGGATCAATCTTAGTTGCAAGAGAATAGAAGTCAAGAGCTTCTTCAATCTTCCCAAGCCTTTCAAGAAGAAGTGCTTTATTGTAAATAGCCGAATAGTCAAGGGGGTCAAGTTCCATTGATTTATCATAGCACCCGATTGCCTCTTCATACCTCCCAATAGACCTCAAAGCAATGGCCTTAAATTCCCAGGCAAAGGTGTTATCAGGGTCAATCTCAATCGCCCTGTTAAAGGAGTTGATCGCATCCTCAAAATTATCAGTACCTGCGTAGAGAAACACATAACCCTTTAACCAGTGAAGAAATGGGTCATTCTTATTTGTCTTGAGCAGCTTGTTTATCCTAACTTGAGCCTTTTTGATCTTTAGATCATCAAGTAGATTAAAGATCTCTTCATAATTCTCCTTTATTTCCTGGGGTGTGGGGGTATTTTTCATCGTATCTCCGTTTCTAATCCTATTGATATAGTTATTATTATGTTCAACTATTTAAAATTTTTCCAGATTTTCTAATTCTAGAGAATTTAACTAAAGTGCAGGACAAGGACTATAATAATCATAATAGCGAGGATCACAAGGCAAGAGAGGATAAGGGGGTCGGTGAAGACCCTTTCAGAAGGCTTTCTAGGGACTAATCTTTGTTCTCTTGGGACAAGCCGTTCCCTTCTGTAAAATATGTCTTTATCTTCCATACTATTCACCTTTTGTCTGTTTAACTTGAGTTGCTTTTTTCTCTTTACCATTATTCTTCTTAGAGAGCATCTTAACGCCCCGGAAAATAAATCCGATCATAAGGACAAATGCCGCAATGTCATCAGCCCACCCGGCAACTGGGATAAAATCGGGAAGCAAATCAAGCGGGGATGCAATGTAGATGCCAAGGATTGTTGTCATGACCCAGTTAAAGAGCCTCTCCCTAAATTTATATACAACAACAGCAGTAATTGCAAAAAATCCCAGGACGGCAAGAAGGACAATGTAGTACCATTCCATCGTATCAACGTATCTTCTACTAACCTTATTTATAAATTTTCTTAAAAACTGGCATAACCTTAGAAAAGAAAAATAAAAATTAATTTTCCTCTATGTCCTCAGGCTCTTCCTGATCATCTTCATCGTCATAGAGGTCTATAAATCCGACATCCTCGATAGTCTCATTTATCATTTCAAGGTTCTTGTTTATAGCCTTCATTTCCTTTAGAATCTCGGTCATAATCTTCAATAACATATACTCTGATTCTTCCTTCATACTTATCGCCTCCAACTGATATTAGTAGGAATTTGACCATTTATAAGTTAATTTATCATGTATAAAAATTTATCCAAAAATAATAAGCGATTTTAGAAGCTTTTTTCGCACTTCTTGCAGTACCACGCTGGCTTTGTACCCAGGATTATATTTTCGCCAAATTTGAGATTGCCCCTCTCATACTCCTGGTAATCTTTTGATGTTGGGTATCCGTAGAAAATCGGGATCACCTTTTTAGAGTTGCAATAAATGCAAACGGGATTTTCCTTTTCTATCATTTAACCAAATCTCCGGCAAATTTGATGATAGCTTTACCTATATTTAGGGATATGTAAAAAAACAGGTAAAACACGGAAAATAATTAAAAATATAATTATGTTAAAGAAGGATTCAATCGTTTGGCCTCATCATAGCATATCTCTGCTTCTGCTGTTCTACCAAGCAGCTCTAAAGCAACCCCTTTGTTATACCAAGCTTCTGCATCTTTTGGATCAATGGAGATAACTTTGTCAAAGCAAGTGATTGCATCTAGGTATTGGCCTTGACCCCCGAATATGAGTCCTTTGTTATACCAAGGCAGTGTATCATTTGGGTCAAGTCCAATGGCCTCATCATAGCATGCTATTGCCTCGCTGTACCGTTCGAGCTGATCAAGAGAGACACCTTTGTAGACCCAGGCTTCTTTGAAATCTGGATTAACAGCCAATGCCGAGTCAAACATTGTTATGGCCTCATTGTACTTGCCCTGATTGAAAAACGTCATCCCAGCACTGTAATATGCGTCCGCTGATTTTGTTTCCCCCAAACATCCGGGACTTACCAATACGCCAAACAGCACTAGTATTACAAACAATCTATTTATGTTTTGCATCGAATAATAATTGTATCCCAAATATATAAGGATATGTAAAAACTTGAAAAGCATAAAAATATATACAGTCTCTTCTGATAGTATTACATGGATATTAAGATACTTGGTGGGAAGAATGAGATTGGCGGGAACAAGATCCTTTTAGAGCACAAAGGGACAAGGATCTTTTTAGACTTTGGAATGAGCTTTGGCGAGAGCGGGAAATATTTTTCTGAGTTTGTACAACCTAGAAAGTGCGGATGCCTTTCAGATTTCTTTGAGTTTGGACTTCTCCCAGAGCAAAATGGCCTTTACAGGGAGGATTACTTAAAGCATATGGGTCTTCCCCCAGAAAAAAGGGAAGTTGACGCAGTGCTGTTAAGCCATGCGCATGCGGATCATGCCCAATACATACATTTCTTGAGGAAGGACATACCGATTTTCTGCACAAGGGAATCAAAGATAATCCTTGAAGCGCTTGAAAATACCGGAGCATCGGGATTTTCCGACCTTGTTACATACCTAGAGTCATTTGCATTTTATGAGAATAGAAATGGGGGCTTTAGCCGGGTGGATAGAAAAAAGGAAGAGTTTGTTTATGATAGGGATTATGTGGAGATGAAGCCATATGAAAAATACCAGATAGGCTCTCTTGAAATTGAGATGCTTCCAGTTGATCATTCCCTCCCCGGCGCATGTGGATACATAATCTATTCTGATGAGGGAAATTTGGTCTATACGGGGGATATAAGGTTTCATGGATATGTGGAAGAGCAAAGCAATGAGTTTGTTGCAAGAGCAAAAGCTTCTAGCCCAAGGTGGATGATTTCTGAGGGAACAAGAATTGATAGCGACAGAATTGATAGTGAGGAAGGAGTTAAAAAAGATATATCTGCTGCAATCTCAGATGCCAAAGGGCTTGTGCTAATAGAGCATCCCATAAGAGATCTTTACCGCGCAAAGAGCATATATGATGCAACAAGAGAAAATGGTAGGGATTTTATAGTAGGCCTTAAGCTTGCATACCTCATCAACTTGATGGGAGAGCTAAGCCCTTTTAGTATTAGCGATGTTAAGATTCTCATCCCAAGAAAGAAATGGGGGCTTATATCAAAGGAGTCCTTTGACTGGCCTCAAGTTTGTCAGGACTATGACAAGTGGGAGAGGGAGTTCTTGGACAGGGACAATTCAATTACATTCAAAAATTTAAAGAAAAACGAGGATAGTTTTGTCCTTTCAATGAATCTGTGGTCTATGAATCAGCTGATCGATATCAGGCCAAAAAATGCACTCTGGATAAAGTCAAATTGTGAGCCATTTAACGATGACATGGAGCTTGATGAGCAGAGAAAAAAGAACTGGCTAAAGCATTTCAATATAACTCAAGTTTCTGCCCACGCTTCAGGACACGCTTCGGGCCCAGAGATAAGGGACATGATAAAAAGAATAAATCCAGAAAATCTAATCCCCGTTCACACAGAGCATCCAAAGCTATTCAAGAAAAACTGAGCTTTATGAAGTTGATGAGAGTGGGATAGGTAAGACACTGGATCAATTCATGAATAGTTTTATTATAGTACTTTCTAATTAAACTTAAATACCAGTTGGCATTATTAGAAGATGGTATCATGGGAAAAACTTATGATGTAATTATAGAACTGGATGAAGATGGATATTATGTTGGAAGTGTACCGTTGCTTCCAGGGTGCCATACTCAAGCTAGATCTATAGATGAACTTTTGATTAGAATTAAAGAAGCTATAGAGCTTTACCTAGAGGTCAAGGAAGAGCAAAAAGAAGATACTAAATTTTTGGGCATTCAGAGAGTAGAAGTTAATGTCTAAAAAATTAGTTCCATTATCCCCCGAAAAAACTATAAGAATTCTTGAGAAATTTGGATTCAGACAATTAAGACAAAAAGGTAGCCATTTGATATTAGCGAATAAAGAAGGTAAAATAGTAATAATCCTTTTTCATGATAAAGAAATTGGGAAAGGCCTTCTAAGGAGAATTATAAAAGAAGCCGAAATAGAAAAAAACGATTTTTTAGAACTATTGTAAAGACTGTAACTCCAATTTCTATATATTACTCATTATGAAAACATCTTCTATCTTATCTTTGTGAAGTGCTTTTGTGATTTTATAGGCAAGTTCTAAGGAAGGATTGTACTTGCCCTGCTCCAAAGAGTTTATTGTTTGCCTTGTGACCTCTACCATTGCTGCAAGCTCTTCTTGAGTAATCTTCTGTTCCTTTCTAAATTCCCTGATCTTTGTTTTCATATGTTCTCCAGTAAAAGCTTCTAATACTTCCTCTCTAAGATTTTATAAGCGATTACATAGAAGACCAGTACAGCGCATACGGCGTAGCTTATGAACATAGAGTACCTCATCGTTATTGGCTGTATTCCGTCCCAGATAATGAGGGCAAACGCAACGAAGATAAAGACCATAAAAGTTAGAGTCCCTGCCTTGTATCTTAACATCTCTATCCTTTCATCAACAATCTTTTCCCTCTTTGTGAAGTAGGTCATTGCAGTTGTAAGGATCATAACAAATCCTATGAAGACGAGGTAATTACCAACGGTCGAGTAACCAAATAATTCGTTTGTGCCTATATTGTAGTGATTAAGCAGTAGCCCAGATATAATCAAAATGACGATGAATAATATTCTAAGGATCATGCTTTTTTTTGTCACAACTTTTTTACTTGTCATTTTCTTAATACCTCCAATATGTAAAAAATATATTACATTTTATTTATAAAGGTTTCGATTTTGTCAAAAATATATTACATCTTGGGTAGAAAAGATAAGTCAAATGCAAAACTAAAATTAATTTCAGAGAAATTTATTGAATTCTTCAATTGAAAGGTCAATATCCTTTAAAATATTTTTAAGAACTTTTGGGTGTATAGTTTTTCCAGAATGATATGGAACAGTTATACGTATTCCTATTTCATTTTTATAGATTTTATGGCTTCCACTTTGCCGAACTAGAACAAATCCCAACTTTTCAATAACTTTAATAACTTTGTCTGCCGAAATCCTTGGAATTTTATCAGTCATATTGCCACTTCTAGAGTAGTTAGGCTCACAGTCTGATTTTGAGGAAGTTTTTCACCTGATTCCTTCATTTCCTCCAAGTGCAGTTTTATAACATCTTTAATATTTTCTATTACTTCTTCGTAAGTATCGCCTTGAGTATAACAACCCTGAATATCGGGGCAGAATGCATAATATCCGTCTTCATCTTTTTCGACAATAATTGGAAGTTTAATCTGTTCCATTTGCATCTCCAATATAAGCTATATATAAGAGGTATTTATTGTTTTTGCTATAAAAAGGCCCAGATATAAACCGGGGAGTTTATGAGATGATAGTAGTCTGGGCTTTGAATCAGAACTCGTAAGGCCATTTTAATGATTAATCAGAGGAAATTTGTATTTCTTTTCTCTATTAAAATAATTAAATCTAAATAACTCCCCTTCTCTTTAACTCAAAAAAGCATTCTGCGCAGATCTTTACATCATAAAGTGCATTGTGCTTTTCCTGGAAGGTAGTATTGAAAAGGGTATAGTACAGCTCAAATAAACTCGGCCACTTGAATTCATACGCGCCGCCTGGGATATGACAATACTCAGTCGCCCCTTGCATGGTGCAGAATCTATTGAGATGTGTCAATCTGTTATTAATCCCTTTTCTCACAAACTCTGCCCCTATCACATTGAAATCAAAATCAAGGTTATGGGCAACAAGGTGAGTTGATACATTAATTGCTTCTGAGAATCTTTTCAATACAAGGCCCAGATCTTTTCCTTCGCTATATGCCCTCTCATTCGATATGCCGTGTAGATTCTGCGCATCAAATGGGATTACAAACCCTTCCGGTTTTATTATATGCTCTTCAGAGGATAATGTCTTTCCATCCTGATCGCAATAAAGCCAAGCGATTTGGACTAATCTCGGCCAGTTGGTGGTGTCTGTGTATGAGGCGTATCTATTCCTTGGAAGGCCTGTAGTTTCTGTGTCAATGAAAAGATAGTACCTATCTGCATCAGAAAAGATTTTCCCGCATGTAGAGCAGTATAGCCTTCCACAATTATTATTTGCCCCGCAATGCGTACAGATTTTTTCTATTTGATTCATCATGCTTCAATAGAATATTGTTATCCCACATATTTAAAGATATAGAAAGAGAGATTTTAAATTGGCCTTAATTTTCTACCCCTTGTTTTCTCTTGGAGTTTCCAAACCGGTTACCAAATATTTGAAAATGGAGGGATCCTAAATTTAAGGCCAAATATCCCGATTTCCCATTTTCTCAAATATTGTTATATATACTTTAAGCAAATATGTTAATAATAAACATTGTTTATATATAGGAATAATTATTAACGGATTGAAAATCATGAATTTAGGAACTCCTAGGCCAGAGGAAGAAATACTAAAAAGCAATAATCGTTCTCCATATGATTTATTATCTGTTGGGATATATATACTCCAAAATGAAAAATTTATTTACGTGAATGAGGCTCTTTCTAGGTTTTCTGGCTATTCAAGGGAAGAACTCCTAAATCTAAATCTTCATGATCTTATATCTGATGAAGATATACTTAAGCTTGAAAAAGTAACTAAATTAGCTCTAAAAGGAGTGACAGCCGAGCTTCCACTTTTTTATACATCCAAAGTTAAATTGAAGGATGGATCATTTAAATTCTTTGAAGCATCGCCGACATTAATAAAATATGATGGTGAGCCTGCCTTTTTAGCAACTGTTATCGATGTAACTGATAGAAAAAAAATAGAAGATAGGCTAAAAGAGCGTGAAGAGACATTGAAAGGGATACTATCCGCCGCACCAATTGGGATTTGCCTCTTGCAGGAAAGGATATTCAAATGGCCAAACAAAGCTATGGAAGAGATAACTGGGTACACGCTAGAAGAGATGATTGGAAAGCCTACAAGATTTCTTTTTGATTCAGATGAAGAGGATGCTAGGGTCGGAACAATTCTTTACAGTAATCTAGGAGAGGAGGATATAATTGAATTTGAAACAAGGATTAAAACTAAGAAAGGCGATATTCTTGACGCACATGTAATCATAAATCCTCTAGATCGCACTAATTCATCAAAAGGATACATTTCAATATTAAGTGACATAACAGAAAGAAAAAAGGCTCAAGAAAAACTCAATCAATTGGTAGAAGAACAAAAGATACTACTGGACAACATAGAAGCTCAAGTATGGTATCTAACTGACATTGTAAAATACGGTGCAGTTAACAAGGCCCGTGCTGATTTTTTTGGGGTTAAAAAAGAAGAACTTGAATATAAGAGCATGTGGGAAATCTCTTCAAGGGATGAAGTAAAAGTCTGTATTGAAGGAAACAGAAGAGCATTTGAAGAAAAAATTCAAGTTAAAACTGAAGAGTGGGTAACAAATTCCAAAGGCATAAAACGTTTATTATCTATAACAAAAACTCCTAAAATGGACAGTAACGGACATGTAGAGTTTGTAGTCTGTTCTGCTATCGATATTACAGATCAAAGAGAGGCTGAAAAAATAATTTATCACTTAACTTATTATGATGAATTAACAAATCTATACAACAGAAGATTTTTCAATAAAGAATTAGAAAGATTGACAAATCAAAAACATGTGCCTTTAAGTATCATCATGATAGATGTTAACGGTTTAAAAGTAGTCAATGATACTTACGGACATCTAGAAGGGGACAAATATCTTAAATTGATTGCTGAAATTCTTAAAAAATCCTGTAAAAAAACAGATGTTATTTCACGTTGGGGCGGAGACGAATTTATTATCTTAATGCCCAATGCAATGAAAAAAGACACCGACAATATCATAAAAAGAATAAAAGAGAGGTGTGATCACGCAAAATTTAGAGAGGAGCTCCCAATGTCAGTTGCAATAGGTGCTGCCACAAAAACAGATATTGATCAAGATATCAATAACATCATTACAGAAGCAGAGAGTCGCATGTATTCCCACAAATTAACAATTAAAAACAGTTCTCACTATGCCATGATTAATTCCTTAATGGCATCATTAAAAACGAAGGGATTTGAAGAAAAGCATGTAATCAATATGCGAGAGATAGGGGCTCTATTTGGAGAAAAATTAGGATTTTCTCTACATGAACTAAATAAATTAGACACATTGATTACTTTGCACGATATAGGTAAAATAAGAATACCCAATGAAATATTAACAAAGCCTGATTTATTAACAGATGAAGAATATATACTAATTCAAGAGCATCCCGCGATAGGGTATCGTCTATTAAAATCTATAGACTATCTAGAAGATTTGGCTCAAGAAGTTTTATGCCACCACGAAAAGTGGGATGGAACAGGATATCCCCAAGGACTAAAAGGTGAGCATATACCTTATCTATCAAGAGTAATTGCTATCATTGATTCCTATGAAGTAATGAGTAGTGGGCGACCTTACAAAAAAGCATTGTCGAAAGAAGATATAATAAAAGAATTCAAAGAAAAATCAGGAAAACAATTTGATCCTGAATTAGCTGAAAAGTTCATTAAACTATTGGAAGATATATAAGAAAAAAGAGGGAGTTCAAATCAAAAAAATAATGTTTGTCTTTGGAACAAGACCCGAAGTAATTAAAATTGCGCCGATTATAAAAGTTTTAGAAAAATGTGATAAATTTTCATGCGTGATATGTGCAATGGCCCAACACAGAGAAATGATGGATACAGCCCTTGAAGTATTCAATATCAAACCGGATTATGATGCAGATTTGATGAAGAAGGGCCAAACTCTTACAGACATAACAATAAGGGTTCTTTCTAAAATGGAGTCCATTCTTTCAAAAGAAAAACCTGACCTCGTTCTTGTCCAAGGGGATACCTCTACTGCCATGGCGGCGGCCCTTGCCGCGTTTTATCAAAAGATTCAAGTAGCTCACATTGAAGCGGGATTGCGAAGTGGGAACATATATTCGCCATATCCTGAAGAAATGAATCGAAAAATAATATCAAATTTATCAACTTTTCATTTTGCACCCACAAAAAGCAATGCAGATAATCTATTGGCAAATGGCGTGAAAAGAGATAATATAATCATAACTGGAAATACTGTAATCGATGCCCTTCAAATGGTAATTACAAATGACTATATTTTCCCCGATGAAGTTTTGAATAAAATCGATTATTCCAAAAAAATAATTTTATTGACTGCTCATCGTAGAGAATATTGGGGGGAGTCTATGAAAGGGGTATTCAAAGCAATAAGAGATATCATCATTGAAAATTCCGACACAGAATTGATTTTCCCAGTCCATTTAAATCCTAACGTTGGGGATGCCGCAAAAGAAATATTTTCTGGGATGGACCGGGTTCACCTAATTAGGCCTCTTGATTACAAATCATTTGCCAATTTAATGAATAAAGTATATCTTATCCTAACTGATTCTGGAGGGATCCAGGAAGAAGCCCCTTCTTTAGGTAAACCTGTAATAGTAATTAGAAATGAGACCGAAAGGCATGAAGCAGTAGAAGCTGGAACTGTCAAACTGGCGGGGGTAGACTATAAGAATGTCTATACACTCACAAAAGAGCTTCTAACTAATGTCAATACTTACTCAGAGATGGCAAAATCTGTTAATCCTTATGGTGATGGAAAATCTTCTCAAAGAATTGTGGATTTTTTATCCTCAAATTTCTTTTAATGTTTCATCATTGGAGTGATTAGAAGTGGATTGGATAGTTTTATGGTATGAGGTGAGTCTTCTACTGGCGTGGGCCGTAGTTATAATTTTCTTATTTAGCGGTATAGATGATTTAATCTATGATATTGGTTTATACTGTTGGAGATTATATAAACATTTCAAATACGGCAAAATGCCCCGTTTAACATTAGAAAAACTACTTTCAGAACCGCAAAAAAGAATTGCAGTTTTTGTACCAGCTTGGAACGAAGGTGATGTTGTCGGGGTAATGCTTAAAACTTTAATAATTAACATCAAATACAATAATTATATTATTTTTGTTGGGACATACCCAAATGATCCAAAAACTATAAACACTGTTAACTTTATATCCCAAAAATATACTCAGGTTATTAATGTTATAAATCCCATTTCAGGACCAACAACTAAAGGAGATTGTTTAAATTCCATATACAATGCAGCATGCGAGTATGAAAAAAATAATAATATTCTTTTTGACATCATAGTGATGCACGATGCAGAGGATGTTGTCCATCCTTATTCATTTTTAGTTTACAACTATCTTTTTCCGAAGTTCGATGCTATTCAACTTCCCATCTTACCTTTGCCAGTTGCCCACCGCAAAGTAATCCATTGGACGTATGCAGATGAATTTGCAGAGATTCAAATGAAGGACATGATTGTCAGAGAAAGAATACGTGGCTTAGTTCCTTTTGCAGGTGTCGGTATGGGATTTAACAGAGAAAAATTTTTTCTTATAAAACAAGAAAAAAAATTCACTGAGTCTGCTTTAACTGAGGACTACAACTTTGCAAAGAAGTTTAATGACTTGAATCTTAAAACAATATTTGTAAATGTCATCCTTGCAGATAAAAAATCTTCTATCTTTACACCATTGGCATATAACCATGGATTTATTTCTAACTGGGCATATTTTCCTGAATCTTTCAAGAGGGCTGTAAAACAAAAAACTAGGTGGATTTTTGGTATTTCTCTACAAGAGTGGGAGTTTACTGGATGGAAAGGCAATATCTTTGTTAAACTTAGTTTAATTAAGGATAGAAAAGTTTTTTTATCAACAATTGCAGCCTTACTCGCCTATATTGTATTGATATATACAATTGTGGCAGAACTCGGGAGCAGAGGTATTATAGAAGCTTCATTAATACCTATAATTTACAAGGGTACGCTGCTTTATAATTTAGTCCTTATTGTCACAGGAATGATGATAATTCGGGTACTTGAAAGATTTATCCTCGTCAGTAGGGTATATGGTGTGGTGGCAGGTTTTTTGTCAATACCCAGAATTTTTGTAGGAAATATTCTTAATGGGACGGCTGCTTTTCGTGCTCTTTATCAATATTTTTCAATTCGTTATCACAAGCGCCCTGTTACGTGGGATAAAACTGAGCATAAAGAAGGCGTTGGAATGATCCCTTCTATAAGTAAGGGAGATATCTCTAATAAAGTTCAAGTTAGTCAAAGTAATAAATCATTAATTAACTATGCCATCGTATGGAACAACAAAGGATTTGCACTTAGTTCTCAAGGAAGGTATCCAGAGGCCATAGAGGCCTATGTCAAAGCACTTGCAATAGATCCAAACAATGCAATAATCTGGAATAACAAAGGATTGACTCTTAGAAAATTAGGGAAGTATAAAGAGGCCATAGAATGCTATGATAAGGCAATTAAGCTAGATAAGAATTTTTTACTTCCTCGGTATAACAAAGGGGTTGTGTTCACCATTCTTGGAAAAATTTCCAAAGCACAAAAACGTTTTGATAGAGCCAAAAAACTAGGGTATTTTGGATAATTTTTGCTTTCTCTGGCCTTAATTTTAGGGCCAGACCGATTTGAAACAGAGATATAGCCCTAAAAAATATTATACGAGCATCCTCAAAAATAAAATTAATGGAGATGCCTTTGATGAAAGATCTTCCACACTTCAAACCATAGTATGCTAAGAAATCCTGCACCCAGGCATAAGAGGATATCTGTAAAGCTAAGCGGTGAGAACTTGAAGAGGTCTCGCCCGAAGGGGAGGTAGAGTATTACTCCCAAGAAGAAAAGCGCTCCTCCTGAGACATACCAGAGTGTCTTATTTGGAAGCTCTAAGCTTTTGAAGATAGTTCTAGACCAAGACCTGTTCATAAATATTAGTCCGAGATTTGCAAATATGAGGGTGGTATAAGTTAAGGCCCTGGAATGCGTTTCACTATCGCCGCCGTAGTATGACATCAAAAACACTGCGAGGACTACCACCAAAACACTTAATCCTTGGAAGAAACTTATAGTAGCTGTTTTCCTGCTGAAGAGGGAATCTTCAGAGGTCCTTGGGGGCCTCTCCATGATATCGGCCTCTTCCTTCTCAGCTTCAAAGACAAGGGAGCATGCAGGGTCAATTACAAGTTCCAAGAAGACTATATGCATCGGTAGCAATACCAGTGGGGTCTTGAGTATAACGGGGATAAGTGACATCCCGGCGATAGGGACATGGACGGCCAATATATAGGCCATCGCCTTCTTTAGATTGTCATATATTCTTCTCCCAACTCTTACCACCTGAACTATCGATAAGAAGTCATCATCCAAAAGAACTATGTCTGAGGCCTCCCTTGCAACATCTGTGCCTCTTCCGCCCATGGCTATTCCAATGTTTGCGGTCTTTAGCGCCGGGGCATCGTTTACACCATCGCCCGTCATAGCGACAACTTCACCGTTTAATTTAAGCGCATTTACAATCCTAAGCTTTTGTTCTGGGACAACCCTAGAGAAGATGTTCACTGTTTTTATTCTCTCTTTTAGCTCTTCATCTGTCATCTTGTCAAGCTCTTCCCCAGTTATCCTTTCCTCTGGATTTTTTAGGCCGATTTGCCTTGCAATATTCTGTGCGGTGTTAGGGTAGTCGCCTGTGATCATTATAATCCTGATTCCAGCACCATATGCTTCTTTTACCGCGCTTGGCACAGAATCCCTCACAGGGTCCATTAGGCCAATCAACCCTAAGAATTTGAAATCGAAATCATGCTGGTCTTCTGGTAACTTACTGCCACTAAAAGTTGATTTAGCAACACCTAAAACTCTCAAACCATCATTTGCTATATTTGCTACCTGAGCCAATATGCGCTCCTTTTCTTTCTTATCAAGGTGGCATAGGTCGACTATGGCCTCAGGTGCCCCTTTGGCAGCAACAAGGTAATCTTTTTTGCCACTAGGCTTAAAGACATGTGTCATGGCAAGAAGCTTTTCAGATAGGGGGTACTGCTGGAGCAGGGGTGAGTCGTTATTGAAGTTTTTCAGGTACTTCTCGCCTACCTCCTTAAATGCCTTCTCCATCGGATCAAAAGGTTCTTTCTGGCTCGACAAAATACTGTATTCTATTACCTCATGGAACTCGTCTGGGATGGTAGCAGTTTTGCCGTCAATTGCATGCTCCTTATCTTTGGCAAAAATCCTTGCGACAGTCATCTTGTTCAAAGTGAGGGTTCCAGTTTTGTCTACGCATAAAACGGTTGCAGAACCAAGAGTTTCAACAGCCGGGATCTGCCGTGTTAAGACCCTGTTCTGTGATATCCTCCATGCGCCAAGGGCCAAGAATACAGTCAGCACAACAGGGAACTCTTCAGGCAGTATGGACATTGCAAATGTGAGCCCCGCCAAAAATCCCCCAAGAAGGTCACCTCTTGTGACCGCATAAATAGAGATGATGGCTATGCACAAAAAAAATCCAACTATCGAAAAGTTCTTTACAAGCTTCCTAGTCTCCTTCTGAAGCCTTGTCTGGTCTGATTCTTCTATCTGGAGGGCCTTTCCAATTTTTCCTAGTTCAGTATTAATGCCTGTCTTAAGGACCTCTGCTATCCCCTGGCCGTTTACGACAAGGCTACCCGAGTAGACAAAGGGAAGGTCATCTCCGCCAGGTTTTCCCATTTCAGATGAAGTTAAAGAGTTACTCTTTCTCACAGGAACAGACTCCCCGGTAAGAAGCGACTCATCACATGAGAAGTTTGTGGAGGACCTGAGAACTGCATCGGCAGGGACCCTGTCACCTTCGGAGAGGATGAGTATGTCGCCTCTGGCAACTTCCCTTCCTGCAATACGCTTCTGTTCCCCGTCCCTAATAACAAAAGCCCTGGGGCTTGATAGGTCCCTTAGGGCCTCTAAAGCCCTCTCAGTCTTTTTTTCCTGGTAAAATGTTATGCCTATAATAACAAACACGGAGAGGAGTAGCATCAACGCTTCTTGGATATCACCAAAAATAAGATAGATAACGCCACAAGCAACTAGCAAAAGAAACATTGGCTCTTTAAGAACTTCAAAGGCAATGTCAAAGGTGCTTTTCTTCTTCTTAGATGGGAGCTCGTTATATCCTTCAGAATTTAATCTCCTCTCTGCTTCAGCTTCTGAGAGGCCTTTAACTTTTGAGATGTTCCACTCTTCCATAGAATTAACAAGGCTACAGTTCTTAATAACTTTTACTAAAGTATACAACAAATGTCTTTATAGCTATCGACATTTATTTATAAAAAATATATTTTTTTGTAATCCCACGATATTATTTTTTCATATTTTAGAATTTATTCTAAAAATAGAAAAATTTATATATATGAATAATATATTTTACCTGGTGATATAAAATGGCTGAATTAATAAGAAGGATACTAGTTCCAGTAGATGGATCAAAAGCTTCAGAAAAAGCTATAGAATATGCTGCGTGGGTGGCAGGTAAGACAGGGGCATGCGTCATGCTGCTCCACGTAATTGATGCAGACAAATTGAAATTAACATATGAGGCAATGGACAGATTTCAACCTGAGTGGGAAGATAAAATTAAAGGATCAGACGACGTAAAGAGATACTCTCCCTTCTTTGAAGAGCAGCTTAACTGCATGATGGAAGACCCGATATGCAAGAGAGGACAAAAGGTCCTTGATGAGATGGCAAAATATGCGGAAAAACAGGGAGTAAAAGTAAAGAAAATGATGAAACTCGGAAGAGTTGCCGACACTATTATACAGACCGCAGAAGATGAAAAGTGCTGCAATCACATAATCATAGGCAAAACTGGGCTCACTGGATTAAAGAGACTTGCAATGGGCCATGTCGCAGAAGATGTAGCAAAGTATGCAAACTGCAGAGTAACAGTAGTCCCATAAATCTAATAATATTTTTATTTTCTTCAAACAAAAAATCTAAAAGCCATGTAGGAGCCATTTCTACTGTTCCATCCTAAAGATAGAATGTCATTGTTTCTTAAAATGTGCTGGGCTATCCTGATAAAACTCCCTTTATCAAAAAGCCAAAGTCCATTGACACTTTTATTGTCATAGATTATGTAACTTTCATTTTCCTTTTTTATGAGGGCATGCACTTCATCGACAAAATAGTTAATGTCATCAATTTTGACCTCACAACTTTGGCCCCTGCCAATTTTTGCCTCATCATCTATAGAATACATTCTATTTACAATATCATCTTGATAGAGGTACAGCAATGGTTTTTTTGGGAGTATGGAGAGCATACTATCCAAATATATGCTTCTTTTTTTGTAGTCCTCCCTTATAAATGGCTCTAGTCTGTTATAGAGGGTGATTTTTTCAGTAGGCGTCTTATCAGATAGCATGAAAAGGGCCATCTTTGCAAAGCTATACACATCAGTAAAGTAACCTGACTGGCCAGTTAAAAGCTCTGGAGGGGAAAAGTCCCCGCTATGAATCCTTGTATTGTCTTCCACGTTGGTATTTCTGGCAGTCTCAAAATCAACTAGCACAGCCCTTTTTGTATGTTTTTCGATAATGATATTTGAAGGTTTAATGTCCCTGTGTATGAAGCTATTGAGGTGCAGATACTTTATTGCGTCGTGAAGCTGGAGCAAGAGGGCATAGCTTTCATCTAATGGCACAGAACGATTTTTATATGCTGCCAAAGCATTTTCACCATTTATGTATTCCAAGACTAAATAAGGGTGGCTGTTTGAGAAATCAATAGCCTTCACTATGTTTGGGTGATCAAGCCCCGCCAAGATATTGTACTCTTTTTCAAACCTCTCCGATGCTATTTTTTCTTGACCGGGTATGGGAAGTTTAATGATTATATAATCTCCCGTAGGCATATACTCACCCAAAAAGACGGAAGACACTTCATTTTTCGATAATAAAGACAGGATTCTGTACTTATTGTCAAGGGCACTCATTAGACAGAATAAGGTGGTCTCTATTAAAGTTTTTTGGAGCCCTTGAAATTTTCAATATATTTATATATCGGGAAATAATGTCCTAATTGGGTCTCATGGAACGTTTATTCTGCCCTTACTGTAATAATGAGATTGACGAGTATACGTCAACATGCCCTAAATGTAACTCCAAGATAAAGACCATATGCCCAAACTGTAAGAAAATAATTAACACTAACTGGAGGGAGTGCCCTAACTGTGGGCAAGCTGTTATAAATGAACCGATAACTCGCCCAACGCCTAGTGATATCCCTATGGAAACAAAGACGCAGATCTATTCGGATAGCGTCCCGGTGGAGACAAAGACACAAATATATTCAGACGGCCCTTCGTTCATAGACATAAAAAAGACAGGGTTTAGCGATGGGAATGCCTACATGGCAGCCGAAAATTATGGTGCCGGTAAAAAATCATATTCCAAGAAATTTTTAGCATCCCTCTTTGCCGTTTTATTATTGTTATCCATAGTTGTGATCTATGTAGCATTAATGCAAAACGCCGGTAATTATTATGATGACGGCGTGTCATACTACAATCAAAAAAATTATGATGCTGCCATATCAAATTTTGAAAAGGTTTTATTGATTAATCCCAATAATTCACAGGCTAAGGAATACTTGGCATATTCTTGGTACGGCAAAGGGATTGAATTTAACAAACAAAGTAACTACCCTGAAGCGATAATCTGTTATGACAAGGCAATTTCAATAGATCCAAACTATGCAAGCGCCTGGAACGATAGGGGGGTCACGCTGAAAAATCAGGGCAAGTACGATGAGGCCATAGCTAGCTATGATCGGGCCATTGAGATTAACCCAGACTATAAACAGGCGTGGAACAATAAGGGAATTGTGTATTTCAACATGGGAAAATACTCTGACGCCATAGTCTGTTATGATCGGGCAATCGCCATAGACCCGAACTATTCAGAGGCTATCAGGAACAGGGAGAACGCATTTTTGAGGCTTTGAGTACTAAAAAGAGGCTTAAAATCATACTTTGGCCGTATTTTTAAATTTCCATATACTTATATATGCCAAAAATAGATTATTTTTATAAAGATTACACCCAATCCCAGTAGGTCACCAAAGCCTTTAGGATTGGCTTAGTAGCCTAAATATAATAGAAATATTAATATAATCAAAAATTAGCCGTATATATACTAAATAGAGAGGTGGTAATTAATGAGTCAAGCAAGAGGAGGATTTTATAGGGTGCCCATAGTTGTCACTCTAGTTTCCTCGTTATCAATCTTATTAGGATTTGTTTTGGTGCTGGCATCAATCTATTCCTCAGTCATTTTTTACGAGCCCGTGATGCTTTTGCCCGCAATATTCGGTGTCTTTTTCATAATTATAGGGTACTTCCTATACAAAGGCAGAAATTGGGCAAGATTTGGAGTGATAATACTGTTAGCAGCACTTTCAATCATATCCCTACTCGCAACTACAGTTCCTGAGCTAGGGGAGATACTCGGGAAAATCAAGTATATAGGTGGCCTTCTTTTGCTCCCATTACCTATACTGGGGCTATCTTTGATTGTTATACTACTACTGATATTACACAAGCAGACCGCCCAGTACTTCAAATACATACAGGACGTGGGCACAATCAGTTTCAGATTGGATAAGATTAAGACAAGTCAAAATGTACCGGAGCAGACACTGTTCACTAGGCCCCCAACAACAGGTGGGGTAAGGATAAATCCAACTCAAGCCCAGCCTTATAGAAGACCCGGGGACTCCTATGGTGACACTATAGTGCAGGAAGGCCTAAGAAGGCCAGGGGCAATGCCGCAGGACGATAAAACGGTCGTGGGGAGAAAAGTTGAGAGCGCAGCAAACCCTTCCTATATCCTATACCATCCACAGGAGACTATAAGGGTGGTAAACGAGATACGCAGGATTTTTGGAAGGGAGGACTTTGAGAGGTTTGTCACCCCACAAGAGGCCCAGTCAATTTCTAGAAAAACTAGTGGTGGGCACTTCAGGATAACTATGGCCTTAAACGAGCAGACCGAGCAGGTAAGGTATTATCTAGAGGATCTTGAAAGCAGCAACGGCACAAAGGTCAACGGTGTTGACGTCCGAAAAGGAGAAAAGATCGCTTTAAAGCACTCAGATGTCATAACCGTAGGAAAATCCATGAAGATAGAATTCAAAGCGCTATAAATTTATTTTTTAATATTTTTTATATATGAAGGGCATATACGGGCCTTGGCTTGCGTTGTACCCAAAGCATATCTGGTCCCCATCTTCTAGCCTTTCAGGAACATTCTTTTTAAGCTGCACCCATTGATTATTCTTATAGACAAATATGCCGTTCCCTGTGTTTACATCGACTGCAAACCATTCATACCCTATTACCTCTAGCTGCAGATAGCCAGACGATGGTGGCCCCCTAGATATATAAAAAACTGGGCCAGGCTCAATTATCTCAATATTGGCAAGCCCCGTGCCCCCTTGAGTTCTGTCCCTTGCAATTGTATACCTATTCATAACTAAAGGCACTACCTCGCCGCATATGATTATCCTGGGCACGCCAAAATAGTCGCCCTCTATGTTCTTTTCGCTTGTAAGATAGTCCTTAACTTCTGTTACTGTTAAAAATCTAAAAGAGGGATTTACATCGAGACATTTTTTGATCACATCAGACATCTTTTTTCCCATTTTGCTGTTCAATGCGATCGGGTCTACCGATAGCCTCCCATCATTTAAGAGATACGCCTTCGGCTCCTTGCCTGTCATCAAATAGAATATCAGAGCCCCGATGGAGTATATGTCGCTTTGCGGGGACGGTGCGCTGCCGTTAAGTTGCTCAGGTGCCGCCCACCCCGGGGTACCGATGACAAGCTCAGCTTCCTTGTACCCGCTTTTTGCTGCGCCAAAGTCGATTAGTACGGGCTTGTCGCCGTCCATCAGGATATTCTCTGGCTTAATGTCCCTGTGTATGATATTTAATGAATGTAGATAGCTTATGGCATTCAAGATGGGGACAATAACGAGCATAGCTTCGTCTTCAGAAGCTGGATGCCCCCAATATATCTCCTTCAATCTCTTCCCATCAATATAGCGCAGAACTATTATGGGAAATCTTATCCCATGATGGGCATAGTTAATGGTGTCAAGGTATTGAATAATATTTGGATGCCTTAAGTTTGATAAAAAATCATTTTCAATCAGAATCTTTTCAATCTTTATATCATCATTTTCCCCGTCAAGTTTGGGTA
>JBDKUY010000030.1:0-4356 GCA_039679445.1 Methanofastidiosum sp. | reverse complement strand
AAGCATACAGGGCAACTCATATTGCACCTATTTGTAAGATCAATATTAACAAAAATAGATGGTGTCAAGTGGTCCTGGCATAATCCGCAATCATAAGGACATCCTTTATTCTTATTTGTTGTTTTCTCAACAGAATTTTTGGCAATTTGGTCAAGTCTTTGAAGCCTTTTGTAATACTTGGCATCATCTGAAAGAATTTCTGAGAAGAACCCGTGCTCTTGGCACTGCTTTTCCATTATAATTTGTCCTGCAAAATCTTTGATATCTGCTTTAATTATTTTTTGGCATATCGGGCATATAGAGTCCGTAGTACGTATCAATTCAGAAGACAACTAAGCACCTTATGACAAAGAAATAAAATTATTTAAAAAATTATCTCTTAAACAGATATATTAGGAAAATAATAACTGCAATAATTGCAACAATCGATAGAAACAGGAAAAAATAGAACAAGGTAGGAAGCTGAGGACTAATCTCTTTAATAACTTCATCATTAACTTCGGAAGTATCGCGTTCCTCAACCTTCTCTTTTTCAATTACTGTTATTATAATATCATCGTATGCAATTCCCTCTTTGCATGTGGGGTCTTGAAATCTTGCCACAACTATGGGATTCAAGGACGTTTTAGAACTATTCTCACCAATTGAAACAAGTATTTTATCGGAAATTTCTTTCCCAGGAGTTAGGTAGTCGATATTAAGAATTTCATCTGATAAGATGTCGCCTTTAATTTCCACTTTGATGTCTCTCATCTGGATATTCCCAATATTTTCTAGGGTAAAAGGTATTTCCAAAGTTTCACCTTTATAGGCTGTGAACTCATTAGTGTCTAATTTTAGAATAGCTTCGGCTCGTTCTTCTAGAAGCGTTATACTTACAGGCTTTTCCAAGTAAAAGGGTCTGCACCCACCCCTACATGGGCCTTTACCACATTTCAATACAATGTTAAATCTCACTTCTTTTAGAGGGATATCTTCCTTAAAGGTCAGAACAAAAGTCTCTTTCATACTCTGCCCGGGCTCAATTATTGAGAATTTGAAAGGATTATTTTGATAATCCCTGTCAGATTGGATGTAAGGCTTGTATTTATTCATGAATGATTCTTCAATCATTATTGCCCCATCCCAAAGCCTTTCATTTGATTGATTTATTATTTCAAAGGTGATTGTTACCTCCTCGCCCTTTTCTACATTTGATGAATATGATAATGTAAGGTCAATATACTCGGCCAATACAGGGTGGAGAATAAAAGAAAATACAAACATAAGTATAATAAATCTCTTCATTAAATCACAAGAATACTATTCTTTATTCAATTTAAATTTTACGATTATTTGTAAATTTCCTACAAAAATATGCGTGGCCATAATAAACTTTTTAAATGTAACACTTCTCATCTCTTAAATGGTGAGTTTTTATGGATGACAATCATAAAATAGGGCTTGTTTTTGCTTTAACTGGACTTATAGCAGGTGTAATATCCGGGATATCCACACTGCCTAGTTTTGCAAGTATTATAGTAACTTTTGTTATATTCTATGCTTCACAGTACCTCGTTAAGATGGTCGGTGTTGACACGGCAAAATATGGTAGCACTGGCAGCATCTTAAAATCAGGAATTTTTTCATTTCTTGGAAGCTGGTTAATGTTCTGGATAATTTTATTTAATGCCTAAATTATATTATTTTTTTTTCAGGTGAAATCTTTGAGAATTGCTGTAATAGATTATGATAAATGCCAACCAAAAAAGTGTAATCTGTTATGTCTTAACTATTGTCCTGGGCCTAGAATGAACGAAGAGACCATAATAGTTGATGAAGTAACAAAAAAGCCTATTATCTCTGAGGTCTTGTGTACTGGGTGCGGCATATGTATTCACAAATGCCCCTACAAAGCAATTTCTATAGTTAATTTGCCTGAAGAACTTTCTCAGCCAATACATCAGTATGGGCCGAACACATTTAGGCTTTATAGATTACCAATCCCAAAAGAAGGAAAGGTATTGGGTCTTATAGGGCAAAATGGAGTTGGCAAGACAACAGCAATTAAGATCCTTTCTGGGGAGCTTTACCCTAATATGGGGGATTATTCTTCAAAAGAGAAGAAAAATCTGACTTCATATTTTAGAGGAACTGAACTTCAAGGATATTTTGAGAAGATTGAAGCCAAAGACATTAAGAGTTCCTTAAAGCCACAATACGTTGACAAACTTTCTCAAGTCGTAAAAGGAAATACTGGGGGGCTTCTTGAAAAGGTCGATGAAAGGGGTGTTTCAAAGGAGCTGATCCAGGAACTCGATTTAACGGATGCCCTTGACAAGGATATTTCTGTATTGAGTGGGGGAGAATTACAAAGGGTTGCAGTAATTGCTTCAATGTCAAAGGATGCTGACATTTATTTTTTAGATGAGCCCACATCTTATCTTGACATAAAACAGAGGTTAAATGTTGCAAAGTCTATAAGAAATCTTGCAGAGCAGAAAACTGTTGTTGTAATCGAACATGATCTTGCAATTTTGGATTATTTAAGCGATAATATTCACATACTTTATGGTCAACCCGGTGTATATGGGATTGTTTCAACCCCACTTGGAGTTAGAGTTGGAATTAATATGTATCTCGATGGATACATAAAAGAAGATAACGTTAGATTTAGGGAAGAATCAATTAAGTTTTATCAAAAGGAAGAGAAATCCCTAAAATCAAAGAAGGTACTTTTAGAATATCCCTCATTTGAAAAGAACTATGACAGTTTTTCACTAAAAACTGAAGGTGGCACTCTACACAAAGGTGAAGTGATAGGGATTGTTGGGCCAAACGCCACAGGTAAGAGTACCTTTATCAAAATACTTGCTGGAGTCTTAGAGCCCGATAACGGGAACAAATTTGAAACAGAGCTAAAAGTGTCCTACAAGCCTCAATATATCAAAAGAGATTATGAGGGCACTGTAAGGAATTTGCTATCAGAAATTGCCAAGGAGAAATTTTTCACAAATATCTACAAGGCTGAAATATTAAGACCTCTAGAAATAGATCCAATAATCGACAATTCAGTTTCTGAGCTTTCAGGCGGGGAATTACAGAGGGTGGCAATTGCAACATGCCTCTCCCAGGATGCAGACCTGTATCTATTCGATGAGCCTTCGGCATACCTTGATATTGAGCAGAGGCTTAATTTTTCAAAGGTATTGAGAAGATTTATAGGAGACAAGGGGCTGATGGCACTTATAGTTGAGCATGACTTAGTTTCTTTAGATTATACTTCAGATAAAGCAATTGTATTTTCAGGAAGGCCAAGTGTGTCAGGAATTGCATCACCACCGCTATCACTTCGTGATGGGATGAATAGGTTTTTGAAAGAGATTGGAATAACATTCAGAAGGGAGCCTGAATCTGGAAGACCACGATCAAATAAGATTGACTCACAAAAAGATAGAGAGCAGAAATCGTCAGGTGAGTATTATTACTTTAAAGCGTAGATTAACTAAATTAGTTCGACTGTTCCCCTATCGCCGTTAACTTTGACCTTTTTTCCATCTTCAATACTGTCAATTTCTACCTTGTCTACCATAGGTATATCTGAAATTATTGCACCAACAGAAACTATTGTTTCTGCTTCTCTGTTTATTATTGCAAGAGGCGCAACACCATTTTTTTTCAATTGATAAATAACATATGATCCAACAGTTGAACCCTTCCCCATCGGGAAAACAAAAATTTTATCTTTTATACTCTTTCCAAAGACATTAGAATTTTTGTCCATTATTACTCCCGTTTTTGGGTCAATTCCTCCAAGAAAAGAAATTGGTGAGGTGCTTTTCAACACCTCACCTTCTGCTACACCTTTTGATATCTTTCTTCCGCTCAAGATCATTTTACTATCCTTCTATGGATTCAAGTTTATTGAGTATTGAAATAATCTCGTCAGTAAGATTCTTGTATTCTTGTGAATCAGGCTGTAAAGATTCTCTCTGGATATAGAATTTAATCAGTGAAGCCACAAGCTCTTCTTTTTCGCCTGTTGGTGTAGGCCCGACAACAGGCTTTCCACCAGTGGGAGTTGCAGGTGTTACTTGGCTTACAGTTATTTTTGAAAAGAGGTCATTTAAAGCGTCATCAACGTTCTGCCCTCTCCCAAATGTCATTGACCTTGGCTCTATTGCCACTATGTCCCAGAGATTGACAGATTCGGCCCTTTGCACATATACTGAAAGAAGGTATAACGGAATTGTTTTTTCCTTGTAGGTAAACGGATAAAGAATCATATTTCCCTGCCTTTTATTTTCTGCCAATAATCTGAACTCTTCTTGGTACTGGCTGTTCAAAAATTCTTTAGTTATTCTATTTCCTGTAAAT
>JBDKUY010000029.1:0-1952 GCA_039679445.1 Methanofastidiosum sp. | reverse complement strand
GCCCATAACCCAAAGCTTTTTTTGAAGAAATTGTGTCAGTAGCATGCTGTAACCACCAGTTTTCATACCCATATTCTTCCTTTAGATATGGGCTTTCGTCTACTCTAACGATTGTTTTCTGGTCTTTCATTATTAGAAAGGCAGTTCCATAAAGATTGTAATCTGCATCTTCTTTAGCATATCTTTTTGCAACTTGGTCTCTCATGTATGCGTCCCAACCAACTGTACCCATTCCAGGTTCACCGTAAATATCTTCTTCTGATAAAACATAAATCTTAACATTGTCAGGTAGGCTGCTAAATGCTTTTATTACATCTTCTTCAGTCTCTATAATAGGTATCAATGCAGTATCATCAAATGTATAAGTCTCGCTGTATAAAGTAACTATGGCATCAAGTCTCATTCCACTATCTCTAATTATTACGACTTTCTGTCTTGATGAATTTAAATCTGAAAGGTCATATGGCTGCGAAATATTAATCCTAGCCTTAAGATAAGAAACTGTTTTGCCAGTTTGCCCTGGCGTCGTATTAACATCTACACCATTTTCTTCTTTCTGTGAAATACACCCTGAGAACGTAGCAATTGTAACTAAAAATATCAGGGCGAATACAATACTTGCTCTTTTCATATACTCACCAGTTTTGAAGAGTTAAGGGCCTAATAAATATCTTTCGGTGAAATACTATTCGTCAATTGGCGTAGTTAACTTTTTTTCTATATTCTCTCTGTGAATTGAATTGTAACTGCAGAAAGGTATAAATGAGCCGTCAGGGAGGGCGTAATGTATTGCGCATCTTTTCACCCTATCTAGATCAAAGTTAAAGGGGTCCATAAAGTGCATAGTTCCGATAAATAGTGACTTATGGTGAAGTTTTGCAAGATATTCTTTTCCTCCACCATTTAAAATCCCCTTTGTAATATCTAAAAGGTTTAAGTCTTTTGGCATTTTTTCCTTATCAATAAAAGATCCCATATCTTTTAAAATCCTGGATATCTCAATACCTTTTCTTATTTTCCCGCCGCAGCTTATTTTTTCATTTCTTTCTTTGAGATATTCAAAGAATCCTTCAACATCTACAAATCTAGTAATGGGTATAAGTTTTCCACTCTCTACAAACACATAAGTTGCAACACCACACTGAGGGTGTGTTGTGAAGTGAGGCATTGGTTTCCCCCTTAAAGATTCAACAAACATTGATACGGGAACTACAAATGGGATGGGATAAAAGTCCTCTTTTCCAATCTCGCCATTTGTTTGTGTTTCAATTAGTTTTACCAAATCTGTTATTGTTATTCTGTATTTTTTTATTTCTTCCTGGCTTGCACGGCCAGAAAAGGATAGAGGCTGAAAGTTGATTCCTCTAACAACATCGAAGTTATCCCTTCCAAAATATATTATATCGCCAAGCTCTTGGTCATTTACGCCCTTTGAGACGGTAGGGACAAGGACAACACTAGTTTCTCCAAAAGACCTTAAATTTTCTATGGCTTTTTTCTTTTCTGGAAAAGTGTCATAACCACGGAATTTCTTGTAAGAAGAGGGATTCAATCCGTCAAATTGAAGATAGTATGTATTTATTCCAGAGTCAATAACTTTTTTTAAATAATCTGGATCGTTAGCGAATCTTTTTCCGTTTGTTGCAACTTGTATTTGTGAGATTCCTAAGCTCTTAGCCGTCTCTATTATCTGTGGCAGGTCATCCCTTAAAGTAGGTTCACCACCAGAAAACTGGACTGCAAACGGAGGATTTGGTTTAATTGAGGCCATTCTTTCAAGTATTTTTTTTATCTCTTCAAAAGAAGGCTCGTATAATCTTTTAGTTGCACCTGCACTTGCAAAGCATACAGGGCAACTCATATTGCACCTATTTGTAAGATCAATATTAACAAAAATAGATGGTGTCAAGTGGTCCTGGCATAATCCGCAATCATAAGGACATCCTTTATTC
>JBDKUY010000028.1:0-30813 GCA_039679445.1 Methanofastidiosum sp. | reverse complement strand
CCTTCCCCCGCATCATTTCTATTGGAATATGTTGTTTTTGGGTTAAGATATATGAGTTTTTATGGTTTTTTGAGGATTTTAAATTTCAGTCTTATGCTCGATAATCTGGCCCTATTCTTAAGGCCAGATTAGCTAATCTTCTCTATCTAATTTAGCTAGACTAGAGTTCATTTATTGGCAGAGTGTAGCGGTATAAAATCGTGTATTAGCATATTCTAATAAAGTTAGGAGAACCGAAAAACTTATAAAGTGTAATGACGATTTAGTTAATGGTGAGATTATGGCTGAAGAGCTAATTAAAAAAATATTGGTATCAGTTGATGGATCTAATGCTTCACAGAAAGCCTTAGACTATGCAGGGTGGGTATCTGGTAAAACTGGAGCTAGTATAATGTTGCTCCATGTAATTGACGCAGATAAATTCCAAACTTCTTATGAAGCTATGGACAGATTTCAACCTGACTGGGAAGATAAAATTAAAGGAACAGATGATATCAAGAGATATTCTCCATTTTTTGAAGAACAGCTAAGTTGTATGATTGAAGATCCAGTTTGCAAAAAGGGCAGCAATCTTCTTAAAGAAATGGCTAAATATGCCGAAAAATATAATGCAAAGACAAAGACTATGATGAAACTAGGAAAAACTGTAGATACAATAATACAAGTAGCTAAAGAAGAAAATTGCGATCAGATAATTGTTGGAAAGACAGGACTTACTGGAATCAGAAAGATGGCTATGGGCAGTGCAGCAGAAGACGTAGCTCAATATGCCCATTGCAGAGTCACTGTTGTAGCTTAAATAATTATTATTTTTAATTTTTTCTTTTTTATTTACATTTTGATTTTGGTATTATCGCTTTGATGACGTTGTGCTTCATCTATCTCAATATCTAAAAAGTAGTTTATTACAGTCCTGATAGCTACTATTGCGCCCAAAATTGCAACTTCTTCAAAGCTTGGCTTCAATATAGTTCTAATTACATCAGCAGCGATAAGAAACTCCAATCCCAGTAATAAGTAAGTTCCAAGTGTTACTCTAAGTATATCAGTGTCTTTTAGAGAGATCTTAGTGTTTAATCTTTTTAGTTCAATTTTTAGAAATTTGATGGCTGATAATATACTGCCATAGACAATTACAGATATGCCTATTAATCCAATTGCCCATGCAATATACTCAACAATAAGAACTAACATCAAATCATCTCTTAATGATTGTATAATCCAGTTTCATATATTACTTTTACTATTGTTGCAATAAGATATGAGAAAAATGTAGAGTTTTTATTGAACAATCTAGTTAGTTAAACAAATGATGATATTAAATCATTATTTATCGATTTTAGTAAATTTAAATTGCTTTTAATATAAAATATCGATTATTAATTACTTTTTTAAATATATAATCATAATTGAACGAAAGACTTAAATAGAACAATTACTATATTAAGATGTCCAACATGCCAATTTTGAAAAGCATGTTAGGAAAATGGAGGAATTTAAATGGTATGTCCTGCAACTAAGTTAGCCGGAAAAGATATGATATCTACTCAAGAATGGACTAAAGAAGGACTTGATACAGTTCTCGCAATTGCCGACAGATTAAAGGAGATGTGGGCCTGTGGCCACATGCCGCATATTCTAGATAGAAAAACACTCTTTATGATGTTCTACAACTCCTCTCTTAGAACAAGGAACTCATTTGAAGTTGGTATGACTCAATTAGGAGGTCATGCACAGTTCTTGGATTCTTCAAACTCTTACGTTCCAATAGATTCGTTGGAGTCAGCCCCTGGAAGAGAAAGAGTAAAAGATACAGCCCAAGTTCTTGACAGATACGGAGAGGGATTGGCTATTAGGGTATTTGGTAAGCCAGTGAATATGGTTTATGGTGCTGGAAACCAGATGATTAGAAACTTTGCAAAATATTGTTCTATACCTGTTCTAGATATGGATTGTGATATGTACCACCCGCACCAAGCGTTGTGTGACCTTATGACATTAAGAGAAAAATTCGGCCCTCATAACTTAAAGGGTAAGAAATTTGTCATGAGCTGGGCAACAGCCCCAAGTCCATGGAAACCCCTGGCTGTCGCACATTCTAATATCGAACTTATGACAAGGTATGATATGGATGTCACCGTAGCATATCCAAAAGAATTCCCACTTGATGAGAGAATTCTTAAAAACGCTAAAGAAAACGCGGAAGAATGTGGAAGAACTTTTGAAATCGTCCACGATATGGATGAAGCCTTTGAGGGCGCTGACGTTGTCTATCCAAAAGGTTGGACAAGCATAAACTACCTTCCAACATTAAAGGACCCAACAAAGAAGCCTGACGAAGAAAAGATCATGTCGTTGCTCAAGAAATACGAAGTTGAAAAATCCTGGACATGTGATGCTGCCAGGATGAAGAAGACAAACAATGCATACTATATGCACTGCTTACCTGCTGATGTCAGAGATGGATGGGAAGTTACACCTGAAGTTATTGACGGCCCAAGAAGTATCGTAATTGACGAAGCAGAAAACAGATTGCACGTACAGAAGGGTGTTCTCGCAGCTGTATTGGGCGGAAGAATATAATTTAATATTTTATTTTATTTTAAATTTTAAATAGGAAAAGGTGATTTTATCGAAACTATTGTTGTTGCACTTGGTGGAAACGCTATAAAACAAGCTCAAGAAAAAGGAACTCATGAAGAGCAGTTTAGAAACGTCAAAATTGCTTGTGAAGCTATTTTAAAATTAATAAAAGAGGGATACGAAGTTGTTATCACACATGGAAATGGACCTCAATCAGGAAATTTAATGGTTCAACAGGACGCTGCTGCAAATATTGTACCCCCAATGCCAATGGATGCTGTAGGCGCCATGACTCAGGGACAAATAGGGTATATGATACAACAAACTCTTCAGAATATGATGAAGATGAAGAAGATGGATATCCCAGTTGTTACTGTTGTTACACAAGTAGTCGTATCCAAAGATGACCTTGATTTCCAAGACCCTTCAAAACCTGTTGGTAATTTTTTCTCAGAAGCAGAAGCAAAAAGAATTGCTGCTGAAACAGGGTATGTAATTGACCCAAAACCTGGCCAAGAACATATCGATAAGAAGATGAAAGGGCACGTGATAAAAAAAGTAAAACCTACCGGAGATAAACCGTATAGAAGAGTCGTTCCGTCCCCAGACCCAGTAAGGCCTGCAGAAGCTGCGGCAATCAAAAAACTTGTTGATAGTAACGTTATTGTTATTGCGTCAGGTGGTGGCGGGGTACCTGTTGTAGAGGACAAAAACGGCATTTTAATGGGAATTGATGGCGTAATCGATAAAGATAAGGCCGGAGAAAGACTTGCAGAGGCAGTTGAAGCTGATATCTTTTTAGTACTTACAGATGTTGAAGTCGCCTATTTGAATTATGGAAAGCCTGATCAAAAACCTGTTAACAAAATGACCGTTGCAGAAGCTAAAAAGTATATGAAAGAAGGTCACTTCCTTGCAGGTAGTATGGGGCCAAAAGTCTTGGCATGTATAAGATTTATAGAAGAAGCCAAAGGAAAGAAAGCTGTTATTACATCCCTTAACAAGGCCGAAGACGCTCTAAAAGGAATAACAGGGACTACCATTGTTCCGTAAAGGAGGAGATAAAAATGGGAATGATAGTAAAATATGAAAAGGATACAACAATATTTACTCCAAACCTACATTTTGACTGTGATTCTCGTTGGTATTTTAAGAAAGGTGAGCCAACAGGAACTATGTCTGTCATGAGGTCTGATTTTAAAAAGGGTGGATGGGCAGATTGGCATGATCATGCAAGTGCAGACCAAGCCTATTATGTCATAAAGGGAAAAGTAAGAGTCTGGATGGATAGTGAAGATAATTTTGCAGATCTTGGTCCCGGTGACATGGTAATATTTCCAATGGGTAGAAAACATAAACTAAAGAATATGACCGATGGAGAATTATCTCTTGTTGCTATGAATGCACCAGCTTTATAATTTTATTTTTTATTTTATAAATATTAAAATTATTGTCCCTTATATTAATTACAAAAACCTATATAAGGAATAAATTTAAACTCTTTCTATGAGGTATGTGATAGTTACCGGAGGAGTTATTTCTGGTCTGGGAAAGGGTGTGACTACCGCCTCTATATCTAAAATAATTCAATCAATGGGACACAAAGTTACCGTTGTTAAAATAGATCCATATGTTAATGTTGATGCGGGAACTATGTCTCCTTTTGAGCACGGAGAAGTTTTTGTTTTGGATGATGGGGGAGAGGTAGACCTAGATCTTGGAAATTACGAAAGATTTCTTAATATACATCTGACTAAAGCACATAATATTACGACAGGAAAAGTATATCTTAAAGTCATTGAAAAGGAAAGAAAGGGTGACTATCTTGGCAAAACAGTTCAGATTATCCCCCACATCACTGACGAAATAAAAGCTGAGATAAGGAATGTTGCAAAAGGCAATGATGTAACTGTTATTGAAGTTGGAGGGACAGTCGGAGATATCGAGAGTATGCCCTTCCTTGAGGCTTTAAGACAGCTTTCTATTGAAGAAGATGTTGTATTTATTCACGTTACACTTGTACCTAACCTCAGTGTTGTTGGAGAGCCAAAGACAAAGCCCACTCAGCACTCGGTAAAAGCATTAAGGGAAGTCGGAATTAGCCCACATATAATTGTTTGTAGAAGTGTTGAAAAGTTAAATGAAAAATCAAAAGAAAAAATTGCACTTTTTACAAATGTGAGAGTTGATCATGTTATCAGCGCTCCTGATGTAGAAGATATTCATTATATACCCCTTATTTTTAATGAAGAGAAGATAGGGCAGAAAATTTTAGATCAATTTAAAATGGATGGGAAGCCAAATCTTACATTGTGGAAATCAATTCTTTGTAAGGATTATAAAAAAGATGTCAATCTTGCGATTGTAGGCAAGTATGCCGATCTACATGATTCTTACCTCAGTATTTCTCAGGCGCTTAAGCACGCTTCATTTAAAACTTGTTATAAGACAAATATATCCTGGATAGAGGCAGAAGAGTTTGAGAATAAAAAAATATCAGATGAACTCGACAAATTTGATGGTGTTTTAGTACCAGGGGGGTTTGGATCAAGAGGTGTAGAGGGAAAAATAAATGTAATAAAATATGCTAGAGAAAATAATATCCCTTATTTAGGCATTTGCCTTGGTTTCCAGCTCGCTGTTATAGAATACGCTAGAAATGTCTGTGGCCTTAAAAATGCCAATACAACTGAAGTCTGTGATACGGAACATCCTGTCATTGATTTACTACCTGAACAAAAGAAGATTTCATCTAAAGGCGGGACTATGAGGCTTGGAGCTTCAGAAATTCTTCTTGATAAGAACTCTATGATCTATTCATTGTATAAATCAGATAAAATTTACGAAAGACATAGACACAGGTATGAAGTCAACAGAGATTACATAGATACACTTCTAAAAGATAAGTGCCTTGTATTTTCAGGAAGATCTCCAAGTGGCCTTATGGAAGTTCTGGAAATAAAAGATCATCCTTTCTTCCTAGGAACTCAATTCCATCCTGAATTTAAATCAAGGGTAGAGGCTGTTGCTCCAACATTTTATGGTCTTGTAAAAGCAATGGGTGAAAAATAATGAATGTAAAATCCTCTGTAAGGAACATAATATCTGAAATAAGTTCTGTTATGGAAGAGATTGATGAGAATACAGTAGAAGAAGTAATATCTGAGATTTTGAAAGCAAATAAAATATTTATTGTTGGTGCCGGTAGAAGCGGCCTTGTGGGAAAAGCTTTTGCTATGAGACTTATGCAGATAGGTTTCAAGATTTATGTTGTGGGAGAAACTATAACTCCGTCAATGGAAGAAGGGGACTTACTTATTGCAATATCTAACTCTGGAGAAACAAAAAGTGTTTGCTTAGCATCACAAATAGCTATGACAATTAAAGGGAACATAATCGGGATTACCTCTAATAAAAATTCTAGATTAGCAAAAAAATCCACCAAATCAATAATAATAGATGCCAAACATAGAACAGACCCTACAAGATTTGTCCAGAAGGGATTCCATAATGAGGTACCTTCATTTGCTCCTTTGGGCACACTTTTTGAAGTTTCTACATTTTTATTATTTGAAGGATTAATCGGGTCTCTAATGGAAAGGACTAATAGGAAAGAAGAAGACCTGAAAAAAATGCATTCAGTACTCGAATAAACGAAATATTTTAATAATATCGATTTTTATAAGGTTAGGGGACCGTGGGGTAGCTTGGCCCATCCTTTTGGCTTCGGGAGCCAGAAACCTGAGTTCAAATCTCGGCGGTCCCATTAATTATTTAAATGAAAACTTCCTAAATCAATAAGATTCTATTTTTATTATTTAGTAATATCTGGAGGCGTACTACTATGGTTGATAAATTGAGAGATGAAATAGTGGAAAAAATAAAACATGCTACTGAAAATAAACCTTCTTTTTGCGTAATAGGCGCTGGAAATGGTGGCCTTGCAATGGCAGGATATCTTGCTGTTTATGGTTTTTCAGTTAATATATGGACTAGAGACAAAGAAAAGATGGAGGCATTGGCCAATGCAGGTGGTATTGAAGTTGAAGGTAAAATTGAGGGATTTGGAGAATTAAATAAAATCGATACAGATTTTCAGAAATCAATTGAAGGTGTAGATATAATAATGGTGGTCATACCTGCAAATGGCCACAAAGAGATTGGAGAAAAACTTGTAAAATATGTAAAACCTGGTCAGAGTATTGTTCTAAATCCTGGTAGAACTGGTGGGGCATTAGAACTATACAATATCTTTAGAAAACAGGGGAAAGTAAGAGAAGATATTATTTTTGCTGAAGCCCAGACTTTTCTATTCGTTGCAAGAAAACTAGAGGTGCATAAAGTTAGAATATTTGATATAAAAAGATCAGTCCCAGTTTCAGCAGTTAGATCATACAAAAATCCAGAACTCATTAAAAAATTGAGAGTGGCTTTTCCACAATTTACACCCACATCAGATGTTCTTCACACAAGTCTAGGAAACGTAGCTGTTATGTTTCATCCAGGGGTATTGCTCATGAACACCGGATGGGTGGAATCAAACCATGGTAATTTTGAGTATTACCTTGAAGGAATATCACCCGGTGTTGCTAAAGTATTGGAACATATAGACAAGGAAAGAATAAAAATTGCAGAAGCTGTGGGAATAAGAGTGCCTGCTCTAAAAGATTGGCTATATTTCTCATATGGTTCAAGAGGAGAAGATCTTTACGAATCAGTTCAAACTACGCCTGCATACAAAGGTGTTATGGCACCTTCAACTATACACCACAGATACATTCTAGAAGATGTTCCAATGAGCCTTGTTCCAATGTCTTCACTAGGTAAAAAATTTGGTGTGGATACAAAGTGCATTGACTCACTTGTCAACATAGCATGTTGCCAACAGGAAAGAGATTTTTGGAGTGAAGGGCGAAATGTAGACCATATGGGGATTAAAAATTTTGATTTAAAAACTATAAAGAGGCTTATGGCTGGTGAGATAGTATGAAGGCTATTCTAGCAACTATAGGTAACTGTATACATGTTCAAGGGATTAAAAATTTTGAGAGTTTGTTGAATAAAAATAATATTGATACAGATTTTATTGGAGTTTGTATTGATACAGACAAGCTCATGAAAATAATTATAGAAAAAAAACCCGATATTGTAGGTCTAAGTTACAGGCTTGAGCCAAAAACTGCTAAAATACTATTCAATAAGTTGAAAAATTCTATTAGAGAAAATCATATTAAATCAAGATTTTTCTTTGGAGGCACACCTGCAGTGTGTGAAATAGCAGAAGAAGTTGGTATTTTTGAGGGAGTTTTTAGAGGAATAGAAACTCAAAATGAGATCCTCGATAAGATATTTGGAAGAGAGAAAAAATATGGCTCTTTAGAATACTCTCAAAATCTATATGAAAGAATTGAAAAATTTTATCCATTTCCCCTAATAAGACATCATTTCGGACTGCCATCTCTTGAAAAAACGATTGAAGGTGTTAAAGAAATTGCAGAAAGTAAAACAGTTGATATTATATCTATAGGGCCAGATCAAATAGCCCAAGAATGTTTTTTTAATCAAGAAAATATTTGTGAAGAATATGAGGGTGGCGGAGGAGTACCTCTAAGAAAAAAAGAAGATCTAGAGTCTATTTATGAATCTTCAAGAACAGGTAACTTTCCTCTTTTGAGATGTTATGCAGGCACAAATGACTTGATAAAATGGGGAATAATGTTAAAAGAGACAATAAATAATGCATGGGGGGCAATACCTCTTTTTTGGTATTCAGAACTGGATGGAAGATCTAAAAGGGATTTAGTAAGTGCAATTAGTGAGAATCAAAAAACTATAAAATGGCATGCCGTAAATAATGTGCCAATTGAAATTAATGATTCCCATCAATGGGCTCTTAGAAAAACTTCTGACCCGATTGAAGTTGCCTCTGCTTATATAGCAACTTACAATGCAAAGAAATTAGGGGTTAGGTATTACATCCAGCAGTTTATGATGAATGTTCCTCCAGAAATATCTCTTGAGATGGATTTAGCAAAAATGCTCGCAAAACTAGAGATAATATCAGAATTATCGGATAAAGATTTTACTATTCTAAGGATGATAAGAACAGGCCTTGCCTCCCTTTCTGTTGATGAAAATATAGCCAAGGGTGAGCTTGCTTCATCAGTAACGATAGGTATGTACTTGAAGCCACATATCGTTCATGTTGTTGGGTACTCTGAAGCCTATAATGTTGCAACGCCAGAAGTTATAGTTGAAAGCTCAAAGATTGCCAAAGGTGTAATAAAAAATTGTCTGAAAGGATTGCCAGGGATAGAAGATAACAAAAAAATAATAAAAAGAAAAGAAGAGATACTAAAAGATACTAAATTGATTCTAGAAACGATAAAGTCACTTGATGATAGTCAAGACGCCTTGACAAATCCAAACACCTTGTATGAAGCAGTCAAAATAGGCATAATGGATGCAGAAAACTTGAAAGGTTTTAATCCTGCAAAAGGAGAAATTAAAACAATGATTATAGAAGGAATTGTTCAATGTGTTGATAGGGATATGGGGTCCGTGATTTCTGAGAAGGAGAGAATTAAAAGATTACAGATATGATAGTTATTAATTAATAAGTAATAATTATTAACTATTATTTATTACATATTATTTAATAATCTATTTTAAAAGGCCGGGATCCCTTCTATCAATGTATTCTTTTATCGCTTCTTCAACTGTTGAGCTTCTTTCCCCAGTGTTCAAAGATATTTTGATTGATCTTGGAATGCCCAATTTGTCTTTTATTAATGTATCAAGAGCATTTACAAGCTCTTCGTCCAAGGAAAAACTTTTTATCACTTTTTTCTTTTTATATTGGGGCTTATCTGCATCTTGATGGGTGAAGCGTTGAGTCATTATCTCTTTTTTTTCTTTTTCGTGATCAATTTCCTCTTTAGTGAGAATTACTCTTCTCTGTATTTCCTTCTCCAAATCATTCTTTAACCCCTCAGTTAAGGCCATCAAATTCCCTCCAACACCCTTTTACATAATTGGATATAGTCATAGGCTCCTCTTGAGTTCAAAGAGTACTCAAATATTGTCTTTCCGTGAGCAAAACTTTCAGATAATTTAGTATCTATTCGGATATATGGGCTTATACTATCCTTAAAGTGATCCATGCTCTCAAAAAATTCAATATATTCTTTGGTTCTTTTTACCCTTTCATCGACAAATGTAGGAACAATAAGGTCTATCTTCAAGTTTTTCTGGAAATCTTCTCTTAAATCATAAATCAGTTTATCAACTTTAAAAAGACCTTTTACAGAAAGGTACTCCATTGATACAGGTACAAGCAACTTTTGGCAGAAATTAAGGGCATTTTCATTTAGTATTCCTAGTCCAGTTTGGCAATCAATCAGAACATAATCATAATTAATGCCTTCAAGGCGTTTCTTTAAAGCGTTCTCTCTATTTCTCCAACCTACCATTTCTAAGGCCACTTGGGATATTGTTTCATCTGAAGGCAACAAATCCAAATTTTTTCTAGCGTTTGTAACGCATTCTTCAAAAGGCGCTTCGTCCTTTAGTAAATGATAAATGCTTTTGGAAAACTTTACCCCCAAACATTCTGCATCATTTCCTTGATCATCTATATCTATTATTAGTACTTTTTTCCCTGTAAGGGCAAGAGCGTGCCCTAAGTTTATAGTGGTTGTAGTTTTACCTGTTCCACCTTTCTGATTGTATATAGCAATAGATTCCAAGATATCACCTATTACATATTATTTAATATATATTAGATATTAATTGATATGTATTAGTTATTAACTATTAGGATTATTTATAAATGTTTTGGCCTAAAAAGAGGGTATTTTTCACTGTTTTGAGTAGGCTAATTTGATTAAAAAACATAAACTAGAGATAGTATATAAATAGAGTCAAAATACTTAGATAAAAATTAATATCTAATATTTAATATATAATAAATAATAGTTATTAACTATTAAGTTATTCTATTAAGTTCCCATCTGGATCTATTAGTATACCTTTTTTTTCAAGATTTCTTCTTAACCTCCAAAAAGAAGTGGTGGAAATACGTTTTTTTGCTTCTTTGAGGAATTTTTCAGCGTTTTTAGGGCTAATAAAATGTCTCTTGACGAATTCTGTCTCTACAAGCTTTATCCTATTTTTTCTTCCCCCGCTTCCTTTAGATTCCATCAATTTTATTTCACGTTCAATTGCTCTTATCAGTTCTTCTCTAGAAATACCGTATTTTTTTGATAACTGGGTTTCTATATCCAATATTAAGCCTCCTGCATTTCAAAACTCTGTATTTTGAAATAGAAGAAGTTATTCAATTAATAAATCTTAGCTTTGAAGGGTATAGGGATTCTATCAACAAATAATATTTTGGCATATATAAATTTATATATTACTAATACCAATTAAGATATCTGGTGTTCATTTGAAGATACAGGTTTATAGTTACGTCGATGAAAATGGGATAAAGATAGTAGTCAAACCTGCGACTAAATTGTTACCTGAAATGTTCAAAGAATACCTGAGGGATATGAAAAAATTCTCTTTTGTGTATAATAGAAATATTGAAGCAAACGAAATTACTATGAAAGAACCAAAGCAACTTGTGGCCCTATTAAATTATTTTGATAAGAACTATAGAGTTACAGGAGAATTAGAAGGTACAAAAGTATATTCATGGGAAGATCTGGGTCTTTTTTTAAGTGAAGCTATTGATATCTTAAAGATGAAATCATTAGAAAGAAAGAGTCAAAAAATAATTGTGTATTGCTCAAGAATTAATATCCAATTTATGGACAAAATTTATGGCGATAAAGTACCAGAATGGATGAAAAGATACGACAAGATGGATAGGGACAAAGTAGTTGAAGAACTACTTAATGATTCAAACGTTAAATTCATCAAAGAAAGCGCTGGGGATAAAAAAATATACTATGTTGATCAAATACCTGAAAAGCTTGAAGAATGGCTATCGCTTAAAGATAAGTTTATAGAGAAATATTCCACACTGTAGTTAATGCATAAAGGGGTCTACTCATTGATATTAATAGTTGAAAATGACCAATATATAGAAATTGGTAAGTTAGGAAATTATTTATTCAAAAAAGGGTATTATGTCTATAACGGTAGTGCTCTTGGTGGGTTTGGTAGGGTAAGGTATCATCTAAAAGAAAAAAAGAGTAAAAGGTGGCATATAGATTATTTAATAGATAAGGCCAAAATAATCAAAATTATCACTTCTGAAGTTAAAAAAAATCATGAACATGATATTTCTAAGATTCTAGCTAGTAAAAAAGATGTAGAGATCCCAGTAATCAAATTTGGGTCATCTGATTGTAACAAAGGCTGTAAATCTCATCTTATTTATTTCAAAAAAATGCCAGAGGTAGAAGATACCTATGAAAGTTTGGGGCTAAAATTTGTTATTTTTGAAAAAGCTGATTTCAAGAACATATAAGGTCTCAAAATCTAATTTTAATGTTCTTTTAATGTTATATTTAAAATTATTATTTTCCAAGAAATCAGTAGTATTCTCCAATGGGTAGAGGGATGATTGGAGTAGATAAGCAGTCCCATTGACAGACAAAAATAACCCTAGACTCTTCAAGAATGTGCGTATGTGATCCCCTCCATCGATACCTCCGTGGTACGATAAATCAATTAATTTTCTTGGTGGCGAATCAACAGGCAAATATGGGGGATTAAACACTATGAGATCAAATAAAGTTCCAGTTTTTATCGAAGAAAAAATATTTGAGGAAAAGAGATGAATATTATTTATTGAGTTGGCTAAAGCATTTTGACGAGATAAAAACAATGAATATGGATTTATGTCACAACTGAAGACTGAATCTATTTCCTTTGCAAGATGCATAGAAATAATGCCGCCTCCTATACCTATCTCAAGGGCATTTCTGGAATTATTTGGGTTTATAGCCTCAATCAATAGATAAGAATCTTCACTAGGTGGGTATACATTTTCATCTTGGGCTATTTTAAAGTCTAATATCTCCATCTTATCACATAAGACATCTTAAAAATTAAATAAAATTATAAATGTAACGGAATATTATGGCATATATAGAGGCTGATGAAATGGCGAGCTTCAAAATGAACCTGTTTAATAATGTTTTTTCAAAAGAGTATATTAATGATTTTAATCATCAGATTAAGTGCGTAAAAGATTCAGTCATAACACTTGAAGAGGCAATAAAGCTTCTAGAAAAAGAATGTATACCAGAAATGAAAGACAAGTGCAAAATAGTTTTGGAATTAGAAAACGAAGGAAAAGCTTACGAAGATAAGTTAAAACAAAACCTCGATAAAGCTCTATTATTAGGGCCAAATGGAACGAAATATGGTGAAATTTCTAGTATCATAGGCGATATAGGTCAGAAAACAAGATCTGTTTCAGAGATTCTAGTAGATCTAAAAGAAGAGAAATTTCCCAATGAGTCAATTAAAGATTTAGTAAAATTAGTAGAGACGAATGAAAGCATTACAAGAGAAATATACCTAATGATGAAAAAAATAGAAGATGCAGATAATGATAAAATAGATAGGTTTTCTAAGAAAATACTAAAGAAAAAGAATGAAGCAGAAGAATTATCTGATTTATTATTAAATAATTATATTAAAAAGGCTGAAAAAGATAATTTATCTGAAACATTTCAGAGTATAATTACGATATTAAAAAAAATACCTGAAGATGCAGATGATTTGGCCCAAATAATTAATAGACAATTATAGGTAGTATAATGAAGGTAATAGAAATAAGTAATGTTACAAAAAAGTATAATGGTAGGGTAGCAGTGAATAATTTTTCTTTTACTGCTGAGAGTGGTAAGATTTATGGATTTTTAGGGCCAAACGGAGCTGGTAAGACAACTACAATAAGAATGATTATGGGGATAATAGAGCCAGATTCGGGAAGCATAAAGGTTTTTGGGGAAAAACTTTCTGAAGAGAGTAAAAAAAGGATTGGTTATATACCTGAAGAGAGGGGTCTTTACAGAAAATATAGAGTATCTGATCTTTTACTTTATTTTGGAAGACTTAAAGGATTGAGTTTAGAAGATGCCAGAAAAAATACTGAGATATGGCTTGATAGGGTTGGCCTTAAAGATAGGGCCAATAGTAAAATAGAAGAACTTTCTAAGGGGATGCAACAAAACGTTCAGCTTATTGTATCACTAATTAATAATCCGGACCTTGTTATTCTAGATGAGCCTTTTGTAGGGCTTGATCCAATCAACACAAGAAATATGAAGGAGATCATTTATTCATTGAGGGAATCTGGAAAAACAATAATTTTTTCTACTCATCAGATGAATGAAGCCGAAAGACTATGCGATCATATTTTTTTAATCAACAAAGGAACAAAATTAATCGATGGATCACTAGAAGAAATAAAAAAGAAATATTCAAAAAATTTTGTTTCTGTTGAATTTAGGAACAAAAAAATACAACTTGAAGACATAGACATTATACAAAATGTTTATTATGAGGGGAATAAAGCCGAGATAGAACTAAGAAAAAATACTAATTATAATGATCTTTTGGAAGTTCTATTACATAGAGGGGACATAACTAAGTATGAAATCTCCGAATCTTCACTTGAGAGCATCTTTGTTGAGGTAGTGACAAATGGGGTCTAAAACAAAAATAGTTGCAGTAACTGAATTTCTGACTAATGTAAAAAGAAAGGAATTTATTATTCTTACCTTTCTTCTTCCTTTAATACTAGTAATGTCAATGATTATTCCGGTATTTTTCATGCAGACAATATCTTACGAGAAGGAAACACTTGGGGTAGTCGATGAAACAGGTATTGTTTTACCAATTCTTAAAGAAAGGTATAATGACTATATTATAAAAGACCTATTAAGCGCTGAAGAAGCCAGACAACTTCTTGAGAATAATAATATATCTGGCTATTTAGTAATTCCAAGCGATTTTATAAAAGTGGGGAAAGTCTCTTATTATTCAAAAGTTCAATTATCGTCATTTTCATCGGCTAATATGAATCTCGAAACTATACTCTCTGACATCGTTATTGAAGGTCTCCTAGAAGAAAAGGGTGTTTCTAAAGAAATCATAACAAAAGTTAAGAATCCGATTGAAATGGAAAGGATTACGGTAACTAAGAAAGGTGAAGAAGTTGAAACACCTTTTTCTTTTGTTGGGAATTATCTTCTTCCACTATTTTTGTTCATGTCAATTATGAATGCAGGAGGATATCTTCTAAATGGAATAATTGAAGAAAAAGAAAACAAGGTAGTTGAGGTATTACTTTCCACAATATCGTCTAATGAACTCCTTTCAGGAAAGATTTTGGGCTTAGGAGGTTTAGGGATATTACAGGTTAGTATTTGGATGAGTGGGATAGTAATCATAACTTCATTCTTAAAAATTCCCTTAGTTTCTCTGGAAAAAGGTATTTTAATAATGGTATTCTTCGTTTTGGGGTACCTATTCTATTCGTCAATATTTGCAATAATCGGTTCTATCTCAACTAGTACTAGAGATTCCCAGCAGATATCTGCATTGGTATCGTTTTTAGTCTTTATCCCTCTATTATTGTTTTTTGGAATAGTTCAGAATCCAAATATGGCGTTCATAAGGCTACTTGGTATGATACCTCCTTTTATTCCAACAATAATGATGATGAGGATTCTACTTTCTGAAGTTCCAGCTGCTGACATAATCATCTCAGTAATCATACTTTCTATTTCTCTGATAGTTTCAGTAAAAATTGCATCGAAAATATTCAAAATAGGTATATTGAGATATGGAACTAAGCCCAGTTTCAACGAAGTATTAAGGTGGGTAAGGGGATAGGCTCTAATGAAAAGGATAGGGATAGTGGTATGCCAGATATTTGAGGATGAATTACTAGAAATACTTGAAAGTTTTCCCGAAATAGACAAGATATTGATTTATGATAATGAAGCCTCTAAAGAATTTCAGAATATAGCTATCAAAGCTCTTTCCCCTGAAAAATTCAGAATAGTAAGAGAATTATGTTCTGTGAAATTTTTGAAGAGAGAAAAGGATGTTGAAGCACTTTTGTACCTACTTCCTCTTGCCTTACATGTAGACCCTCCATTGATAAAAAAAGAAGTGGCTTTAGCGGCAAAAGAGTTAGAAAAACATGTTGATTACCTCGTAGTGTTTTTTGGTCTTTGTGGGAATTCTCTTGGGGATGTTGAAGCATTAATGAAAGAAAGCAAGGTAGAAGTTCCAGTTGTTATATTAAAAGATAACCAAGGAGAAATTGTTGATGATTGTGTTTGCGCACTAATAGGATCAAGAAACAGCTACATAGAAACTATAAATGAGGAACCTGGTACATGGTTTATGACATATGGCTGGGCAAAATATTGGAAAGAATTATCATGCGAGACCGTGGGGTCCTTTGACATCAATAAAATGAAGCTTGTGTTTGATAAAACAGGTTACAAAAGAACGATTGCGGTAGATTTAGATTTTGGAGACAAAGAGCTTTATTATGAAAGATGTAAAGAGTTTTCAGAGATTTTCAATCTCCCAGTTTGTCATAAAAAAGGAAATATAAATTTATTAAAGAAAGCCCTTGGAAAGGCTATAGAAGAGGTATTAGATGATTGACCTTACCAATATCCTGTTGATATTTTTATTTGCAAAGGTATTTGGCGATATAGTAGAAAGGAAAAATATTTCTAGCATTGTAGGTCATGTCATTTGTGGTATAGTATTTGGGCCATTTTTATTGGGAATAATTTATCCCGGTAAAGAAATAGAAGTGCTGGCAGATATCGGGCTATTAGTTATAATGCTTTATGCTGGGCTTACAAGTGAGTATAAGGAATTATTAAAGGCCAAGTATACAGCGATTATTATTGGGGTATTCGGCGTCATTACATCTTTTGTTTTATGCTTTTCAGTCCCTTGGTTTTTAGGATTTGGATTAATTCCTTCCCTGTTTGTTGGAATCATCCTAACAAACACTGCTGTTGAAATTATAGGGGGCATGGTGGCAAATGAAAGCAATCAGAGCGTATCCCACATCCTCCTTGGGGCGTCTTTTTTTGATGATATAATTGCCATATACCTAGTTGGATTGCTGTCAACTATTACAGTTAATCAATCAACGTTTAATCTAGTGGATATAGGAAACGTGACACTAAAAATAGTCATCTTCTTTGTAATTACTATTCTGATAAGTGAATTTTTAATATCTTCTAAGGGTAAAAGGATTGTTAAATATTTAGTTGAAGGCGACCAACACCAGTCCATTATGATCGTATTTATTTTCACACTAGTTTTTGCTCTTTTCGCTTCTTTTATAGGACTCCATGAAGTCATTGGTTCATTCCTTGCAGGCCTCGTACTTAGCAGGATAAAAGAAAAAGAAGATCCAATGTTATCTTTTAGGATTAGATTCAATGAAGTAACTAGTGAGATGAATACTTTAATGAGATTTTTATTTATGCCACTATTTTTTGTGTATATCGGGCTTTTGTTTAATCGTGAAAATACTCAGATAAATATTCCACTCATAATTTTATTATTCTTAGGGGCTATGGGGGGGAAGATAATAGGATGTGGTTTAGCCAGTAAACTTTGTAGGCTGGACAACAGAGATTCACTTCTTATTGGGGTAGGAATGTGTGGCCGGGGATCCCTAGAGCTTGCAATTGTAAGGTATGGATTTTCTAACGGTGTTATATCAAGTGACTTATACTCATCAATAGTAATAGTTACGCTGCTTTCTATACTAATTACGCCAATCTTATTTGGTAGATTAACTAAGAAGTCAGATGTGGATTTCTATGATGTCTCCGTCCCGTAATACATGTTCTGGCCCTACCCTCTGGCCATCAAATTTTGCTGAATCTCCCCAAACTCTAGCAAACTTAAAGTTTTTGTAGAGGTTCTTATGAACTTTTTTGGCAGCGTCAAGGGCTGTAGAGTCTATTTTCATTGGCATGGCCTCATTGTCAATATCTCTACCTGGAGAACGTGTGTAGACCCTAATAATTCCTAAAATAGAAAATATTTCAAAAGGTAGGATATCAAGATTAACATTGTTAATTGCAGAAACAGGGATAACTTTGAAATTTTTTACATGTTTCTCGAGTCTTTCCAGACCTTCTTTACTCCCGGGCAAATCTCCCTTAGTTCCAATTATAATAGCTTTTTTATATTCTAAAGAGCTATCCAAGACTTCAAAGATATCAGTTAAGGTTACAGGTTCTTTTATAGTAATTATGGCATTGTGAACTCTTTCTTCTTGAAGGATCTTCTTAACGTCTTGAGAATTGCATTCAACTAGAAAATTCTCACCAATTATTTCAATGCCCCCTGTTGGGATTTTTTGAATTTCTATGTTAGGAACTTTTTTATTAATCCTCAAGCCTTTGGCCTCAAGTTCTTTTAATATTAGTTCAAGGTCTTTTACAGGGTCAACGGACAAATCAACTAGAATTACTATTGCATCAACAGCTCTTATTGCACTAATCAATGGCCCCCCCATACCCTTACCAAGAGAAACTCCTTCAATTAATCCAGGCATGTCAACTAGCTGTATCTGTATACCTTTGTATTGGAGCATTGCAGGTGTTGGTTTAACTGTAGTGAAAGCGTAATGCCCAATATCAACATCTTTTCCTGTAAGCTTGTTTAAAATTGTTGATTTACCAGAATTTGGAAGTCCTGCCAAAGCAACTTGAGCTGCACCTTCTTTTCTAACAAAAAAACTAGCTCCCCCAGAACCACCCTTCTTTAGTTCCTTTTCCTTTTCGACTTCCTTTTTTAGTTTTGATAAATTTCTTTTTATCTGGAGCTGCATCTTTTCTGTACCCTTGTGTTTGGGTATAGTACTAAGCATAAGTTCGAGAGCAACTAGTCTTTCTTTGGGAGATTTAGCAGATTTATATGCGTCTTCTGCCTTTAGGTATTCGGGAGTAACATTTGAGGGCATGATATCAAACCAGAGTATTCATATTGATATAAAAAACTTAGTTATACCCCTTTAAAAAAATTGAGATTATAAGTTATAGCGTAATGTACAAATAGAGAAGAGATAAAACATAAATATATATCTTGTATTAATTTAGTTTCTTGATTCCAATCAGGAACTTGTCGCCGTCTATTTCCCATTCTTTATCAATATAGTTATTATCTTTGGAAAATAGTAAGATTTTGGTTCTTGTTTCTCTCTTAATGTAGTCTTCATGATTTTTTAAGTCTGATTCAAAGTTTGATTCAACGTAAGAGTTGATGTATTCCTCTACATTTAGATTTGCCTGTTTTCTCATTTCTTGTATTCTTCGTATAACTTCTCTTGCTATAGCCTCAGACTTCAGCTCTTCTGTAATTACTGTGTAAAGATAGACTCTTCCATTCTCAAACTCGCTTAATTCGTACCCTTGTGGTATAAGATAGTTAAAGTTAACATCTTCTGGAGATATTTCAAATCCATCAAGATTGAATAAACCGTCCTTTTCAAATCCAGATTTTATAAGACAAGGATTATGAGACTTTAATAGCTCGACGACTTTTTTTGCATCCCCCTTGAATTTAGGGCCAATTGATTTATGATTTGGAAGGATCTCAAGCTCCTGTATTACTTCACCAATTACTATCTCTTTAACATTAATCTGTTTCTTCATTATGCCAGATAAGGCTTGAACAGCTCTTTTTACATTCTCGTCTTGAGTTTCAACTATGGCCTTCGAAATCGGCCATCTTAACTTAATGCCTGCTTTTTGTCTGGCGTGAAGAGTACCCTCAATTATGTTTCTAAGTATGGACATGTTTGATTCCAACTCGGAATCAATCAATGAAGAGTCATGTGCATCCCAGTCAGAAAGATGGATTGAGGATTCTCCGACAAAGTTTTTGTATATAGCTTCAGAAATAAAAGGAGATATAGGCGCTAGTAGTTTTGATAATCTCTTGAACACATAAAATGCAGTAACGTAAGCACTTATCTTTTCCTTGTCATCACCCTCAAGCCACATCCTTTCCCTTACAAGACGGATATACCATCTTGAAAGATCTTCTAAGATAAATTCCTTTATTTTTCTAGGTATAAAATGTAAATCAAGTGTATCAAAGTTTTCTTCAACTTCTTTTGTAAGAGTATTTATTCTGGAGAGTATCCATCTATCCTCGTCTTTTAGGTATTTTTTTACATCTTTTAGGGGTGTATTGACATCAAAGTTATCAAGAGACATGTAAAGGGCAACAAACTTGTAGGCATTCCATAATATGTTAAAGGTTCTGTAAATACTTTCAACGTTCTCCCAGTTGAACTTAAGTTTATCCCAAGGTGCGATCTCCCATAGTAAGTAGAATCTTGTGACATCAGCGCCATATTTTGCTATGACATCCTTTGGATCAACAACATTTCCAAGAGACTTTGACATCTTCTGCCCAAACTGGTCCAAGACAAAATCATTCATCAAAACTTGATTGTATGGGGCTCTGTCAAAAACTATGAAGCTTTCAAGCATTAATGTGTAAAACCAACCTCTAGTCTGATCAAGCCCCTCGGTTATGAAATCTATTGGAAAAAGTTCATTGAATATCTCACTATTTTGAGGGTATCCTAGAGAACTCCATGTTGACGCCCCTGAATCAAACCAGACATCAGCTATATCGGGAACACGTTTCATCTTTTCAGAGCATTTAGGACAGTTTAGAAAAACTTCATCGATATAGGGTTTATGAAGATCCTCTGGAACCTTTCCTCCTAACGATTTTATCTCATCAATAGAAGAAACAACAGTAAAGTTTCCACATGAGCATTCCCATATGGGCAAAGGTATACCCCAGAACCTTTGTCTTGAGATACACCAATCCCTTGCACCTTCAATCCAGTTGTGAAATCTCTTTTCACCTGCCCAATCGGGTACCCATTTTACTTTTTTATTTTCTTTCAATATCTGGTCTTTGATAGCTTCTACCTTTACAAACCACTGATCAGAAGCTCTGTATAACAAAGGAGATTTACATCTCCAACAGTGAGCGTATCTGTGAAAGACAGAATCTCTGAAAACAAGAAATCCTTTGTCTTCAATATCATCGATAATAAGATCATTGGCATCTTTGATGTAAATGCCCTTATACTTCCCAGCTTCTTCTGTGAAGTTTCCAGTCCCATTTACAGGAGAGAATATTGGAAGCTTAAATTCTACCCCAGCACTGTAATCTTCAGGCCCGTGCCCTGGGGCTGTGTGAACGCAACCAGTACCATCCTCCAATGTTACATAATTTGTAAGGATAATAGTATGTGCATTTGGCTCTTTGAACTGTTTGTGTATTGGTACATCATCATCAAGTATGTGCCTATACTTAAGGCCTAATAGAGCCTCTCCTTTGAAAGTTTCAATGACCTCATAATCATCAACTTCGAATAAATTCATTAGTTTGCCCAAAAGCTCCTTTGCAACTATCCATACCTCATTCCCTGCTTTTACCCTGACATAATCATACCTTGAGTTTACTGCAATAGCAACATTTGCTGGAATAGTCCATGGAGTTGTTGTCCATATAATAATATATTCATCTTTTCTGTCAACTAAGGGGAATTTGACATAAATTGAGTCATCTTCTACATCTTTGTACTCATCTGTTGACTCATAGCCAGAGAGTGGTGTTTCGCATCTTGGACACCAAGCAACTGTGGCCTTGCCTTTATACAAAAGATTTTTTTCCCAAGCTTTCTTGAAGAAGTACCAAGAGGCCTCTATATATGAATTAGATAAGGTCATGTAAGGATTTTCAAAATCACCTATCATTCCAAATCTCTTGTAAAAATCAATCCATATTTTAAGGAAGGATAAGCCCCTCTCTTTACATGATTTTATGAAAATTTCTGTTCCTATTTTTTCTATATCACTCTTTGTTTTGGTGCCTAATATCTCCTCAATTTTTACCTCAATAGGAAGCCCATGCATATCAAATCCTGGTTGATGCCATACATTGTACCCATTCATTGATTTATATTTTAAGATGGGATCTCTCAAAGCCCTTGTCCTAGCATGGCCTATATGCGGCATTCCGTTCATGTAGGGTGGCCCATCAAGGAAGAAATATTTAGGGCCATTTGATCTTAACTGCTTTAATTTGGCATAGATATCTATGTCATTCCAGTCCTCTAGTATTTTCGTTTCTAAAGAAACGGGATTGTAGTCTTCGGGCACCTCGGAAACCATGAAGTCAATAATTATAAATGTTTTAAAGGCTTTTGGTAAATCTAATCTTTTCTCTCAAAAACGAACTTTGGAACAGCTTGTTTTAATGGATCAAAATTTTCAATATTCTTTATTTCGACACATTTCATAGAAACTTTAGAGTGAAGTGTGGAAGGCAATCTCAATATTCTTTTTACATCTACTGTAACCTTCCCATCGACTAAAGATGCATTAATTCGCTCTATATGGCCCAAGAATTCATTTTTAGTCTTATCCCCTATACCTTTAATATCTAGAAAATCGGCATGGTAAGTATTTAGCTTCGATATAATTGATTCTTTTTCTGTGAGAAGAGTGTCAACAATATTTTTACTAAAAGGGAGATCTTTTTCCTTCATTTTATTAAAAGTCAAGGTAAACATTTTTCTGTAAACAGCAGGATATCCATGAGACAAAAAAAGGTCTTTTGGTCTCTTAGAGCCTGTGACATATTCAAGTATTTCTGATCTTCTCTCTAGTGGAAGTACCTCTTTATCTACTACCCTCAAGTGGTACCCCCTGCCAGAATATACAAGGACTAATTGTTTTATCCCCAAATCTCCAATCATTGTGTCTCTTATTTTTAAAACAATTTCTTTAGCTTCAGACAAACATTTTTCACAAACGTGCCCTTCTTTACAGTCACAACTTTTGACTGTTAAGTCTTTGGCATCTATATCAAAAACTAGTTCGGCACCCTTCCAGTCTTCTCTGTTTTTAGGTTTTAAATAATATGAAACGCTTGTGCAGACGGCATATGGAAAATTCTTAATTAAAAAATCTGAAAACAGACCAACATTTTCAAAGCCTTTATATCTATCATTATATCCATTACCGTCGTGGTCAAAAGCAAATTCCCTTTCAGTTATCCGCTCGACTATAAAATCAGGAACATCTTTTTCTTTCCATTCTTCATGGTAGTATATCTTCCTCTCCCTAAGAGAGGCTTCCTTAAAATCCATAACTCACCTTATTTGTGGGTCAGAATGACAGTAACTCCACTGGTTTCTATCTTGTCAACTCTTACAAATCCAAAGCGTTCAAATTGCACAATGTCATCTACTTTTAGGTTGGCAATACCCTCTTCCCCATAACCGTTTATCGTAGTAAGAGAATTTGGATTGATATCCTTCTCTTCGTATAAAATTCCAGGTACTATAACTGATACTTTCACATTTTTGTCGGATACCCACTGAATCTTTTTTATTTTAGAAAGTTCATCTTTAGAGGTTTTTTCGTCTGTGTGCATAGCTTTAATCGAATTAGTGCTAGTATCTATTATGAAAATATTGAATAGGCCTTTTAATCTGAGTATTTGCCCCTTAGTTATACCCACAAAATCATTTCCAGATATGAAAAATTTATCTGTTATATGAACATCTCTAAAGCCTCTATCAAAATCTGGGTGGCGCTTTAATTGGATAGTCTGATAAGAAGCATCAATAACCTCAAGAGATTTAGGGTCAGATACGAAGTAGTATCTATCAGAAGTAGAATCAATTACCTTTCTGTTGAGTGATTCTATGAGTGACCAATCAATTTCAGGCTCTGATTTTGAAAGGCCAATCTCCTCTGCCACCATGTGGATAGCTTCTGGAGTTATACCTCTTCTTTTAAGGCCACGGATTGTTACAAGTCTTGGGTCATCCCATCCAGAAACGACATGTTCTTCAATTAAAGGTCTAATTAGTCTTTTAGAAGTAGGAGCTCCTTTGACTGTAAATCTAGAATATTCAATAATCTTGGGATTTCTTAAATTTAGAAGTCCTCTTATATAATCCTGTAATTCAATTCTTAATGCAAACTCATTGCTTCTAAGTACGTGAGTAATCCCAAGCACAGAATCCTCAATTGCACAAGCAAAATCATAAACTGGCCATATTCTGTATTTGTCACCTTGTATCGGATGGGGATGGTCAACAACTCTTAGCATAGTTGGATCTCGCATGACCGTATTTTTTGAAGTCATGTCACCTCTAAGTCTAAGAGAATACTTCCCCTCTTCAGCTGTTTCCATCTCCTTCCAAAGAGAGAGGTTATCTTGAACTGAGTTAGAAACACAAGGACAGTCCTTTGATTCGTATCGAAGCTTTGATACATATTCTGCATCGCAGTTACAAACATAGGCCTTACCCATATCAATAAGATCTAAAGCGTACTTATAGTAAAGTTCCATGTCATCAGACATGTTTCGCTCCTCATCCCAAGTTATTTTGAGCCATTTTAGATCTTGTTTGATGGCATCGTAGTACTCAAGTTTTTCCTTCTTGGGATTTGTATCATCAAATCTTAGAATAACTTTACCATTATATTTTTTAGCATAATAATAATTGAAGTAAAATGACATTCCGTGCCCTATGTGTGGATAGCCGTTTGGCTCTGGAGGGAGCCTTGTCACTACCTTTCCCATTTCTGCACCTTCTAGTGGTGGAAGTTCTTTTGGGGCTTCCTTTTCTTTTGGTTTTTCTAAAAAGTGTTCAGGATATATTTCCCTTAACTTATTTTCAATGTCTTTATTAGACATTTTAGAAATCTGATTGATAGCGTCTTCCACAGCTGAGATTACATCTTTTGCCTGCTTCCTCATCTCAGGCGCTTCAGCCATGATTTTTCCAGTAACGGCCTTAGGATTGGGAGTGCCCCCATATTGAAAGGCGTTAATAAGAGTATATTTAAGTGCAAGTTTATGTAAATCTTCACTCATTTGATCACAAAATAAAATATTATTTCAATATTAAAAGGTTATCAATCATTTTTGATTAAAATAGAAATTAATTAAGAGAATTTTGTAATTTTAGCTTTTTAATTGATGACAATAAATATGCTAATCCTAGTATTATAAATCCTAAAAATCCAAATGGCGGCGGCATCAGAAATGCCACTGCTAAACCTATCCCAGCTAGTATCATACCACCTCTAGTACATAGCGGATATCCTGCAGTTGAACATGAAGCACCATTATTTTTAGAAGATTTTTCATCCATAAAAAACACAAAGCATTAATATTTATAATAATTTCCGTGAATTATTTATCATATATTATATAATATATCTATTCTCTCATTAAATTATTAATTAGTGCAAATACAATCATAAAAATTGAAAGCGAAAGATTTATATACTTAAAGTTAGGTTAACATATAGTGTAGGAAATAAAAGAGGTGAGCCAAATGAGTTGGTTTGATATTATGGAAGATATGAGAAAAATGCAGGAAGAAATTGAGAGGGCTTTTCCTGAATTTTGGAGAAGAACTCCCTTATTGAGCCCAGGCGAATCAAAAGAAGGAGAAGTAGTTAGATATAGAAGACCTTTGACAGACTTAAAAGAAAATGAAAATGAATTTATAATGGAGCTAGAAATGCCAGGTATTACAAAAGACGACATTGACATAAAAGTAACAGAAGACTCAATTGAAATAAAAGCCGAAAAGAATTATGAAAAGAAAGAAGAGGATGAGAAAAAAGGATATTTCTTTCAAGAAAGAAGGTATCAGGGCTTTTACATATCAATTCCCTTACCTTCAGGAATTAAGCCTGAAGAAACTGAAGCCAAATTTGACAATGGCGTACTTGAGATTATAATGAAGAAAACAGAAGAAAAAGAAAAGGCATTAAAAGTTAATGTCAAATAATTTACTTTTTCTTTTTAATTAATCTATATAAGCCTGTGCTGAATTGGTGGGATATACCCAGATACTTTCTTGATTTTAAAGTCATTTTCAAGCAGAGATTTAATCTGAGTTGGTGGAACACCTAAGGATATTTCTCTTGTCCTCCCATATCTCCCCTTACTTACAACTTTAGCATTTAATATCCCAAGCATATCAAGCTCCGATATTAAATCAGATACCCTTCTTTGAGTAAGTATGTCAATTTTTAAGATGTTACTTAAATCCTTGTATATGTTGAATACATCCCCTGTGATAATTTCTCCGGGCATGTATTTTTCAAGAAGGTATACAGAATAGAGTATAAGTTTTGATTGAGTTGGAAGTGTTTTAATTACTTCAGATATTCTATCCTGTTCGATTCTGTCCTTTGCAACTCTGACGTGGGGCTCTGTAACTTTTTTAGCATTCTGTCTTTCTGCTATTTCACCGGCAGTTCTTAATAGGTCGAGGGCTCTTCGGGCATCTCCATGTTCTTGGGCAGCAAACGCGGCACAAAGAGGAATTACACCAGGATTAATTACTGAATCATTAAAAGAAATTTTTGACCTGTCTTCCAAGATATCCATAAGTTGTGGAGCATCATATGGCGGAAATATAATTTCTTCTTCACCAAGAGAGCTCTTCACTCTAGGGTCCAAAAACTCGATAAATTTTAAATCATTTGAAATGCCAATTATACTGACCCTGGCATTTTCCAAGTCCCCATTAATTCTCGTTAAATTATAAAGAACATCATCTCCTCCTTTTTTGAGGAGCTGGTCAACTTCATCAAGAATAATAATAACAAGTTTCTTTTCACTATCAAGACTTTGAGAGAAAACATCATAAATTTTATCCGTGGGCCAACCCGTTAGAGGAACTGACTGACCAAAGTATTCAGCTAATTTTGATAAAAGTCTATATTGTGTGTCCACAACTTCACAATTAATATAAATAAAAGTAATAGGCATGTCCATCTTCATACTTGAACAAAGATCTGGTTTTGGAAGTCCAGTGTTACAATCAATTGTTGGAGATGTTTTCAAAAAGGCCTTACCACCAACTTTTTTAACAAGACCATTTCCAACATATTTTACCACTACAGTTTTACCTGTTCCAGTTTTACCATAAACAAATATGTTTGAGGGTGTTTCTCCTTTAAGAGCGGATACCAAAATTGCAGCAAGTTTTTCTATTTCATTTTTTCTGTGTGGTAATATATCAGGAGTATAAGAATGTCGTAAAACTTCTTTATTTTTAAAGATAGAATTTGATAAAAGAAGTTCGTCGAACAAATCATCAAGCGATGATTGTTTATTTGAAACAAAATCTTCTACAGTCGAAGCAATAGTATATTGGAGTTCCTCTTTATCAGAAACTTCAGAAAAATTCTTCGCTTTGGTGTTTGCGTCGTACTTCAAAGGTGTTTCTTCGTCATTGCCATTCAATTGCATCACTCTACTATTCTATGTCATAACTATCCTTTTTATATATTTCTCCCACCCCTTTGTTTCCACTGGAGATTTACTTTAATTAATAAAATCAAATTAAAAGGAAAATAATCTATACTGTTATAACAAAACAAAGGTTAATTAAGCTTTATTTTAAATTACATGTTTTAGCTGAAATATATGATCGTGTTTATTATATCTGTTTTTGATTGCTCAAATGAATTCAATAGGAGGAAAAATTTATATAGTTAAAAAAAGATAGAATAATGGGATTTTATAAAAATTAAAATTAATACACAAAAAGAATTATAAAAATTAAATTTCCATTGGAAGTAAAGGGGTACCCCTGTAAATAATAATTTAAATGAATATTCTATTGTTGTTTTATGCAAGAAGATGAAAACTACTTTGATAGCTACAGAAGAGCCGGAGAAATACTTAAGATTGTTAAAGAGGAATCAAGAAAACTAATTGTCAGTGGATATAAATTAGTTGATCTTGTAGAATTTATAGAAAATAGAGTAATCGAAATGGGTGGATTTCCAGCATTTCCATGTAATATTTCTGTTAATAATATTGCTGCGCATTTTACGCCTAATCTTAATACTGATCTTGTTCTTAATAGTGGTGATTACGTAAAGGTCGATATAGGTTGCCATGTTGAAGGATGTATTGCTGATTCAGCATACACTGTTAAAGTTGATGAGAATGATGACGATCTCATAAAAGCAACACAAGAGGCTCTAAAAAATGCAATTGCTGCCGTAGAACCAGGAGTAAAGACTAATTATATTGGTAAAATAATAGAAGAAACAATTAAAGATTTTAATTTTAATCCGATAAAAGATCTCTGTGGCCATGGACTTAGACCTTATGTTCTCCATTCTGGGATTACTATTCCAAATTATAATAGTAACATGGGAACTAAACTTAAGGAAGGAGATACAATGGCAATAGAACCTTTTGCATCCACAAAAGCAGGTAAGCTAAAATCTTCAGAAGAGGTCTATATCTTCAAATATCTTCAGGACAGACCTCTAAGAGATCTTGGCTCTAAGAAACTATTGAATTTTATCAAACAAAAATATAGGACTTTACCATTTGCAGAGAGATGGCTTGAAAAAAATTATGCTGGCCTTAAAATTAACTTTTCTTTAAGGACTCTTATTAGGGCAAATGTTATTTATCCTTATAATGTATTAATAGATAGTGAGGGAGGGTTGGTGTCTCAGGCTGAGCATAGCTTGATTGTAACTTCAAGTGGCTGTGAAGTTTACACCTAAAATAGCTATGATGTGTATGATTTGTGGAAAATATGTTGTTTACCCATATATATGCAGACTTTGTGGAAGAACAATATGTATATCTTGTATTTTAGAAGGACAAATTTGCAAAGAATGTATAAAAACTGGTAAAAAATTTAAATAAATATATTTTTTCGTTATATTTATTTAAACATATCGCTAATTCCGAAAATCTTTTATATGAATAAATATTAACAAAAACAATCCTAGGAGGGTAATTTTAATGAAGCATATAGTTTTTGATGAAAAGAAATGTGCTGGATGCAACGTATGTGAACTATTTTGTTCATCCAAGTGGTACGATGCTTTCAATCCAAAAAAATCTAAAATTAGAATTAAGACGGACGAGTATGTCGATCCAAAATACAATGTTTGTTTGCAATGTGATGACGCTCCTTGTGTCGAAGCTTGCCCAACAGATGCCCTTGTAATTGATCAAGACTTAGAAAGAGTCGTTCTTATTAACGATTTATGTATTGGTTGTAGATTATGCGTTAAAGCCTGCCCATATGATGGCATTTATTGGCATAAAGATTACAAACTACCAATTAAATGTAATTTATGCGAAGGGGACCCTGAGTGTGTTAAGGTATGTCCAAAAAATGCATTGTCGGTAGGTGATTAAGATGGTTTATGGTTATGCAGGTAAGATATTACATATAGATCTTACAACAGGAAAGACTGAAGTAGAAACACCAAATGAACAGTTTTATAGAAAATGGCTCGGTGGAAACGGGTTTGTTATAAAATACCTTTATGATGGACTGAAAAAAGGTACAGATCCATTAACCCCCGAAGCAGTATCAGTTTTTGCCGCAGGTCCTTTGAGCGGTACTTTGGCGCACGGTGCTGGAAGAACTCACTTTGGTGCGAAATCGCCTCAGACTGGGCTCTTGGCTGACAGTAGTGCCGGTGGTGGATTTGCTTCAATGTTGAAATATGCAGGATACGATGCAGTTGTAATAAAAGGAAAGGCAGCATCACCTGTAATGATTGTTATTAATAATGACAAAGTTGAGATAAGAGAAGCAGAAAGACTTTGGGGACTTAAGACAATAGAAACACAACACAGGCTTAGAAAAGAATTGACATCAGAATACAAGATTGCATGTATAGGGCCAGCAGGGGAAAAATTGGTACCTATGACTTCAATTATCACTGATACCAGAGTCGCTGGAAGAAGTGGCAATGGGGCAGTTTGGGGATCTAAAAATCTCAAGGCCATCGCTATTTACGGAGACAAAGACGTTAAGGTAGCAGACATGGGCAAAGTAAAGACGCTATATGGAGAATTTGCTCAAAAGGCAAAAGAAACTTTAGTCGGTCTTTCTAAATATGGAACACCAGCTCTTGTAAAAAGTATTGATGCATTCGGTGGATTTGGAACAAGAAATATGCAGCAAGAAACATTTGAGTATGCTGAAAATATAAGTGGAGAAAAACTTCATGATGAACACTTTATAAGACACAGATCATGTTTCAGCTGTTGCATTCACTGTGCAAAAGATTTCAAAGTCAACAAGTGGGATAACGTTTCAGAAGGTCCTGAATATGAAACTCAATATTCTTTTGGAGGTATGCCTGCAATTGGTGACCTTGACTACATTATCCAGGCTGATAGACTTTCTGATGAATATGGACTAGACACAATATCTGCTGGAGTTACGGCTGCCATGGTTATGGAGTTAATGGAAAGAGGACTCTTAACAGAAAAAGATACAGGTGGCCGTACATTTAAATTTGGAAACGGTGAAGACCTTCTTGAGCTTGTTAGAATAATAGCCGAGAGACGAGGGGAATTTGGAGACTTGATTTGTAAGGGAACAAGGGCAATCGCAGAAAAATTAGGTGGGGATGCATACAAATATGCGTTCCATGTCAAAGGTCTTGAACCTGCAGGTCACTCTCCAAGAGCCCAAAAGACTATGTCTGTTGGTTACGCAACATCTCCAAGGGGGGGAAGCCATCACGATGCAAGACCAATTGAATATGAACTCCCACCAGAGAAGAGAAAAACAACAGAAGGAAGGGCTTTGAACGCTTTCAACACACAAAACTGGACATGCTTAGGAGACTCACTTGTCGTTTGCCATTTTGCTGAAAAAATTTATGGAACATCAGTAGCTCAAGCCCATTCCGATTGGATAAATGCAGTAACAGGCTGGAACACAACTTTAGATGAAGTAAGAACAATGGCTGAGAGAATTTACACAATGGAGAGGTTATTCACAATCAGAGAATCGGGTAAAGCAAGAACAGGCGACACAATTCCATGGAGAGCTTTGAACGAGCCAATTCCATCTGGTGCTTCAAAAGGAATGTACACACCACAGAAAGAGCTTGACACAATGCTCGATGAATATTATGACCTCAGAGGCTGGGATAGAAAAGGAGTTCCAACAAAGGCAACATTAAAGAGGTTAGGACTCGAAGAGTACTCTTAAAAATTTATTTTTCTATTTTAATTAATTTTTAATTTAGCTATTTTTAAGGCCAATTATTTGTTCTTATATTAATGTAGAAAACTTTATATATCAATTAATAATTATATGTTTAGAATTATAAATTGATAGCAAAG
>JBDKUY010000027.1:0-2745 GCA_039679445.1 Methanofastidiosum sp. | reverse complement strand
CTTGATCACATATTCCCAATTGCTAGGCAAATTAAGATTATTGATCGTTTGTATGTAATATGGGAGACTAGAGTCCATAGAAAATATGTGAAGTATTCTGATTGGGAGATGTTGGGGCTCATGCTCTTTGTGGCAGTTCCACTCCCAGGAACTGGAGTATACACAGGCACATTTTTAGCTTTTTTATTGGGTCTTAATAGAAAATGGTCATTTGTTGCTATTTCTCTAGGCGCACTAATTGCCGGAATAGTAGTAACTATTATAACCTTGGGATTGGAAAATATATTCTGATCTACTTGATGGAGGTATAATTTGAAGATTGCCATAATGTCAGATATTCATGGTAACAGCGAAGCATTATCCGAAGTCCTAATCGATATAGAAAAACAATCCGTTGATAAGATAATATGTATGGGGGACTTAGTTGGCTATGGCCCATACCCAAATGAAGTTGTCAACACATTCATCGACCAAAAGATTCCATCAACTCTTGGAAATCATGATCTTGCAACTTTTGATATGGAACTATTGAATGACCTTACTGGAATTGCACATGAGAGCATCCTGTTAACATTGGATATTTTAGGAAAAGACGAAAAAAAATATTTGGAAAAATTACCTAAGTCAATTGATTGTAGAAATTTTCACTTTGTGCACGCATCTCCTCCAGATAATGTGCGTGGTTATATCACTAAGAAAAGTGTCAATGAAATAAAATATCTTTTCAGCCAATTTGATTCTAAACTTTGTTTCATAGGCCATACTCACCTCCTTGCAATGTATCATCTCGTAAATAATGAGTTGAAGCATGAATCGATGGAACAGGGAAAACTAAAATTGGATCCAGAAAAGAAATATATAATAAATGTTGGAAGTGTTGGGCAACCAAGGGATGGAATCCCCAAGGCGAAGTATGTAATTTTTGATGAGGATGATTACTTACTAGAGATCAGATTTATCGATTATGATGTAAAAAAGGTCCAGAATAAAATACTAGAACTTGGATTCCCAAGAAAGAACGCAGAATTTCTCGGCCCTATATAATCAATAGATCTTTTGTAAAAGTTGTAAGTATTTTTGGCTTTCCCTTTTTCACAACTAGCGTATCCTCTATCCTGACCCCCCCAAAGTCCGGGATGTATATACCTGGCTCAACACTGAGAACCATATCTTCTTCAATTGTATACTCACTTATTGGACTTAGACCAATAGTGTCATGAGTTTCAAGACCTATTCCATGGCCCAAAGAGTGGATAAATCTCCCTTTATATTCTGTGCCATCGATAAATTTTGACACGGCATTATGTACATCTTTTGCAATTGCTCCTGGCTTCAATTCATCAATCCCCAGAAGTTGTGCCTCAAGCACAGTTTGATAAATTTTTTTCTGTTCGCTGCTTGCCTTTTTGTAGAAAAAGGTCCTTGTCATATCGGAGCAGTACCTATTATATCTCCCTGCAAAGTCCAATAGAACAAAATCTTCCTTCTTCAAAGGCGAATTTGAGCTTTCATAATGCGGCAAAGACGAATTTGCACCGAAGGCAGCAATCGTGTCATATGAAAGTGCTTCAGCCCCATTTTTCCTCAGTTGAAACTCTATCTCAAATGAGAGATCTTTTTCTGTAAGTCCATCCCTCAACATATCTGGAACTTCACTGAATGTTTTGGATGTTATCTCGGAAGCTTTTTTAATATTATCAATTTCAGATTTATCCTTTATAGCCCTTGTAAAATTGATCTCCTTTGTTATGTCTATGAGGTTTTCCTTGTAAGTCTCCTTTAGCTTTTCAACTTCAAAATAAGTTATCGAGGAAAAAGAGAGGCCGAGATTTTGTCCTTTTATATGCTCTTTAAGAAGCTTAATCCGCTCATCTCTCGAGTTATAAACATAGATCTCAAAATCGCCTTTGGATTTTTCTGCTGCTTCCTGTTCCATTGTTGAGGTAAAAAGTTTTGAGGTGCCATCAGGGTATAAAATTAGAAAAGAACCGTCAAAAAGACCTCCTGAAACTTTACTGAAATAAAAGAAGTTTATATCAGGAAAAGTTGACCTTGAAATAAGCACACAATCGACATTTTTCTTTTCTTTAGCGATATATTCAAAAAGCCGCTCGATTCTACTCTTCATCACAATCACTAACAGTAAATTATATAACAGAATTATTAGATGTCTATAAAAGAGTGATGTCCTGGTGAGATTATGGACGATAGAGCGCTAAAAAAAGATTTCAAGAAAAAAGCAAGTCAAAATTATCAAAAGTATTATGCAGTTGATACATTAAAATCACTTGGTTTTACTAGAAAACAGTGTAAAAAATGTGGCACTTATTTCTGGTCTGTAAAGGATAGAGATATTTGCGGGGATCCTGAATGTGAGGGCGGCTATTCGTTTATAGAGAATTCACCTGCAAAGAAAAAACTTGACTTTATACAGGTTTGGAAGGAGATGTCTTCCCTCTTTGAGAAGAAAGGGTATGCTATAATCAAGAGGTACCCAGTTGTAGCTAGATGGCGAGATGACACAGACTTTGTCCAGGCTTCAATTTATGATTTTCAGCCGCATGTCGTGAAAGGGGTACAGGAGCCACCTGCAAATCCTTTATTGGTGCCACAGTTTTGTGTAAGGTTCAATGATATTGACAATGTCGGTGTCACATTGAGACACTACACAGGCTTTGTCATGATAGGCCAGCATGCCTTTTTCCCGCCAAAAGAATTCTCTCAAGACAGATTTCTCTCTGATAT
>JBDKUY010000026.1:0-104208 GCA_039679445.1 Methanofastidiosum sp. | reverse complement strand
TAATATCAAATCCGTCTGAAAGCCAATATGGGAAAAGAAGAAACGTATTGAATCCTTTCAGAGAAACTTTGAATTTATCAAGAAAGGTAACCCCTAGATCAGAAATTGGTTTTTCCAGACCACCTATAAAACAATTGACATCACCAAGTACCTGGTTAATCTCTTTATCAAAATCATCAAAAAAAATCATAATATCCCTTCAAGCCAATCACTTATCTCTTTTATTTCAAAGATATCTAAGGTATATACTCTCCTATCTTTATAAGGGATTTCATCGAGTGATTGCTTGAATTCTTTTCCTTTTCCAAATATGTCTCTTGAATGGTAGATGGCCTTATGGACAATTTTGTTTCTGTGTGTAAAAAGAGCCCTGACTGTATTTTCAAAGACATCATTTATCTCAAATTTCTTATCCAGTTTGATGTGGGCTATAGAAGACCATACCTTTGGTTCAGGATAAAAGGCTGAAGGGGAAACATCTCTCAGGATTTCAATTTCAGAATAAATCTTGGACATAACTGACAATCTGGAATAATCATCTTCGCCTGGATTTGAAATAAATCTCCTTGCAAATTCTTTTTGGTACAATAATGTTGCAGTTTCAAAGTTCATTTCAAATAATTTGAATGTTACCTGTGAAGATATGGCATAAGGTATGCTCGAAACAACTGTATCAAAATTTTTTTCTTCAAACTTTAGGAAGTCATCGCAGACTATTTCAACATTATCAAAATTATATTCTTGTTTTAGAATATTGACAAGATTCTTATCCATCTCTACAGCAACAACTTTGTCACATACCTTAGATAGTTTTTCTGTGAGAAATCCCAAACCTGGGCCTATTTCAAGGACTTTTCCCTTACCGTAGGAGGCCATGAATCTTAAGACTTCATCAGAAATAAGAAAATTTTGAGAAAAGCTTTTAGAAGGGCTTATCTTGTATTTATTCAAAAGATAAAAAAGTCTGTCTTGTATCATTCCATCTCTTTTGGGGGTCTGCTTACAAAAATAGAATATCTATCAACTTCTTGCATCTCATTGATTATTCTATTTATAATCATTTTTTTTGGATCTGGTATAGATGGAACTCTCTCTTTTATATCATTCAATGATTTGAAGGGCCCTTTTTTCCTTTCCTCTAGGATTTCGTTCATCAATTTTTTCCCGAGTCCTGGCAAAAGCTCAAGCTTATGGTATCTAATTGATATAGGGCCAGAAGTATTGAAAAACTCGACAAATTTTTGCTCGTTTTCTGATACGATCTTCTCGACAATAAATCTTAATTCGCCCTTTGCTGTTGCACTTAACTCATTGTGGCGGAGTCTTTTTTTAACTCGGGCTATTTTATCCCTTTTGCCTTTACCTATGAAAACTCTTTCATACATTGAAAGATCTTCTGATGGAACTACCTCTAGCAAGGAGAAATAATTTTCACCTATTATATGCGCAATAGGTGTTCTCTTATGAGGCGGGAGGTTCTCGCCTGGGAAACCCTGTGGGAGGTAATCCAGAACTATCCCATACTCCTCAAAGATGCCAGTTCTCATCATCATAAATTTCACTTATTTTTTATATTTTGCAATAATTTCCAATATGGATTTAACTTCATCTTCGTCCAATATTAACCTTTCTTTTGAGAATATTACTTCGATGTCTTTCTTGTCTTCTGGAACAATATCAACTATTTTGATTATATTTTCCTTTTTTAATCTTGGAACTTTTTCTGTAAGTTCTGCGGTAGCTTTTTCTATATCCTCAATTTCCATTTTGCTGAATTTATTTGCATAGTCTAATGAAATTCCTTGTTCATATCCCAATTCGATTTTTTCAGCTCTACTGGCAAGTATCTCTTTTACTTTTGTTATTGGAACAATATCTTCAGAGATTATTTCCTTTCCTATCATGAAAGAACCTCTTTTAAAATACCTGTTTCTTCATATGTTCAGGTCTTGAAATAACAGTCTTTTCTTTATTTCCATCCATTACAGAAAGTAGATAAGCTGAACCCCTCTTTCCAACTACCTTGCCTGTTTTTCCGTGAAATCTTGGGAAAGGCATGCCTTTGTGGACAGACGGTTCTAAAATAACGTGAACGGAGTCTCCTACATTAAATACCTGAAGGATTCTTGATACGGGAACTTTTCCCCTTGTTCTCACATCTTTTGATAGTTTACCTCTTGTCTTTATTCTGAAACCATGAGATTTTCTAGCCATTATTACACCTTCTCTTCAATACTAATTACATTTAGCAATACACACTTTATATTCTTACCCAATAATTCTGCAATACTGGGATTTGTTCTCTCTTCGTCTCCAGAGATAAGTTCTTTTATATAAAGTCCACCATCACAGTATATCTCTAGTGACGAGCAATTTTCCTTAGAGGTAAGAACTTTATAAACCTTTCTAATTCTTGTTTTATCCGCTCTTCTATGCACAACTCTGTTTGGGGTCTCTTGATATATGTCTCTGTCTATGAAAAATTCCTCTATTTTTTTCTTTTCTTCTTCAGTTAGGCATGTATCAATCTCTGCCAAGTAAGTTTTTCTCATATGGGTATTTTTTATTTTCTCAACTATTTCCTTTTCAACAAAGCAAAGACCTGAAATTCTCACTTTCTCTTCATTCATTTGATTTACTTCTAGTTCCAGCTTCTGAAGATCGATATCTCGGATTTTTGGGGATTTTATTTCAAGAACAAAAGGTCTACCGTTCCCAAGCATTAAAACATCGATATCTTCCCTACCTGCGCCATGAAAAGATGAATCTGCACCTTTAGTTTCTTTTAGGAACAACTCGGATATTAACTCCTCAACGCTTATATCATACATTTTTCCTGTATGGCCACACTTTGGGCATCCACGACCTTTGCACTTTGTGCAAAACCATTTGGTCTGTGGGATTCCCCTAACTAGCTTGTTATACCGGCCATAAATAAATAATGGATTAATAACATACTCCACTTTTGAATCGTATGGGTGCAGAAGTATAGTTACGTCTTCTTTTTCTCTTTTGAATTCCTTTCCTATGATCGTCCCTATCTCTTTCCCTAGTTCCCTATTCAGTTCCTGTTTGATACTTTCCTGGTACTGAAGACAATATTTCTCTTTGAGCATTTCCTCTTTTTTCATGATCTCTTCAGGAATCTTTGTACCTGCATGAAATGTAAAAAACTCGAAATCCGGGGATATACCTTTTACAATGTCTTCTGTTCTTTCGAAAATATTGTCGCAAAGAAAACAAGGCTTTTGTTTGTTAAAATTAGTTGATAGTTCAGGATTCAAACAATTCAATAAATTTCTTATTACTTTGCCCCTTCTTTCGTTTGTAGATGTTGAAATCTTTCCAAACTGTCTTCCAAGGCAATGATCGCAGAGAATAATCTCTCCTAGAATCTCCTTAGAAGTTTTCAATATCATGTGATCTTTATCTCTTTAAAGTCCCTTAAAGGATTTGTCAATTAATCCATAACAAATCTGTAACTTCTTTACTATCTCGTGTTCAGTTGCAGAATCCTTATGGAAGGGTATGCTTTCAAATTTTTGAAGCAGAGAATTGTATCTGTTCTGGGCGTCCCATATCTTAGAGAGGAGGACTTCTCTGTCCTTGTACATTTTTATAAATTCTGAGCAGCCTTCCCTTATCTCCATAATGTCTCTTTCATACTGTATTTCGTAATCTATCTGTTTTATGAGATTCTGGCACTGTTGAATTCTCTCTTTTAAGAGCTCTTGAGATTTCATATCTAGTTCATTTTCAAACTGTTTATAATTAGCAACTATGTCCTTGTATTCGCCTATCATTTCCATAACTAGGGCCTTATCTGACGGCTCGACATAGGAATATCTTGTAATGAAGCCACCAATCTTGTTGACAATCTTATCGATCTTGCTCTGGACAATCTCTTTTTCAGCGTCCTTTATTCTATTGCTGAATTCAGACATCAAAGCCTCTATTTCAAGCCTTAGCTGATCATCATACTCTAGTAACAGTCCCTGCTTTTCTTTAATCAAAGTCTGATACTCGTCTTTAGCTTCAGCTGGGCTTCTTATAACCTGTGCGAAACTGTACTTATCCAATAATCCTTTAACTCTTCTAATAAAGTATTGAAGCTCTTCTTCTTTCACTATTTCAGCGTGCTCTACTCTTTTTTTGAGTCTTCCAAGGATTTCATCAATTTCATCCCTTTTATCTTCAGCTATTATAGAAAGGATTTCATTTCTTGTCTTCATTAGGTCTTTGTAAAGATCTCTTACTTCAAAGAGATTTGAGTTGATGTATCCCTGATCAAATTTAATGTCAAAAGTCTGTGCCCTTCTCAGAAGAACATCAATCTTTTGGAGTTCGTCTCCCTGTACCTCTTTTAGCATTGCACTTATTTTTTCTACCTTTCTTTCAATCTCGATTTCTTGCTCTGAATTTGCAAATACTACAATGTCTTCTTTTTCCTTCAAAAGATTCTGGAACTCTTCCTTTGCTTTTATTAAATTGTCCAATATTTTTTCTTCTGTGAAGTCTCCCATTTTCTTATTGAGGTATTCAATAAATTCATCAACGTAACCCTTCTTTCCATCTTCTATTTCCTTTATTCTGTTATCAAAGACATTAAGATTTACATTGATTGCCTTTTCAAGTTCATAGTCAACTCCCACGGGGAGATTTTTTTGCTCTCTTCTAAGGCTATTGTATAGAAAAACTGCTTCTTTTATGTTCTCATCTATATGTTCCTTGGGGTACTCTTCTAAAGTATTAATTGTCTTCTCCAGGAAATCCTCTAATATCTTGATTTTGGCTTCTTCAGTTTTGATAACTTTTTCCTGTATCTCAGATAGATTACTTTCAATTACAATCTCAAGGTCTGCAGGCAATCTCTTTTTTTCTTCAAGAAGTTTGTGATACATCTGTCTAGCAGACTCTAAATCTGTATTGATCTTAGAATAATCAAATTCTTCTAAAGCTTTGTACGAATTCTCTAAAAAGTTCTCAAGTTCTCTTTTCTTGATCGCTTCAATATTTTTAACTCTCAAGTACAAATCGTTTAAGTTTTTCTCAATATTCTTACTTAGTTCATTGGAAAATCTTGGGTATAGTCTTTCCATATCTCTTGACAATGCAACATAAGTTCTCTCTGCCTCGGATAAATTTCCTGCAATGTAATCCTCGGTATATTTTTCAAGAGCCCTTCCAGTCCTGTCGTAGACAAAAGAAAGATTTTCAATTTCTCGTTTTTCAACATTTTCAATCCTTGAAAGCAAGTTATCGATAGAGTCTCTTACTTTTTCTTCAATCTTAGAGTCGATTGTTCCTTTCAGAGAATTTCCTATTTTGCTATACTTCTCATAAACTGCCCTCGAATCCATGGGATTTTCTAATATATACTCTTCTGTAAAAATAGGAAGAAGTTTTTCAACTTCATCAAGTATAGTTAAGAGATCAATTCTTTTTCTGTCTTCTATTTCTTTTATCCTATCACTTAAAATTTTAAGATTATTATCAATAAGGGTGGCTCTTCCACCTTTAAGCAGTCTCTTCTTTTCAAGCAATGAAGAGTAAATTTCTCTAGTTTCATCGAAGTTTTCTGAAATGTATTGAGTGTTCAAATACCTGTTCTTTTCCTCAATTTCCTTTAAGAATGCCTCAAAATCTTTTTTCAGAAAGTTCTCTGCTTTCTCAAGTTTTTCTTCAATCTTTGATAAGTACCTGTTTATCTCACTTTCAATCTCGGGGGATACATTTTTTGGGAGTTTCTTATTTTCTACATCAAGGAGCGAGAATATTTCAAGGACTTCAGTGTAATTGTCAAGGATATACTCATCTGTAAAAGCTTCCTCTTTATTTTTTACTTTTCTTAAAAAATTAAGAAGTGAAAGTTCCTGCTCTTTCTCTGTTTCATCGATCCTATGTTTAAGCTCTAACAAATTTGAGTCAATCTTTTTCTGGATATCCCAGACAATAACTTTTAACTCATCAATATCGTCATAGATTTGTTGTTCCTCTAATTCAGTTCTCTCTTTATCGCTAATAACATCCACATTTTCTATAATCTGCTGAAGTTTTTCTTCAAAGTTTTCAATTTCCCACTGTTTAATAGCTTCAACATTATGTGATTTTAATCTATCGAGAAATTCTTTATATCCGTCAAGCAGTCTAGATACTTCAACAATTCTCCCTTCGTTAGACGTTTCAACTTTGGATATTTTTTCAGCCAATTCATCTATTTTCTTGTTTTCAAATGGCATAATAATAACACCAAGGCTATTTTATTATAGTAATATTTTTTATTTATTTTTACTGTTTTTATATATTTCTGCAAGACTTAAGAGATATTCTTCTTCAGCAAAGTGTAGCTCTGCAGGAACAACCAAAGTATGAGGGGGTAAGCCATAGAATTCATTATCGAATCCGTCTAATTCATCCATGTTCCCATATATGATTCTTTGGTCATCGTGACTAATCCTTGAAATTACAATAATTTCTTTAATATTTTTATTTTCATCAATCTTTTTTAGTATATCCATAGCTTCTTTTGGATTCATAAAGAGATTTTTCTCCCGCTTTACATCGAGCAACAGCATTGTATGGAGATTTCTTTCTTTATTTTCTAATATAACGTCATAAAAGCTTCTTGGGATGAAGTTTTCCTCAGGGTAAGGAATACTTGCAGTTTTTCCAAATCTATAAATATGGAGTCCTGTTTCAGCAATTGCTGAATAAATTGATGAAGCGTGAAATACTTTTGTTTGAACTCCCTTTTTTATAGCTCTTAACAGGATATCTGTGTGGGTTGTTGCAACAAGAGGATCTCCCGATATAAGAAGTGCAACATCCTCAGATTTTGCAGTTTCCAGAAAAGTGGGATTCTTTTCTATGTCATCTCTAGAAAGAGGGATTACTTCTTTATTTAGGGCCTTTTTGAGCCATAGAAGATCAAAATCAAAATAATTAGTGTAAGTATCCACGTAAATATTATTGATTTTATCTAATAATTCAAAGGCTTTCAATGAAAGGTCTTTTTTTGACAGCCCAAGGCCTATAAGGTATAACATCTGTATTGTAAAAGTGCTTTAAATATAAAAGATTTTAGATTTGATTTACTATATTTTCAAATAAATTGCGATTTTTATTAGAATTAATTTTTTAAAAAATATAAGAAAAATAAAATATTATTAATATCTAAGGTATTTTTGGAATTCCCAGTCGGTGACATACATTGAGTAGTCTTTCCAGACCTTCTTCTTGTGTTCAATGTATCTCTCGTATATGTGTTTTCCAAGGGAGTTTCTTACAACCTTATCGTTTTCTAGTTCTTTTATGGCCTCTCCAAGGTTTATTGGTAGGGTTTCTATGCCTCTTTCCTCTAACTCGGCCATTGATAACTCGAATATATCATAGTCAACTGGTTCAGGAGGCTCAATCTGATTTTCAATTCCATCCATTCCAGCTTTTAGCATAGCTGTAAATGCAAGGTAGGGGTTACATGTTGGGTCAGGAGATCTAAACTCTAATCTCAAAGCCTTTTCATTAGTTGGGTCGTATCCAGGCAATCTTACTAGAGTTGTCCTGTTAGCCCATCCCCATGAGATATAAACAGGTGCTTCATATCCTGGAACTAACCTCTTATAGGAGTTGACAGATGGAGAGCAAATTGCTGTAAGAGCTTTAGCATGCTTTAAAATTCCACCTATGTACCATCTACCCTTATCGGACAAATTCTTTGTCTTTGGGTCGTAAAATATGTTTCTACCGTTTTGGAATACACTTTGGTGGCAGTGCATACCGTTTCCAGCTTGGCCGTAGAATGGTTTTGGCATATAAGTAACTACAAGCCCCTCTTTAGTGGCTATGTTCTTTACCACCTGTTTGTATGTGATAACGTCATCTGCCGCTTCAAGAGCACTTTCCTTAAATCTAAAATCGATTTCATGTTGGCCATGTCCTACTTCGTGGTGGGTGATCTCACTTTTAACACCCATCATTTGCATGTATAATCCGGCTTTGTTTCTGATTTCTTCCCCTAAGTCGAGAGGTGAAAAATCTGCATATCCTCCTGCGTCATGTGGTACAAGTTTTCCATTTTCTTCTTTTAATAAGTGAAATTCTATTTCTGGCCCAACATAAAATTCCATTTTATCTTCTGCAAGCTTTTGTATTTCTTTTTTCAAAAGACTCCTTGGGTCACCTTCAAATGGTTTCAATGTTGTTGGGTAGCATACATCACAGATTATTCTTGCTTCATCAAGCCATGGGATTATCTTGAATGTGTCTGGATCGGGCATCAAAACACTGTCACTGTTAGATATATCTGTAAATCCCTTAATCGAAGAACTATCAAAACCCATTCCAGATTCAAATACAGAGTCTAGAAGGTCTACAGATATTGAAAAGTTCTTTGGTATTCCAAGCATGTCCACAAATTGCAATCTTACGTATTTTATGTTCTTTTCTTTAATTATCTTCTTTACCTGCTCTTTGTCCATTTTATTCCTCCAATAATATTTTTTATATTTACCCATTTGTCTAGGTATTTGATAGAAAAAAGAAGTATCATCTAGTATTTAATACTTACTGATATTTAATGGCTAATTTAAGTCTAATAAGGACTAAAAAAAAGATAAAATGGCCTAAAATAATCAAAAAAATTAGGTAATAAAGAGTAGTTCGTCTCTCCAGTCATCCCTTATTTTCCCATTTTTAATGTTTAACATTGGCAGATAGTTATGGAAGAATCTTATTGGATCTGAAAGTCTTATTGTCTGCACATCTTCAATTGAATCAGGGCCATGATTCTTCTTTAAGGATGGGACTATTATTTTGTTAAAGTTTTCGACTATATCCTCGTCCCTTTCTCCTTCTAAAATCATTACAAGAGCAACTCTTCCATCGACTTCTGCAAGGAAAGATTGGTATATATGTTCAGTGAAGACGGTTCTTACATTGTTTTCTTCATTAATTTCCCTAATAAATTGGGTGTAGGGGAGACCAAGTTTAAATTTAATGATATAGAGATGTCTGGCATTTATTTTCCCGATACCTGATTTATCCAAATTTACATTTAGATAGTAATGGATAATGCCTTCTTCTTCCAGTTTTTTCCTTTTTCTGTAGACAGTTCTTACGGGAACTCTTGTCGCCTTGCTTATTTGATTATCGCTACTTCTGGGATTTCTTATTAAAGCTTTGATGATTAATTTTTCTTGCTCATCAATAGTTCTTCCCCTTAAGATACAAATATCTTTTACCATAGTAATTCCTCTATTTCATGCCAGAATAATATATTATCCTACCTAATCAGTATATAAAATTAACTATTATGAAACATTAGTGCCATAAAATGGCAATATGCGAATATCTTGATATTAATAAATAGCAAAATATTTATAAGAGATTTAGGCATTTGTAATCATAGTCGTGATTTTATGAAATCATTGGATCAAGTTGATGTCGAAATTTTTAATGCAATTGAAGATGAAAAAAATCGCCAAAATGAAGGGCTTGAACTTATAGCGAGCGAGAATTTTACAAGCAACGCAGTTCTTGAAGCGCAAAGGTCTGTTATGACCAATAAATACGCCGAAGGTTACCCTGGGAAAAGGTATTATGGCGGATGCAAATTTGTTGATGTTGCAGAATCTCTCGCCATCGAAAGGGCAAAAAAACTTTTTAAAGCAGATCATGCAAACGTGCAGGCTCACTCAGGAACACAGGCTAATATGGCGGTATATTTTTCATGTTTAGATGTTGGCGATACTGTTCTTGGAATGGACCTATCATGTGGGGGGCATTTATCGCACGGATCTCCTGTTAATTTTTCTGGGAAATTTTACAACTTTCAGTTTTATGGTGTTAATAAAAATACTTATAGAATCGATTTAAACGAAGTGAGACAAAAAGCCATTGAATTAAAACCTAAACTTATTGTAACGGGTGCAAGTTCTTATCCAAGGGAGATAGATTTCAAAGGATTTAGAGAAATTGCAGATGAAGTAGGAGCTCTTTTAATGGCAGATATGGCGCACATTGCAGGACTTGTTGCATGTGGATTTCATAAATCCCCAGTTCCTTACTGTGATTTTGTAACATCTACCACCCACAAGACCCTAAGGGGCCCAAGAGGAGGACTAATACTCTGTAAAGAAGAACACAAAAAGGCAATTGATAAAGCCGTATTCCCATTTGCCCAAGGAGGCCCCATGATGCATACAATTGCCGCAAAAGCAGTTTGCTTCAAAGAAGCTATGGGTGAAGATTTCATTAACTACCAAAGACAAATTGTAAATAATTGTAAAGTTCTATCTGATGAACTTTTGTCTCTTGGTTATGAGCTTATTACAGGTGGAACTGATAACCACTTACTTTTGATGGATTTAAGAAAAAATGACATAACAGGAAAAGAAGCGCAAGAGTTACTGGAGTCTGCCGGCATTACAGCAAATAGAAATGTCATACCATATGATCCAAAGCCGCCTAATGTTACTTCTGGGCTTAGACTAGGTGTTCCTGCAATCACTTCCCGAGGAATGAAGGAATCGGAAATGAAACAGATAGCTGGAATGATTCACAGAGTGCTTCAGAAGAAGGATGACTGCACTCCTGAAAAAGTAAGAGCGGAGGTAAGGGATATCTGCAAAAAATTCCCAATAAATCTATGATCACAAAAATACTAGACGGTAAGGCCTTATCTCTCAAAGTAGCAAATGAGCTTTCAGAAAAAGTTTCAGAATATAAAAAAAATGGCCTTCACCCTAAACTGGCAACTGTTTTGGTAGGCGATGATCCTGCATCTAGAGTTTATGTTAATCTAAAGAAGAAGGATTCAGAGAATATTGGGATTGACTACGAAGAGTTTTATTATGATGATATCTCTGAAGAGGACCTTCTTTTGCTAATTGATAAATTGAATAAGAGAACAGATATTCATGGTATTCTAGTTCAGTTACCTTTGCCAAAACATATTGACAGCAACAAGGTATTGGAAAGAATCGACCCCATAAAAGATGTTGATGGATTTACACCTATCAACGTTGGCAGGATACTTCTAAATATATCAGACATATTTCCATGTACCCCTAAAGGAGTAGTTAAAATTTTGGACGAATATAATATACCAATAGAAGGTGCAGACATAACAATAATTAACAGAAGCAATATTATTGGAAAGCCTTTGGCAGCCATGATGATAAATAGGGGCGGAACAGTTACTGTAGTCCATAGCAAAACAAAAGACTTGAAGGAAAAGACAAAGCATGCCGACATAATTGTAGTTGGAGTTGGGAAAACAGACTTTTTAACTGCAGATATGGTAAAAGAAGGGGCCGTCGTAGTTGATGTTGGGATCACTCGTGACGTGGATGGAATTAAAGGTGATGTCAAGTATGACGAGGTCAGTAAGAAAACATCTTATATCACTCCAGTTCCTGGTGGGGTTGGCCCTATGACAAGGGCTATGCTTCTGGAAAACCTTATAATCTGCTTCATAAAACAGAACGATTGTGCAAGATGATTTTCTAGAGGCGTTAAAGCTTATTGGGTCCAAGCCAGGACTTGAACGATTAAATTCAAAACTTGGGCTTGAAAGAATAAGGTTTCTTCTTGAAAAAAGCGGTATAAGCTGGGAAGATATACCGGTAGTCCACGTAGCAGGAACAAACGGCAAAGGCTCTGTTGTTAATTTTATTTCTGAAATATTTTCTCAATCCAACTACAAAGTGGGATCTTACATATCCCCCCATCTGATTGATATATACGAGCGGATAAAAATTGGCGATAAAAATATTTCTTCAAAAGATTTTGATAGAATCCTTTCAGAATTAAAATCATATTGTGAAGAAGCAGAAAAATTGATGGACATCGGAAGTCCAACTTTTTTTGAAGTTCTAACTGCCGTTTCTATCATCTATTTTGCTGAGAAAAAAGTTGATGTTATAGTTTCTGAAGTTGGCCTTGGGGGGAGGCTGGATGCGACCAATATACTAAACGGTAAATCCGTTGCAATAACAAATATCTCACTTGATCACCAGGAAATATTGGGCCACAGTAAAGAAGAGATACTAATTGAAAAAGCGGGAATAATAAAAAAAGGATCATTAGTGTCTTCTTGTATTGATTTAGAATTGGCACCTTTGTTAGAAAAAATCTGCATAGAGAAAGGCGCTTCATTAAAATTATTTAATAGGGATTTTGAAGCAATTGAGAAAAAAATTAGCTTTGAGGGCTCTGTTTTTGATTACCGCTCTAGTGATAATTTCTTCAAATATGTAAATATCAGGATGATTGGAAGGCATCAAATAGCAAATGCGGCATGTGCAATTAATTTGGCGGAATCTATGTCTTCCTGTGGATTTGAACTAAACGAAGATTCCATCAGGAAAGGTCTTGAAAAATCTATTTGGCCAGGGCGCTTCCAGGTATTGAGAAGAAATCCAATGATTTTAGTTGACGTCGCACACAATACAGCCGGTGCAAAATCTCTTTCAGAAACTTATAACAGTTTATTTACAGATTCAAAAACACTTTTGCTTGTTGGAATATCTGTAGATAAGGATATTGATGGGATTTTAAAAGAATTTTCCAAAATTTCAAAAAGAATAGTTTTGACAACAATTCCTCCGAGATGTGCAAATATTAATATTCTTGAAGAAAAAGCAAGGAAGTATTTCAACGATATTAGTTCTTTTGACGATCCACTCAAAGCTTTTGATTATTGTTTGTCAAACCTTAAAAAAGATGAAAAATTACTCATCACTGGGTCCATATACATAGCTGGATACATATTGAAAGGAAGGAAATTACTTGGCAGTTGAAACTAAGCGATTATTTTTTGGCTCAATTTTGGGATTCTATAAATCATTTTTTCATGGATTCACAATGGTTCTTTTTAGTATATATTTTACCACTCTAGGGATATCTTTACTGCCCTACGCATTATTATTTGTTATCGGCGATGGTGTTTCATTTTTTCTTAAACCTTTAATCGGCGCTCTATCGGACAGAATCGGCGAGAGGTACTTATTGCTAGTTGCTTTGACACTATCCTCAGTATCCGCTTTTCTCATTTCTTTTACTAATAATCTTCTGTATCTGGCGCTACTTCAAGTATTAGTTGCAGTTTCTCTTGCTACCTTCTTGACTGTTGTGATAATTTTCTCGCTTAGGCCTATAACACAAAAACCTGAGAGAAAAGTCAGTATTTTTGGAGGAGTTACTGGATTGGGATGGGTTTTTGGTCTTTTGCTTCCCGGAATATTTGTCGATATACTGGGATTAAAAGGAGCTTTCTATTCATTATTTTTAATCGGATTATCTATAACAGTAATTTATGTATTCTTCATGAAGGAATTCAAATTTGAATTAAGGGAAAAGAGCTACCCCTCAATTCAGACACTGAAAAAAGTATTAGATCCTTTAGTATACAAGACATTTGATATAGCAGTGTTCACAGCATTTTTGATATTCTTTGTAAGATTTGCCATAGGAAAACTTGGAATGGCCGGGTCCATAGTTTCATTGATTGTTGCATTTGAATCACTTGTTTTTGGGCTTTCTGAGATTCTTATAGGGCGTTATGCAAAGATTGAAAGTAAAAGAATGTGGATTAAATGGGGTGCATTAATCCATATAGCCGGGATTACGTTATTAGTTTTTTCCAACAATATTGTCTTATTCTTTATATCTTCAGGTCTTATTGGATTGGCCGGGGCATTCATTGATGTTTGGTGTTATTCTTTCCTGTGTGAGGTAATAGAAGTTACAAAGAGAGGGACATTATTCTCTACGTTTTCACTAAGCCAAGACCTTTCTACAATAACAGGTTCAAGTCTTCCCGCTCTTGCATCATTTTTCGCAATAAATCCCTTCGCTTCAATGATCCTCTTTCCGGCAATAATTCTTATTTATTCTATTAAACGCGGCTGATGATTCTTTTATTAGTAATAATCATGTCCATTTTGATATCATGTTTTTGAACAGGCAATGAATCAAAAATCTGAAATTCATAAGCAAGACCGACTTTAAGACCTTTAGAGCTCATTAGGAACCTGTCAAAATAACCTCCGCCTCTCCCGAGCCTCTCGCACCCGGCCCCAAAGGCAAGGCCTGGAATAAAAAATAATTCAATTCCTTCAGGATTGGTACTTTTAGTGTTCCCATTTGGTTCAAGAATATCGAAGTTTCCGATTTTTAGATCCCTCAAGTCTTCAATTTCTCGTATTTCAAGAGAATTATCATTTTTTTTCGTCAAAGGAACACAGACCGCCTTTCCAAGAGTCATTGAATGAGTGATCAGATCAATTGTATCTACTTCTTTATCCTTTGAAACATAAGTGAAAATAGTGTTTGCCAAACGGTATTCCTTGAGACTATAGATAGTCTTTCTTATTTTTTCATCCATAATGCCCTTTTTAGCATAATCCAGGTTCGCCATTTCTTCTTTTATTCTGGCTCTTAGCTCGGACTTAGAAAGCATAAACTAAATAACGAAAACTTTTTAAAAAGATTTACAATTGAATTTGAAATCAAGATGGTTAAGATGGAAAGTGACATCGACATAGAAAACAAAGCACATATCTGGCCCATAGAAAAAATCGCCGAAAAAGCAGGGATTAGTGAGAAATATCTTGAATTGTTTGGGAAGCACAAAGCAAAAATAGATTTGTCAATCTTGGAGTCTAATGAAAAAAATACTAAGGGTAATTTAATTTTAGTAACTGCGATGAATCCAACACCTTATGGTGAAGGGAAGACACTTACCACTATAGGATTGGGCCAAGCTCTATCAATTCTTGGAAAAAAAACAATGATTACTCTAAGAGAGCCTTCGATGGGCCCTGTGTTTGGTGTAAAAGGGGGGGCCACAGGCGGTGGGCGTTCACAAGTCCTTCCAATGGAGGATATTAACTTACATTTCACAGGCGATATTCATGCAGTCCAAGCTGCACATAATCTTCTGGCGGCCATGCTCGATACACATATCTTGATGGGTAATGAACTTGACATTGATATTAATAATATTGTGTGGCCTAGGGCCATCGATATGAATGACAGAGCCTTAAGAAATATCGTTATTGGTCTTGGGGGTTCTGGAAATGGTATACCCCGTGAATCTAAATTTATTATTACTGCAGCATCAGAAATAATGTCAATTGTGTGCCTTTCAAAGGATATATCAGACCTTAAAGAAAGACTCTCTAACATTACCATTGCGTTTGACAGAAAAGGCAATCCCATAAATGCGGGAAAATTAAAAGTTGAAGGTGCACTGGCAGCAATATTAAAAGAAGCACTTAAACCAAACCTTGTTCAGACAATTGAGCACACACCTGCAATTATACACGGTGGGCCTTTTGCCAATATATCAATTGGTACAAATTCGATAATTGCGACCAATATCGCCCTTAAATTGGCTGATTTTGTCATAATTGAAGCTGGATTCGGTGCAGACTTAGGTGCAGAAAAATTCCTTAACATCGTTTCAAGAAAAGGTAATTTTTCCCCTTCTGCAGTAGTATTAGTCGTCACATGCAAGGCAATAAAGTACCATGGCGGATTAAAGGATATTATTACCTATCACGATGAAGAAGCGTTCTTAAAAGGCCTAAAAAATGTTGAAAAACATATTGACAATCTCAAATTATTTGGAATTCCAGTAGTTGTATCAATTAATAAGTTTAATTTTGACAGAGATCAGGAAATTGAAATGATAAAGTCACTTTGTGCAAAGAAGGAAGTGCCCGTGACTTTATCCAAAATGTTTTCAGAAGGGGGCAATGGTGGAATAGAACTTGCAAATATAGTATTGGAATTGTCAAAGCAAAAGAATAATTTCAAGCCACTTTACGAACTAACTGACGATATTGAAAAAAAGGTAGAGATAATTGCTAAAAAAATCTACGGTGCAAAACGTGTAATATTTGAAACAAAACCCAAGAAAAAAATTGAATTATATAAAAAACTTGGATATGGAAATCTGCCAGTATGCATCGCTAAAACTCAACTGTCTTTATCTGATGACAAGAATCTAATTGGGGTTCCACCTCCTTTTGATCTTGAAGTAACAGATGTTGAACTTGCAAGTGGGGCTGGCTATATTGTTATAATTTGCGGTAATATTACCCTAATGCCTGGTCTTTCAAGATCACCGGCAGCTGTAAAAATGGATATTGATGACAAAGGGAACATAAAAGGGCTAATGTAGTATAAGCTTATCTTAATAATATGTCCTTAATAGGTATACTTTATTTATTTTTTGGCTTAAAATGGCCAGTTATCAATAGAAATTAATATATATATTTTCTTTTAAGCTTTTATTATGAACAAATTTCCGAGAGAAAAGGATATTTCAGGCTGTTCTATATTCGGATTAATCAATACTGACGGAGAAAAGGTCAATGGCAGTGTCATTACTGAAGCAATTTCTGTTCTCCATGATAGGGCAAATGGCCTAGGCGGGGGGTTTTCTGGATATGGGATATACCCAGACTATCCTGATGATTATGCATTTCATTTATTTTTTGATTCTGTTAAGGCAAAAGAGGAAACTGAAGAATTAATTAATAAACACTTTCTAATTGAATACGATGAAAAGATTAGAACTGATAATTCTATTAATCTTCCTAATAAGCCATTATTGTGGCGATATTTTGTTAAAAATAGGAATATCTTGTCCAAAGATTCCGAAAGAGAAGAGACTTTCAAGGCTGTAATGGATATCAATAATAACATTGAAGGCGCATATGTAATTTCAAGCGGAAAAAATATGGGGGTATTCAAAGGCGTGGGGTACCCCGAAGACATCAGTAGATTCTACCGTCTTGAAGATTACAAGGGTTATATATGGACAGCGCACGGAAGATTCCCCACTAATACTCCTGGATGGTGGGGTGGAGCGCACCCTTTTGGATTGCTTGACTGGACTATAGTTCATAACGGTGAAATATCTTCTTATGATACTAACAGAAGGTATCTTGAGATGTACGGTTACAGATGCAATCTTGTAACAGATACTGAAGTAATAACTTATCTTTTTGATTTTTTAGTTAGAAAGAATAATCTTACTCTGTCGCTAGCATCAAAGATTCTTGCAAGCCCAATGTGGGTAGATATAGACAGAATGGAAGAAAAAAAGAGAGAGTTGTTAAAAGCATTGAGAATGACCTATGCCGGGGCGCTACTCACAGGACCATTTTCTGTTATTCTAGGATTTGAGAATGGAATAATGGGTCTTGGGGATAGATTAAAACTTAGGCCACTTCTTGTAGGAAAAAATGAAAATACAGTCTACATGTCAAGTGAAGAATGCGCAGTAAGGAAAATTTGTCCTGATCTTGATTCAGTTTACAGGCCAAAAGGTGGAGAGCCTGCAATAGCTTTGTTGGATGGTAAATATGTCTAGCGTTATCCCTGAATTTATTGTAGATAAAAATGAAGATAGATGCATCAAATGCAAGGTCTGTGTAAGGCAGTGTTCTGAAGAGGTTTTCAAGTACTTTGAGGATTTTGATTTAATCCGTATTTACAATGACAAGTGTGTTGGATGTCATCGGTGTGAAATGATGTGTCCAACAGATGCTTTGACTATATCTAAAAATAAAGCTCTTTACAAAGATAATTTTCATTGGAGCTCATACACTATTAATAGTATAAAAAAACAGGCTGAAACTGGGGGCATGACCCTTACTGGTAGTGGTAACGACAAGGCTTACGTTTCTTACTGGGACAGAATGCTACTCGATGCTTCGCAAGTTACAAATCCTCCAATAGACCCTCTAAGGGAACCGATGGAATTAAGGACATATTTGGGTAAGAAACCTGACAGAATTTTACTTAAGGAGGAAAATGAGGAAATATCTCTTGAGACTAAGTTGGCACCTCAGATAAAACTTGAAACTCCAATCATGTTTTCCGCGATGTCTTATGGCTCTATCAGTCTCAATGTGTGTGAATCTCTAGCATCTGCAGCCTCTAGACTCGGTACATTTTATAACACTGGGGAAGGGGGGCTTCATAAAAAACTGTACAAATATGGCAAAAACACTATCGGTCAGGTAGCTTCTGGAAGATTTGGAGTCGATACAGATTACCTTGCTGCTTGTGCAGCAATTGAAATTAAAATTGGCCAAGGGGCAAAACCAGGAATTGGTGGGCATCTCCCTGGAGAAAAAGTCACAGTAGAAATATCCGAAACAAGAATGATTCCTTCAGGTACAGACGCAATATCGCCTGCACCACACCACGATATATATTCCATTGAAGATCTAAAACAACTAATTTCTCTTATTAAGGAAGCAACTAATTATGAAAAACCTGTTTTTGTAAAAATAGCAGCCGTTCATAATTCTGCCGCTATTGCATCTGGAATTGTTAGAGCAGGCGCAGATGTCATTGTTATTGATGGATTTAGGGGAGGTACAGGTGCCGCACCTTCTGTTATTCGAGACAACACAGGCATTCCTATTGAAGTTGCGCTTGCAGTTATAGACCAAAGATTAAGAGATGAAAGTATCCGAAATGAAGTTTCAATAGTCGCCGCAGGTGGGATAAGATCAAGCGCAGACGCTGTCAAAGCAATGGCTTTGGGGGCAGATGCAGTATACATTGCAACTGCAGCATTAATTGCGATGGGATGTACATTGTGTCAGAAATGCTACAAGGGAAAATGTAACTGGGGTCTTACAACTCAAGATCCAGTTTTAACAAGAAGATTAAATCCCGAAATAGGGTCTGAGAAATTGACAAATCTTGTCAATAGCTGGAACCTCGAAATAAAAGAAATTCTTGGAAGCATGGGGATAAATGCAATAGAAGCTCTTAGAGGAAACAGGCTTAGATTGAGGGGAGTTGGACTTACAGAATTGGAATCTAAGATACTAGGCATTGAGCATGCGGGGATGTGAGCATGAAAAGAAGAATAATATGTAATGAAGATTTCTGCATCGGGTGCAGATTATGTGAAGTACACTGTAATGTTAAGCACTCTAAGTCAGGGGATATTCTTTTGGCATATAAATATGAAAAGGAAAAAGAACCCTCAAGGATGGTATTTGAGCAAAAGGAACACGTATGTGGATCAATTGTGTGTATGAATTGCAAGGATCCTCTATGCATCAAAGCATGTTCAATGGGGGCAATAAAAATCGAGGATGGAACAGTTATAATAGATAATGAAAGATGTGTTGGTTGCTGGATGTGCGTTATGGTATGTCCCTTTGGCACTATAAAGAGAGGGGATGAAAAGGCGTTCAAATGCGATCATTGTCATGGTGAGGAAGTACCTATATGCGTTCTTAATTGCCCTAACAAAGCACTGATATACGAGGCTGATTAGATGAAATATGTTATTATTGGAAATGGTGCGGCCGCAGTTGGGGCTATTGAAGGTATAAGGAGTAACGATAAGAAAAGTGAAATAATATTAATTTCTAAAGAAAATTGCATATCTTATTCAAAACCTCAACTATACAAAATGTTAAACCAAGAAAACGTAAAGAGCATATATTATAGGAATGATGAATTTTACATTAATAATAATGTATCAACTATTCTAGGGAAGACCCTAAAATCAGTTGACTTTAACAAAAAACTATTGATATTAGAAGATGAAAATATAAAATATGATAAATTACTCATCGCAACAGGCGCTAAAGCAAATGTACCAAAACTTAAAGGATTTGATGGGGAGATCTATTCTTTCACAAATATTGATGAGGCACTGAAACTCAAACAATCTCTTGTTAATAAAGAGAAGATTGCCGTTCTTGGAGGGGGGCTAATCGGGGTCAAGTTATCCGAGTATCTGCATAAGATGGGGAAAGAAGTGACCCTTATAGTAAGCTCCAAAGGGGTATTAAGTTCTCTTGGTGATGAAAAGATTTCTGAAATCCTTAATAATGAGATTTTAGAAAAAGGAGTCAATTTATTGCTTTCAAGAAAAATAATTGGAGCCAAGGAAATAGATTCAAAAATTGAACTTAAACTTGACAAGGAAACCATAACATGTGATGCAATAGTCTCTTGCAAAGGTGTAAAACCTGAAGTGTCTCCATTTGAAAAAACAGAACTTTCAATCAATCAAGGTATAAAAGTTGATGACCATATGAGAACTAACATAGACGATGTCTTTGCAGCAGGGGATGTAACTGAAATGTATAATTCTATTGAAGATGCCTATTGCAATATACCTATTCTTCCAAATGCATACAGCGGAGGATATTGCGCAGGAATCAACATGTCCAGTGGCGATTCCAAGATTGAAACAGTTTACCCTATGAATTCTCTTAAAATATTTGATGTCCAGATGATAACAATGGGGCTATTATCGCCTACTGAAAAAGATGAAGTAATGTCTTTATTTGATTCTGAAAAGAAAGTTTATAGAAAACTTGTGATTAGGGGTGAAAAACTAATCGGCGCAGCACTTCTTGGAGATATAGATCGTGCAGGTATCTTAAACAATATTATCAGAAGTAACTTAGACGTTTCTACTGTAAAAGAAGAATTATTAAACAACAAAATTAATTTTTATGTCCTCCCTCGCGATATGAGGGAAGTCATCGTAAAATCCTACACCGAGGAGATTAAATGATTCTAAATTGCAAAGGGCTCAACTATACCGAGATAAACAAGTCCATACGTAAGGCAATAGAAGATGGTGAAAAAGAAGTAGTAATGAATAATATAAATGGTCAGGGGTATCTATTTGCCGGAGTAAAGAATGGGATAAGGGCAATAATAAATGGAGTGCCAGGAAATGATCTCGGGGGCATGATGGATGGCCCAAACATATTTGTCAATTCCAACATACAAGACTGTGTCGGAAATACAATGAACAATGGTAAGATAGTTGTTCATGGTGATGCAGGGGATATCTTAGGCTATGCTATGAGGGGCGGAAAGATATTTGTCAAGGGAAAAGTTGGATATAGATGCGGAATTCATATGAAGGCATTTGGAGAGAAGATCCCCGTCATAGTAATAGGAGAAGATGCCGGTGATTTTCTTGGAGAATATATGGCTTCAGGCATCATAGTTGTTTTGTGTAAAAACAAAACTAAACTTGAAAGTAATTACATTGGAGTCGGGATGCACGGAGGGGCCATATACATTAGGGGAAATGTTGATGAATATAATCTTGGAAAGGGCGTTTCAGTATCCCCACTTGATGAATGGGACATTAATTTCTTAACAAACGTTCTAAACGAGTACTCCACAGATATGAACTCTAAAGAGAAATATGATCTAAATTCATTTGTAAAACTAAGCCCATTAAACTCAAGACCTTTCCAGAGACTGTATAGCTATTAAGAAACAATAATTATTTAAACTTTAAATTATTAGTAATGGCGATGAAAAAAACATTCATTATTTTTGGATTGATTGTATTAGTAGCAGTTGTAGCCATGTGTGCAACACCTGGCTCAAATCAACAACAAACAAATACCCAACAACAAACACAAACAACTTCAGACTCTCAATCTTCCGGCACAGGAGAAGTTCTTTTCAACGAAAAATATACTGTGAAGGCCAATAGTTACATGTGGAATAGAATTCCCGTTACTAAAGGAACTAAAGTAGATATCTCTTTTGAATCCACAGATAATAAAAATTTAGACTTGTATATAATGACTGACATACAGCATAATTGGGTTAACGTTTATGGTACTAAAGAATTACAAAAACCAAATAATTACTTGAAATTTTACTCAGGCACTAAATCAGAGTTTGAATACACTTTTCCAGAAGACGGAACTTACTATTTAGTATTTGTCAATACAACAGATCTCCCTAGAGAATTTTATTATAGTGGAACAATAGTTTCCGGGGACAAATTAGAAGATATCGATTATGTCATATGTAAAGGTACTGGGCTATCTTTTGGTAGAGAGAAATACGGTTCTTGCGTGACATACATGCAAAAAGGAGAAACAATCAATATTTACTATAGTGTTCAACAGAATGAATACAGAAATCGATTTATTAAAATGTACGTACTTGACGGTACTGGATTTACAAGTTGGGCCAAATCCCCCTTTGACTATGTTGGTAAGATCTACGTTGATTCGACAAACGATAGAGAACGAAGCTATGAGCAATTAAAATGGACTGCGCCAGAAAAAGGATACTATTATTTCGTGTTTTGGAATCGGGATTCGCCTGAAACTTTAAAGCTTGACTATAAAGTATACAAAGACCTTACTTAATTATATATTTTTTATTTTTATTATTTTATTTTAGTTTTTATTTTGCAAAATTTTTTCAAGGATAGACTTATAAGATTATTGCAATTACATTAAATCCCGGCGAAACAAATGAGTCTGATATCAAGGATTTCTAGTTATCTTGATACGTTAAAGTATAGTGTAAACCCTGATAAATTGAAGGATAGTGACTACTTTCTTGATACGTATCTAAAACTAAAAAGAGATTATGAAGAATTAATCTCGATTAGGCGAAAGATAGAGTTCTTGGGGTATCAAAATCCTTATTTTGTTATTAAAGGCATCAAGGATGCACAGGATCCTTATTTCAGAAAAAGGGCAATGGAAAAAAAAATCTGTTTTGACAATATCCAGCACGCTATTGCAGCACACAGAGTTGCCATAGGCCAGTTGATAGATGCTATGGGATTTGAAAAAGAGGGGATAATATATGCCGGGCACGAAGCCCTGAAGTTTACCGAGGAAGGCGGAGAAGGAAAATTTATTTTTAGTCCAGATGGTGTCTATAGATTAGGCATAATGAAATACCTTTCTTTTTCTGGGGAGTACATGAAGACTCTTTTTTCCTTAAATAAGGAGGAGCGAGAGAATTACAGGAAGATAATGGACATGCTTGGGGATAAATCAAAGAGCAAGTCATCTTCTAAAAAGAGAATCCCCCAGGAATACGGGATGATGGGGGGTCCAAAAGAGTATTCCCCTTTCAAAAAAGAAAATCCTCAATATAAACGTGATTTTTACGATGAGACTATTGATCTGGGCAGGCCTCCGATATATGATAAACACATAAGAAAAGTCCTATCAATAGCTTATGCACCTTTTGGGGTCGATGCAATATGTGAGGATATAGCACTTTTCTATCTGAAAAAAACATATATGGAACGAAAAATATATGGGGGCCCGTTTCCGACAATTGACCCGGAACCAAACGAGGCACTGTTAGGAAGATTCTATAAGACTGTACTATTGAAAGAAGGGATGATGAGCACACTGAAAGATATGAACCTAAAAGAAAAGAACAGCTTAGTTGCCGCAATTTCATATTATTTGGTGTCAGAAGATTATGACAAGACCTTACTATTTTTCTCGATAGATAACAATGAATTTGACTCTGCTTTGATAAGGGCGGAGAATTATGGGGTAATACCTAAAGAGAGCAAGCATCTTCTTGAAAGGGTAGTCAAGAGTGGTGAAAAAAAAGATATAACAAAGAAATTTTTACAAGAACTTAAGGGGGCTCAAGATTGAAAAAGATAATCGCAAAAAATAAAAGAGACCTTATAAAAAAATTAAGAATTGATCTTTCTAACAACGATGAAAAAATTTACATCAATATGAGGCCATCAGTTGACATTATGGTTGAAGTCTTAGAGCATGCGCCTAATGTAAAATATATCCTATGCCCAAAAAGTCTCTATTCCCTGACATCAATTAGGGTCAAAAAAGCATTGGAGCGTGTCGGGGTGCTTCTTGTACCTTTTGGAGAAGGTGCCGGGAGGCCAAACAAGTACGACGACGAAACAGTCAGCAAATTAAAAAAAATGTATGAGCTAGGTGTTCCAGTAAAAGAGATATCCAAAAGTCTAAAAATCCCTCTTAGGACAGTTTACCACATTGCAAATGAAGAAGAAATTCAATAAGCTATCCTAAATCCCTTATATAGACTGTATTTTGTCTTAAAAATACTAAGTAAGTTTTATCGCGTATATTAATTATCTTGAGTGGGGTTTCTTCTTTCGCAATTTCATTTTTTGTCAATATGTCAAAGTAGTAGTCAAGCTTTAGTGTGTATTCTTTCCCAGTAAGTATGTCCCACAAAAAGACATAATAGTAATCACCGTTTCTTTTAAATTGCCTAATCCAGTCACTCCCCCCCGAAAAACTCTTTCGGGCAAATGTGCTCACATTACCCTCTTTGGAATACTTTAAGAAAACAGTATCAAAAACATACCATCCTTCTTTTCCAGAATAACCGGTGGCGATGACATCTTCACTATTTAACTCAAGAGAAAGACCGCCATCTTCCCAGTTTCCATTGTCAAAATAGTCAACCCAAAGAATTTCAAAGTCTTTGGTAAGTTTGCACACGAACATATCATAGTTCTTGTCTTTTGATTCGCCGGTAATATAAAAATCACCTTCATCGCTCTCTTGGATTTGATAAGGCCTTTCAAATGGGCCAATATCCAATATTTTCTCTGCAATGACTTTTCCGTTACGGTCCACCTTTATAATAAAAGTATCCGAATCTCTTTTGTATGTAGAATACCCTAGAATAGTAACTTCTTGATTATCGTTTACTGTAAAAGATGATAAAGCGTCCATATCCGAGAATTTTATTTTCACTTCCCATCTTTTGCTGAGACTTGATGTAAGCTTTACAAGAGTGCTATTTCCATCTCCAGAAGCCCCTAATAAATAAGTGTTGGAATACTTATCATTTAGAATTTTATAGATTTTAAAGTTTTCAATTGCTTGTTCTCTTAAAAACTGTCCATCTTTAGACTTAATTATAAATGAATTATCGCTACCTTTTATCTCTCCTGCAAGATAAAAACTATCTATATTTACATCAAACGAGAGATCTTTGACTACATATCCCTCATCTAAAGCATACAAAACAGAGTCTCCGGAGGATAACGGAAAAAGACTTGAAAAGGTAAGTATAGCAAAAACAAAAAAAGATAAGATTAGCTTCATAGCTCTAATTTTTTCTAATCCTTTAAAAAACATACGTTTTTATTGGGCTTCTGTAGGGTCAGTAATCTTGAAATCTTTACCTTTTAGATAATAATCCATTAAGTAGCCGATTGCTATGAACAATGGCACGGTAATTGCTGTCCTTGCAAGGGTAAATTCTAATCCAAGATAACCGGTCTCAATTGTTAGCATTGGTATCTTGAGAGATGAGAAGCACCCAAGAAATATGAATATGTTTTTTATTGAAGCGCCCTTTTTGTAAAGGATATATACTATTGGAAATGCACCATAAAGCGGGCCGGCCTGAAACATTGAGAATATTACTGAAAGCAAAGTTCCTTTTAATCCAGATTCAGGCCCCATATACTTTTCAAATTTCTTTTTAGGTATCCACGCATCCAGTAGTCCTACTAGGATGAATACTATAGGGATAAAAGAAATCATCTCTATGAACATGTTCAAGAATGTTTTTGAAGCTTTGACTCCAAATGTAAAGCTATAGAAGTAAGACACTAGCCCAAAAATAATGAAAACTAAAATGAACCCATATTCTTTCAGATACTTATTATTCACATTATCACCCCTATTAGTAATCCAATAAGAATGGCTGCAAAGAAATTGAGTACATTTCTAACAAGAGCAACTTTTTTTCCAAAATATTTGCTCTCTAGAGGATATGTGACAACGCCTACCATGAGAAGCGTTGTAATAAAGGTTGCAATCACCATGTAAGAAGCCCCCCTCTCTAATAGTTCTGAAGCTAGGGGGTATACTATAAACGCAGGGATCAATGTAATCGAACCTATAATTGCAGAGAGAGTTATCCCAAAGAATCCTGATTCGCCGCCAAGATAACGCTCTATCATCTCAGGCGGAACTACTACCAAAATGAAGCTTGCCAGTATCATAATGTTAACAAATGGTGAGAGCAGGCCCTTGAAGATTTTTACCCCTTTTTTAACTCCTTGCCTTGTTTTTTCCTTATCAAAATAATAGGATATTAAAACTATAATTGCTCCAGCAATCCATAGTAGTATAATATTTGGAAACATACGCTTAGGATAATATTACCTTTCTTAAAGGTAATTGTATGAAAATCCTGATTAATAATTTTACTAAGTTTATAAGCCGTTGTAATATAAGCTCAAACTAGAAAACTTATCTTATATTACAAGGCTCATGTTAATGTTAGATAAGGACTTTCTCTCTCTTTTTTATAATATCCTTGAATATATAAAAAAAGATTTGATGCAAATGCCCTTAGAACAATGATCAAAAAATAAAGGGCGAGATTCCATATAAATCGATCAATACTACGAAAGTTGAAAGATATTTTAATTTATTTACATATGTCTCTTAAGAAACTTTCTAGTATCCTCTGTATCCATCCATCCTTGGTCCAACTGCTTCAATAGCTCTTCAATTCTATTCACCTGCCTTATGACTACTTCCTTTGTTTTTTCATCGTCGACTTTTATCTGTACGAAAGCGCTGAGAATTGCCAAAGGATTTCTTATGTGATCTATTAGGTGGGCAAAGTATTCTAAGTTTTCATCTAGTTGCTTTTCAGATCTATAATGGAGAGTCATGTCATGTGCTATTCCCCTATATCCCACAACATTACCTTCGTTGTCTTTCCATAAGGTGAAGTTAAATAAAAGGTCTACCTGCCGTCCATCCTTTGTCTTCCAGTGGGCCAAGAAATCCTTGGCAAATCCTTTCTCTTTTATCTCCGCTATTAATTGTTTCCTCATGTCAGGGTCGACATAAAGCCCATATACACTTGACCCAATCAATTCTTCTTTGGAATATCCAAGAAGCTCCGCCGCTGCTTGATTTGTATCAAGGATAGTGCCATCATAACTTGTCGTCCATATCGGATTTATTGAGTCTTCAAACAGTGTGCGGTATTTCTTTTCATTTTGTATTAAATCAAGTTCGGCATTTTTTCTCTCGGTAATATCTTTAGTAAATCCTAAAAATCTGCCGTCTGATAATTTTACGGCGTTGACTATCCAGTATCTTTTTTCGCCCCCTTTTTTAATAAAGGAAGTTTCAGCAGAATTTTTGCCCTTCTCTATGACACTTGCAAATGACTTTGCTGCATTTTCTCTATCATCAAGAGGTATTAGATCAATTAAATTCATTTTAAGAAGTTCTTCTCTAGTGTATCCAGTCGTTTCGCAAGCAGCGTCGTTAACATCAACATACTTTCCTTTTTCATCTACTATGAATATGCCTTCAGGAGCGTTTTCCACGTAACTTCTGAACTTATCTTCACTTTTACATATTTCCTGGGATTTTCCCTTTACCTGCCATTTTAAAATCAAACCGCCTATTGACAATAGAATAACACTTCCAAGTACAATGAGAAAAACATCTTTTGCCCAATATGGAAAAACTTCAACTACCACTTTACCTATTTCCCCGCCCAAATAGTTGTTTATGCTTGAATAATATATCGAGTTTGGATCGCTCTTTAACTTTTTTAGTTCCGAATCAATAGTTTCTATTAGATAGGCATTATTCGGATTGCCTTTTGGAAATGCAAATAGAAGTTTTATTGGATTAAAAACAATTGAAGTCGATTTAATTTTTGGAGTACTTACTATCTCTGTTTCGTATAGCCTAGTAACAATTCCTACATCCGCTTTGTCACTTTCTAAGGCTTCAATAACTTCCGAATAATTATCGACCTCTACAAAAAAACAGTTTATCCCAAATCGCTCCATCAAATTTTTTATTCCGTTAGGCCCAATATAGTAAATATCCTTCTTAACAACTGCAACTCTCAAACCTTCGAAATCTAGAAAGGAATCTACTTCTAGATTATTTCTACAATAAACTTCTCCCCAGTTGGAAAAAACACTTTCCTTTGAAAACTCAGCAATTTCTCCTCTTTCTGGAGATGATGTGACTGCCACAAGCACATCTATTTCTTTATTTTTTATCCAAGTTAAGCAATCATCCAAACTTCCATAACGATATTGTATAGTCCAGCCTTCTTTTTCTACAATGTAATTCAATATATCTGCATAAACTCCTTTCACGTTGTCCTGTTCATCTATAAAAATAAGTGGTTTATCCTCATAGATTCCAACTCTTATGACATTTTCCTCTTGCGATTGGAGTGGTTGTATTCCAGAAATAAAAACTAACGAAACAAATATTATACACACCACACACCTAAAATAAAACATCCCCAAACATCCCTTAGAATATTTTTATTTTAACTGTTATTAAGGATTTAAAGTTATAAATCTTTGGAAATAGTGATATTTTTGATTGTCTTTTCTCGAAAATATACTCCTATGGAAATCTTATTTCTGGCCCTAAAAAATAGTAACTCCCTTGAAAATGAGATTTACTTCCAAGGATTTATAATAAAATAGCAATCATAGTTTATTAAGTTAAACTGAATGATTTTACTAAATATCTATATATTACGATAATAATCAAAACTTTAATTCAAAAAGAAAAAGATGCACAGTTTGTCGCTTCGGAGGAGTAGGTCTTTCATAGCCGGATGCTTCGACTTCTCGAAGCGGCTATTGCCTTTCGGTGTCCGATAGAGACATTTTTTCAATGTCATGGACCGGGTAAGTTCAAGTGTGACTCAAACATTTTCCGATAAGACTTAGCCATCCCGGAAATACCCTTGTCCAAGAGCCTTGTATGCGGGTGGAGCGTGACACTCAAATCCGCCTAAGCGGCCCAGATGCAAGGAATGAAAGACTTTGTTACCAGCGAAGTTTCGACCTGTGCAACATTATCTATTCAATTAACTTTATTTAAATTTTACTGTTATCAAATATCTAGAAAAATAAATATTCTTTATAGATTATACTAATTATTTGAATCGTTCCCTGATACGGTAACCGGTGTTGTTAAACGATATGTTCTTTGCTAGAATCAAGTCCTTTTCTTTTGTTAATTTGACAATATTTTCTAGGTCGCGGTATCTATGGGAGACGTGAGTCAAGACAATCATCGTATTATCTAATTCTTCTTTTAGATCAAGAACATCTTCAACATGAGCATGCATTCTTTCCTCAGCAATCTCTATTTCCTCTTCAAAAAAATATCTGCACTCTGTGACCAATACTCTTGGTGCCAAAGAAATTATCTTTTGCCTGTTCTTGTAATTTGACCCTTCCCAGTCACCTGTGACGAGGATACTTGTTTCTGGATTATTGATATAATAACCAAAGTTAGGCACCGTATGCTTCAAGGGGACAGGGACAATAGTAGTTCCATTAAATCGAAGATTCTCATTTTCCTGAATTGGAACAAGTTTTCTTCTTCCTTTAGAGTGGAAGTTAATCATCTTAGAATGAATATCAAAGACATTCTCATTTTCACCATACTCTTTTCTGTCATCGTAAGGCGCATAGATTTTTATTGGATTTTCAGAAAGGCTTAGAAAGTCTGCACCACCCGCCATGCATGATCTAACATGGTCAAAGTGAAAATGCGTTAAAAGATATACCTTGTTCTCGTTTTTTGCCCCGCATGGACTATCTACTCTGAACTCTATTTTGTCAAGTTTAATGACTATAGAAGGGTGGTAAGGTGCATGTAACCTTACGGATCCTAAAAACTTTGAATTCATCTTATATCATCTATGATAACTCTACAGGTATCTTGGAGAACCTAATCTTCTGATCTTCATTTTTCATCCAGATAATTGGCTCGCCTTCTTTGCTATCTATGTAAAATGTATATTTGTTGTCCTTGATTTCATCAGTTGTTATTTCAAGGCCTTCGTATGCTTCCAAGGTTTTTTTGACCTCTTCGCTTATGCTTTTTTCAACATAGCAGTCAAGAAACGAAATCTCATAAAAAACAGGATTAACTCTCTCCATGTATTCCTTTACTTCTCTGTTGTTATTTAGATATCTTGTCAGAACTCTAACTTTAGTGCTGTTCTTGATAAAAGGCCTTATTCTCTTCATTAAATTATAATCACGGCCTAAATTTATAAACCTTATTCTTATACTCAAAAGGTATACTTAAAAGAAATTTTTACAGAAATCTTTTTAAGTATTTTAAAAATATGTAGGCTATAATTAAGTGATGAAAAATGGAAGAAGACGATTTATTGGGTCATCGGTTGTGGCGAAGAGGATCTCTGATCCATAAATTGGCATTTAAAAGGGGAGTGCATGTAGTTGAAAAAGAAAAAGACCTTTCCAGTAAAGGTTTCTCCAAAGAGATTTGTAGCATGGCCCCCGAAACTGGATCTTTCTGATTTTTATACAATAATTAAACAAAGCATGTTTGCACTTATAATCTGTGCATTTGCCGATATTTTTGCAGGAATTTATCTCACGAAAATGATTGGTTTCTTGATTTTATTGCCTGGAATATTGACCATGCTTCCAGCTACAATTGACATGAGAGGTAATATCTATGCTTCAATGGGATCAAGGATTTCAACAGGTCTCCACACCGGTGAAATAACTCCTAGTCTAAGAGGTTCAAAATTAATAACAGAAAACGTGTATTCTTCCCTTATACAGACTGTAGTTATGGCCACTGTAATCGCTTTTTTTGCAATGCTCGGAGGATTTCTCATTGGTAATCAAACGATAGGTTTTGTCCATCTGTTTTTTATTTCATTATTTGCGTCCCTTGTTGCTGCAATTGGTCTTATTTTAACTACTCTATTAGTATCTATTTTCTCTTTTAAAAAAGGTCTTGATCCTGACAATGTATCATCTCCGCTGATTGCGTCCATTGGGGACATCTTAAACGTAGCCTCCCTTTTCGCAATTGGGATACTATCTTTCTCTTTAAGCAAAGGATTCATGTTATTCTCTAGCCTTGCAATTAGTGCCATTATAATTATGTTCTCATTATTTTCTGTAAGGAATAGTTATTATGCAAAAAAAATATTGAAAGAATCAATGGGATTTCTGGCCATATGCGCATTTTTGAGTACCCTTGCAGGTTCACTTCTTGACAAGAACTTAGAGTTCATAGGTATTTTTCCTTTATTGCTTGTATTGTCTCCTCTTTTTAATGCAGAGAATGGAAACATTGGGAGTATTCTATCGGCTAGAATTTCTACAAGCTTTCACTTAGGTCAGGCAGAAATAACTTTCCTACCTAAGTTAAAAATATTGAAGGAATTCTTCAATACATTTGCAATTACAATAATTCTATTCCCATTACTTGCCATAATTGCTTTTGTGATGTCAACACTACTTGATATACCTCAGATGGCTTTCTTTGTAATTCTTAAATTATCCATATTTGTAGCCATTATATCTTCATTTGCTGCAATGCTAACTTCATACTATCTTACATATTTCTCAATAAGAACAAATATTGACCCTGATAATGTGGTAATACCTTTACTTACAAGCGTAATGGACATTGCAAGTGTAAGTATTTTGATTCTGGTTGCAACAATTATTCTTTAGTTTAAGTCGAGAATTTGGGCTAATATATAGTTTAGAATATATTCTTTATACCGAGAATTATGAACTTTACACCCCAAGAGAGTGTAACAAGGCCAAGAATAGTTGTAGCAACCTGAGTTGCTGTATCGCCCAATATTTTTTTTACCTTATTTGACATAAGGAATAATAAAACTGTTATTAGCAGAACAATCCCTACAGCAAGACCTGTTAGAACTTTTCCATAGTCGCTACTTGCTAGGATTATTGTAAATATTGTGGCAGGCCCTGTGATTAAGGGCGTTGCAATAATAGAGGCCAAAGCTCTAGCTGAGTTCTCTTTTTTTTCATGGGTATTTATCAGAGGTTCGCCAAGGACCATCTTTATTCCAAGGATTGTTAGTACTATTCCCCCAGCTATTCTGAATTCGTCAAGAGTTGTGCTAAATAGTTCCAATAATTGCTGGCCTAAAATAAGTACCAAAAAACACAGTAAAACAGCAATTAGTATAGCAAGGATGCCTGTCTTTTGCCTTTCCTTTGGAACCATCGTCGAGGAAGTAGCATAAAAAACAAAGAAACTTGCAAGAGGATCAATAACTACAAAAAACAAAATTACAAGCTGTATTAGTGTTCCTAGCATAGACTCCCCTCTTGGTATGTCAAACACTATACCAGTATAAATTGATTTCTGTTAGTTAAATTAAAAGAATTATTTAAAATAGATATGTATTCCAGGCTTTCTAGGCAGTGCCTTTTTCCTATCGTTTCCTGGGTCTTCTTGAGGGTCTATGTTAATTTCTGTTTTGAACTCTTCCTTTAGAAATGCCATTGCTTCGTTAAGTACTTCTTTTTCATCAAACCTTTCTGGGAAGTATCTGTTCTTAAAGCACCTTTGGATTATGAGATTTACGTCTTTTCCGTTTTTTCTGAAATCTTCATTTACCATCGCGGTTTTAATTGCTTCGCCCATATTGTCTTTTGTTTTTATGACTTCTATAAGATCCCACTTCCAGTTTTCTGCAGTGAATATGTCAATCCTATCTAGGATCTTCTGTTCTCCTCTTGATAGGACATTTGTTATCTCCCTTATGTCATTTACAACTTCTTCAATGTAGTACTCACTCTCTTCTGAAATTTTGTCAATCATTTCTTTCTTGTATTCGGGCCAGGGGTAATTTGATATAAATGGCTCAAATCCTAGTTTTTCCCAAATCTCTTCACAGATATGGGGTGTAAAGGGTGTCAATATCAGTGTTTGAGTTTTTATGACTTCAGAAATAACCTCTTTGTTTGGGGAGTTAAGACATCTCTTTAGGTACCACTTGAGGTCTCTTTGGAGGTCAAAGAATCCTTTTGAAAGAGCTGTCCTAAAATTGGAATCATTCATGGCTTCAGTTGTTTCTTTTATCGCTTTATCTAAAACAGATAAGAACCACCTGTCTATGTACAACTTTTCAGTTCTGCCTTTTCCATAATTTTCAACGCAGAAATCCTGCCAATTCTTCAATTTGTCTGTAATAGTTCTTGCAAATTCACTGTCCCAGTTGGGATCGTCAAGGCCTTCTCCACCATTCATTAGGGTAATCCTTGCTGCATCAGCGCCATACATTTTCACAATCTGTTTGATTGTATAGAAGTTACCTTTGGATTTACTCATCTTTTCTCCGTCTACGAGCACCCAACCATTTACTCCAAATCCTTTGGGCCACAGCTCTTCAGGGAATATGGCAGCGTGATTGAATATACAAAAAGAAAGATGATTCTGAATTAAGTCCTTTCCACTATTCCTAAATTCAAAAGGATACCAGTATTCAAACTCTTTCTTCATATCTGAAACTAATTCTTTTGACAGTCCGCTTTTAGCTGAAACTTCATCTAGGTTGCCACGTTTCAAATAAATATAATCAAAGAAATAATCATCAAGTTTTTTTGGGTCAATTTTGTAGGATGGATCTTCAAAGTATTTTGCTAAAACATAGTAAGCCATATAGATGGTAGAATCAGAAAGTGACTCAATTACCCATTTTTCATCCCATGGAAGTTTTGTCCCTAGTCCAAACTCCCTTGTGCACGCCCAATCCTTTAACCAGTCAAGAACATACTCAAACTGTTTTCTGGCCTTCTCGGGATAAATATTCATCTGTGCTAGACATTTCTTTGCTAGATCTTTCCATTCTGGATTTCCATATGCTAAAAACCACTGGTCAGATACTATCTTCACAACACCTTGCGTAAGGCATCTGCACACGACCTTCCCAGGGAGCTCATAAAACAATGCTGCAATGCCATCATTAATAAAATCAGTAACAATAATTTTTTTGACATCAGAAACTTTAATTCCTTTATATTTCCCAGTTCTCTCGTTTAATATGCCCTGGTGGAACTCTTTCTTGTAAATAATATTAGTTGCTTCTTCAAGTTTATCGACATCTTCTTGAGAAGTGATCCCCATCTTTTCAGATATTTCTATTGCAGGATTCTTGCCAAAATTCTCTACAGTTATCAGTGAGATTGGAGTTATGTTTTTGACAATAGATTCTGAAACGCCATATTTTGATGGATTTGATTGTATGTCCTTCAATGCCATATAATCATACGGGGCGTGTGATGGAACAGACATGACAACTCCAGTGCCTATCTCAGGTGACACAAAAGTTGCAGGAAGAATTGGGATCTTGTCTCCTGTCAGAGGGTTTTCACAAGATTTTCCAATCAATTCTTTTGTTTCTAATTCTCTAATAATCTTGATGTTGTGTTTTTGATTAATTAATTTCTCAGCTGCAATCGGTGATATTATCCAGGTCTCATCGTCAACTTCAACCTCTATATATTTGAAGTCTGGATTCATCCACATATTGGTTACACCAAAAACAGTTTCCACTCTATATGTGGCTGCAGGCAGTATCTTTCCATTAAATTTGAATTTAAGTAAGATTATTTCTTCAGGGGTAATACCCTCGCCCTCAAGTCTTGCATGATCCCCTATGGGATTGTTACATTTTGGGCACCAAGTTACCGGGTGTTCACCTTTAACAACAAAGTTTTTTTCCTTTAATTTGTTGAACTGCCATCTGATGAATTTATCATAATAGGGATTTAGCGAAGTTGTTATGAAACTTCTTCTCCAATCAATACATAAACCTAGGAGTTTTAGATCTTTAATTGATTCCTCTGGAAAATACCTGACCCAAAATTCTGGTTCGGAAAATTTTGGAATTAGCTCTTTTGGAACTCCCATCTTTTCTAATATCTCAATCTGTAATTTCTCTCCGTCTCTGACCCTCTCAGCAGCTGCAACTATTGGTGTTCCAGTTGCATGAAATCCAAAAGGAAAGAGGGTGTTGTATCCACACATTCTCTTATATCTTGCAAAAACTTCGGCCCTCATAAGGGAAAACGAATGGCCCAAGTGCATGAATCCATTAACATATGGGTAAGGAAAGTTTACAAAAAATTTTTTCATGTTTTTGGGATCAGAATAAAAAATTCTGGCTTCTTCCCATTTCTTCTGCCATTTTTCTTCGATTTCCAAGAGAACCATCTACCTTATTTAAAACACGTTTTTAGGCTATATTTAAAGGTTTTTATTAGTCATATGTTTAATTATCAAGAAATTTTTTAGAATTAAAATCGCTGATTAACGATTGACGAAACATTTATAAACTATAAATAAACCTTTTACTCAAATTCCGAAGGTGTAAAAAATGAGTAAAGCTCTAAGACCATTTTGGGGTATTGTCTATTTTATAGGTTTAGTATATTACATCGTTGTTTCTGCAAGAGACGTTTTTATTCAATGTGTTGATGGGAAAATAGATCCGGTAGTTATGGAAATCGATACAGTTCTCAAGAGACCTGTTTCTATGACAATTCTTGCAAACAGTATTACTTTGACACCTGGGACATTGACTATTGATGTCTTTCCAGAAAAGCAGAAATTACTTGTAGCTGTTATTTCTCCAAGAACTCAAAAAGATGTTATTCCTTTTGAGGGATGGATAAAAAAGATGGTGGAGGATTAAATGAACAAAAATAATATTTTATTGGTGCTGATTTTAGCTGTAATCTTGGTAGTCGGTCATTATCTCCAACTTAAAGACTATTATGTTTACGTGATGCTGATAGGACTCAGCGTTGCTATTATTTCTGGTCTCAGAGTAACTACTTTTAGGGGGGTATGTAATTCCCTAGCTGGTGCGAGTGCTGCCGAAATTGGTGTTGCGACGGGTTTCATGATTGTAGGAAAAATGTATGGGATTCCTTATTTTTCTGATATAGCAATTTATTTACTTCTACTCGGTCCAGTAGGAACATTGATAATTTCTAGATTCTTTAGAGGGGGGATTGCAGAATGAACGTATATTCATATATGGAACTACTACTTCCTTATTTCTATTTAATAGCGGGAATGGGTCTTATAGGTGTTGCTTTAGGTCTTTTCAGATTTGGACAGAGGAAGAACATAGTATATGCAAGACTTCATATTTTAGGTGTAATGGATGTCGTATGCATACTTGTTATTATTTTCCTTGGAAATCCAGTTGCAATTTTAGCTGCTTTAGCTCATTTTTTCCTAATGCCTTTAGCAGTCCATTCTATATCTTGGGCAGATTTAACGGAGGCTGATGATAATGTTTGATTATATATTGTTATTTGCAGTAGCTTTGTCCGCTTTAATGGCGATAATACAGGAAAATCTTTACAAGAGTATTATTATTTTAACTTTTGAAAGTTTTTCGTTGGCAGCAATATTCCATTTCTTACTTGCTACAGACGTTGCTGCGGTACAAGCAATTTTAGGTGCAGCACTACTTCCCGGTCTTTTCATAGTAGCACTCTACAAAACGACACAGGGGAGGGATGAATAAATGGAACCATTTCAGGTAGCTTCTTTCCTTACAGCAGGCATACTGATTGTAACAGGGCTATGGGCACTATTAATGATGGACAACATCCTGAAAAAAATAATTGGTGCTAACTTGATTGGTGATGGAGTAAATCTTGTTTTGATTACCATTGGTTATAGGCCTGGAGGATTTATTCCTGAGGTAATGCATCACTTTCACGCTTCTGCGACACCATCAAATTATTCTCATTTACTAGAATTTGGTGAATTTGCAAGCAACGCTTCATACTCGTTGCCATTTGCATTAGTTCTTACAAACATTGTTATTGGAGCATCTACACTCTCAGTAATGCTGGCACTTGCAGTTGTGTTATATAACAAATATCATACTCTTAGCGTTCAAAAAATGTTTGAGGGGGAAGAATAAATGTTAAACAATAGTACTTTGATCCCATTGATGGTTGTACTCCCGCTTATAATGGCGATATTAGTAAACTTTCTGCATCAAAAAGATAAATCTGTAAAGTTTATCTCTATAGTATCGTTGATTATCTTTGTCTTTGTACCACTTGTAACTCTGTATGGGGTGCATTTGTTCAGCGGCCATCTTCGAACAGGCAGTTTTCCCGAAATATCTAAGTTGTTAATACCTGATGTATACATGGGAATAGTATACTCTTATGGGCCTGTGCAGAAAATACTAATGGTAGTTCTTACCATAATTACTGGTTTTACTGTTCTGACTGTACTCAATAAAAAGATGATTTCGGGGGTATATATCGCCATGATTTTCATCAGTCTGGCTTCAACTAGTGCAATAATGTTGGCAGATGATATATTCAACTTCTTCGTTTTCACAGAAATCTTAGTAGTTGCGCAAGTCGCACTTGTAATAGCAGTCCAAGATACTAAATCATTCAAAGCAGGATTTAAATATATGATTTTTGGAACAATCTCCGGAGCTTCAATTCTATTAGGAATTGCTCTTCTCTTGGGGGTATACGGACTTTTGAATATAACAGATCTATCCAACGCCATAAAAGCCGGTGGGCAGTTAAATCCAATTGCGTTATCTGCTGTGGCATTGCTAACATTGGGTTGGCTCTATGAATCAGGTCTTTTTCCATTTCATATAATTAAATGTAATATGTACGAAAATGCAAAACCGGAAATATCTGCATTATTACAAGTTCAGTCTAAGTTTGTTCTTGTTGCAATGGCTATAATCCTATTCAGAGTTTTCACTGGCTTTGATCTTCTAAAATCTGTAATGTTGTGATTAGCAATATTTACCGTTGTCTTAGGTTCTGTAATGGCTTTACAACAGGTAGAACTTAGAAAGCTTTTGTCGTTTGTAGCTGTATCCCAAGCGGGACTTGTAGCGGTAGGTTTTGGAATAGGTACTTCCTTTGGTATTGCAGCAGGTATTTTCCATGCAATTAATGATGTATTAAGCATGGCAATACTATTCTTCATTGCAAGCTTTGTTTACGATAAATTCAAAACAACAAAACTTGATGAACTTGGAGATGGATTACAGGTTGTTCCTTTAGTAGGATTTGTAATGTTATTGGCAACTCTGGCTATATCGGGAGTCCCACCATTTAATTCCTATCAAAGTGAATGGAGATTAATCCAAGCCGCAACTCAAGCAGGAGTTCCTGAACTTGGAGTACTTGTAATATTATTGAGCGTAGCAACATTTGTTGCGGTTATAAAAGCATTCTTCATGATATTCATGAAACCAGGGCCAAAAGTAGAAGTCAATACCGAAGTGCGTGGAACTATGTTCAAGACAATTATAGTGATATTGATACTAACATGTCTTGCAATAGGATTGTTCCCAAATATCATCTACGATCCGATATACAATTTTGTTGTTTCCTTGGGGGTGTGATAATTGTTAGAGAAAGTATACGAAATATTCCATGAAAAGATGAAAGATAAAGGACAAGGAATGGGTATAGGAAGTGCCCTTACATCAGAATTTCTAATGCTATCATTCCTTCTAATAGGAGCAATACTAGTATTACGAACGGCCAATTCAACAATATTGGGATTTGGCGCACTTATTATCCTTGGAGGAATTCTATTTACAGTGCCTACCGTGTTCAAAGTAGAGAAAGAAAATACTGATTCCATAAACTTATCGTCGTTCTATGTGGCTCTAACACTTGCACTTCTATTTGTCATATTCTTAGGAGGGATTTAAGTGAAAACAAGTAACTATCAGCAGGGTAGAAATATAATCGCAGGGGTATCTTTAGTGATAGCTTCATTTGTTATCCTGAGAACACTTTACCAGTTTAGCGATTATTTGGTACCTGGAATGAGTTACCTATACAATTTGTACAGTGGTAATATTGCACCTAATGTTATTACAGTTATACTGTTTGACTTTAGAGGATACGATACATTAGGAGAAACTTTCATCCTGATTACTGCCGTAATAACAACAACAGTTGTATTTGGGTGGGGTTCATTAAAAGGATACACGAAAAAAGAAACTCCTGAAATGACAGATAAATCTACAGTTATTCAAAGATTGATGGCCTTCCCATTAGCAATATTCCTTGTAGCCTTTGGTGTTACAATTGTCCTCGGTGGACATATTTCGCCTGGTGGAGGTTTCCCAGGTGGAGCAGTAATAGCTACTGGATACTTCCTAACTGTTGTTATTTATGGCCTTAAGAAAACACCTCTAAGATTTACCCATAAATATCTTGTAAATCTATCAACTATCGGGGCATTGATATTCTTACTAACAGGAGTGGTTGGGCTTGTCTTTACTACATATTATTACGGAACAGGTTACTACCTATACAATACAGGTGTTGATCCATATGATATAATACATGTTGGAGCATTTGGATGGGATAATTTTCTTGATTACCCCGATCCAACACACCCAGGAGTACTTCCGTACTTGAACATAGGTGTAGGATTAAACGTGTTGGCAGGTCTTTCGCTAATAGCCATGTTCTTAATGGGGGCGAAGAAAGATGAGTAGCGAAGTTGCAGCACTTGGACTTGCAAATCAATGGGGGCCAATATTATTTGGTCTTATTTATGGAATTATAATTGGATACAAAGTCAACTCTGAAGAGATAAGCAAGGCGAAGTATCCTGTAATTTTGATAGTATCTATACTGATTGCAGCAGCATTGGGCACATATCCAGATTATCAATGGACATTATTTGGACATATAATCAGATTCTCAGAAGCATTCTTTTCAACTGTGCTCGGAGTCTTCATTGCAATGGTCATAAGGAGGCAATAAGATGTACATTGCCACTGATAAATGTAATCTAGCTAAGAAGTGCGTAGAAGCATGCCCTACGAAGAGTACTAGAATAATTAATGACAAAGCTTTCAGTTGTGTCACATGTGGCAAATGCATGGAAGTATGTCCTGTCGATGCTATATTCAAAAATAGATATGGAGGGTATATCGTAGACAAAGAAAAATGCATTGGATGCTCCATATGTGAAAAGAACTGCCCTGTCAGCGTTATAAAGATGGTCAAGTACAAGAATAAGAAAGTTCCAGAGGGCATATGTGCAATGTGCAATGTTTGCAGAGACGTTTGTCCAATGGGCGCCAGAGTCAATGCCGAAGGAAAGCTTAGGTTTAATCTTGAGTCAATGACAATCGAAGAGGTGAAGAGATAATGCCAAAGCAAAAAGATAGGGACGGAGGTCCAGTTCAGACTAAAGGAAAAGCCAAGCTCTTAAGCATAGCCATAGATGAAAATAGATGCGATAAAGGAGGCCGATGTACTTACTACTGCCCTGCAAACGCAATAAAATATGAAGCAACTCCTGGGGTTTGCACTCATTGTGATGTGTGTATGGATGTTTGTCCAGTAGGCGCAATAAAAAATTCCTTCATCGATTATGGAAAATGTGTTTCTTGTTACACTTGTGTTAGAAAATGTATTAATAATGCAATTGTCATTGAAAATCACAGACCTAAGATAATTAAGGGCAACTCAAAAAGGAAACTCTATTATTGTAATCAATGTGGACTATGTGTGGATGCCTGTCCAACAGATGCTTTAAAGTGGGAAGGAGGAAGAATAAGATTTGATACAGTAACATGTATCAATTGTAATCTTTGTGTTAAAGCTTGTCCAACAAAAATTATGACAAGTGAAAGAGAGAAGATGTTCACTGGTCACTGTATCCTTTGTGGAATTTGTACAACAGCTTGTAAAAAAGATGCAATTAAGTTAAACTACAGAGAGTGGCAAGGAGAACACGAAGGATGTATCCAATGTGGTATCTGCAAAGAAGTCTGTCCAACTAAGTGCATTGAGGTCGATTTGAACGGATTTAGAGTAAATCTTGAAAAATGCGTAATGTGTGAAAACTGTGGTGCATATTGTCCCGTCCAATGTCTTCCAAGAAAGACAAGATATCACAAAGAAATCAAAGGTGGAACACTTACCTACAATGATGATTTATGTATAATGTGTGAGCAGTGTGTTAAAATTTGTCCATCTGACGCAATATCTGTCAAGTCCAAAAAACTTGTCTTTGATATGAAAAAATGCATTAGATGTGGTGCATGTGATAATATTTGTCCAGCTTATGCAATTAATGTACAGACAGATTTTGAAGACAGAACTATTAACGGGAGGTCTAAATAATGAAAAGTATTTTTTTAATATTTCTTAGGGGTATTTATGTAAATATCCTTAGAATACTTTTTGCTGCTGATAGAGTAACAAGTAAAGATATCAGAAATTCAATACTTCAAGGCAAGGTGAAATATCCCGAAGCTGTTAACGATGAATCATGCATCGGGTGTGGGGGATGTGCTAATATCTGTCCAGTAGAAGCAATAGAAATGGTGCCTCTAGAGAAACCAGTTGAAATAGTAAAAGGGTACACAAAGACACAGACTCCAAAATACGATCCCTTAAAATGCCTTTACTGTTTTTGGTGCCACGATAACTGTCCAATTTATGCATTCTACGGAAAGCCTGGGGCAATTCATCCAAGAGAAGTTGGAGAATTTAAAGCCGACCCTGCTAAGCTCTTAAAAGAACCAATAAAACTCAAAGAAGCTCAGATAAAAGAAATCATTGATATAATGGCTAAGGACTCCTCAAAGTATTTTGAAGAGGTGTAAAAATGTTAAAAAAACTTTCTAGAAAAAACGCAATTCATGTCATGTTGTTTTACACAGGCGGGTGTAATGGATGCGATATTGAAGTTGCAAATGTTGCATGGTCACCGAGATATGATCTTGAGCAGTACAAAGTCATACTAACTTGGAATCCAAGGGAAGCAGATGTACTAGCTGTTACAGGGCCTGTTTTAAGAAGAACAATAGAACCTTTAAAGAAAATTTATGAGGCAATTCCTGAACCAAAAATAGTTGCTGCAGTTGGCTCATGCGGAGTTAGATGTGGTATATTCAAAGATTTTGGTGGAGAACTTGGGGACAGTGACGAAGTAGTTTGCAGAGTAGATGAGGTAATACCCGTTGATGCGTATATTCCGGGATGCCCTCCTAGACCCGAAGATATCATCGCAGGTATTGCAGCAGGTATACCTTTATTATTGGAGAGGTGATAAGAGTGGGGGAAAAAGCTAGAAAAGAAAAGGCAGAAGTTGAAATTCCAATAGGTCTTGTGCATCCTGGAATGCTTGAACCTTATAGGGCAAGATTCTTTGTAGAGGACGAAGTAATTGTTGATTGTGAACTTACTCTTGATCCTTACCATAAAGGTATTGAAAGAATTATGGAAGGGATGCCTGTTCATAAAGGCCTTATTATTACTGAAAGAATTTGCGGTATATGTTCACACATACATCTTTGGAATGGTACAAGGGCTGTTGAAAGAGGTCTTAGGATTAATGTTCCAGAAAGAGCAGATTATATAAGAGTCATAATGGCTGAACTTGAAAGACTTCATAGCCACTTGATTTACTTGGCACATGCAACTGAAGTATTGGGCCACGAGACAATGTGTATGAGGGCTTTTACCTTGAGGGAAGATATAATGGATCTTCTATACATAATTTCGGGTAATAGAGTTCACTATGCAGTTCCTATACTCGGTGGGGTCAGGCCAAGATGTGATATTGATGATTACAGAATGTCTGAATTAAAGACTAGGTTGTCTAAATTAGATGTTAAAATAGGCGATTATGCAAATAGGATCATTAATGATTCAATGATTATGTCAAGGGTAAAAGGAAGCGGAGTATTAACTAAAGAAGAAGCCCAGAAATTTGCAGCACCAGGACCAACTGGTAGAGCAAGTGGATGGGGCGTCGATCTTAGAAAGAAAATGAAGGAATATAAGAAATTTGATTTCAATGTTATAGTCTTAGATGATGGAGATAACAAAGACAGAGTTGTCGCTAGGGCTCTTGAATCAATTGAATCTGTTAAGATTATTAAACAGGCACTTGAATCCTTACCTTCTGGACCAGTATCAAACAGAAGTTTCGAATTGAAGGAAATGAAATTTTCAACTTCATATATAGAAGCCCCAAGGGGGGAAATTTATGATTCTCTTTCTCTTGATGAAACTGGAAGGATAAGAAGCTACCAAAACAGAACTCCAACTCTTACAGCTTTAGCATCAATGGAAGTTGCATGCATCGGGGATCAATTAACAGATGGTATGCTTACAATGGCAAGCTGTGACCCATGTTTGGCCTGTACTAACAGGGCCATAGTTGTTGAAAATGGGAAGGAGAGGATTTTCACAGAAGAGGATGTAAAGAGCCTAATTAGGAGGGGTCTATGATGATTGAACTTATACTTGCAACGATACTTATTCCATTGGCAGCATTAATTACTGGATTCGTTATACCCGGTCTTGAAAGGAAAGTTCAGGCTAGGATACAGCAGAGGATAGGGCCACCTATGCTTACACCTGGTTTCTGGGCAATTCTTAAGTTCTTCTATAAAGAAAAGATTAAACCAAATTCACCAATGCCAAGATTATTCCACAGTCTACCTATAATTGGAATATTTGTGATGTTTTTTGCTGCCCTCTTTACAACACCAGACTGGTGGGGCGTAAATGCGCTAGGAACAGTTGTAGCGGTAGTTGGTTTACTAAAAGTAATAGAGTTTTTGTTTATGGCTATTGGTAGCTTTTCAAGATCTATTCTATCTGTTTCAATGCCGTATGCAGACCAGATTAAAGGTGCAGTCATGAAAGGGGAATATAGAAGATTCTTTGAGCAACAGAGCGTGATAAGGGCATTTAAGATGATTACTGTGGGATCATTTCCACTATATCTTGCAATGTTCGTACCCGTAGTTCTAGCAAAATCAATTAATTTCTCCGACATAGTTCAATTCCAAGGATTTGATGCTTCATTCATCTATCCAGGTGGATTGATTGATTTAATGTACCTTAATAAAATATTGAGTCTAAAGCCAATCCTATTTACATTCCCTGGAATGTTAGCCGGATTTGTTTACTTCATTGGGTACATTATGTTACTAAACGAATATCCATTCAGCATTGAAAAAGCTAAATCAGATGTAATCGAGGGACCATCATTAGAGTATGCAGCTTGGGCAAGAGGGGGATACTACTTAATGAGAGAATCAATACTATTTGTACTCTCAAGCGTTTTCATAACTTTGTTCATAGGGCTTCCACCGACACTTAATTTACCTTTACTATTAGTACACTGCTTACTTTGTTTGATAATGCCAATACTATTCTCGATAGTATCTGCATTCTCACCTATATTTACTTTCAAGCAAATCTACCCAGTTTCAATGGGATTCACAGCACTTGGATTCCTTACAATTGTATTATCTCTATTGGCGGTGATGTAAAAATGGCTAAATTTATTCTTTTCCCAAAAGATGTCCAGAACATGGGTGGCTATATTGTAGAAAATGTCGCAAAACTAGGATATAGGGACATAATCGTTGGTAACCCAACAGATGAACCTATTAAAATTGATATCCCAGTATACAATGAAGACATTGTTAAAAGTTATGAACAGCTCGGTATTATCGTCTACAGGCTGAAGATTGATGAATCACTAACCTCTGGGCTTGAAAAAGTAAAAGCCATTGTAAAAACAGACACACTAAAAGACATGAACTTTGATATACCTCTAAAGAAAAAGACAAATAAAAAATAAATATTTTATTATTTTCTATTCTATATTTCTTAGATTTTCATTAAGCTTTTCTATCTTCTTTCTGATTCTATCGAGTAGTTGATTTCCTATTTCAACTAGGAATGTTACGTATTCTTCGCTAGGATAAATCTTGCCGTTTTTTACAACTGGAGCATCCATTTTTTCTGTTGATCTTATCTCTACAATTATCTTTTCTCCCAACGAGAAAATTGATGAATATTTAAATCCTGACTCTTTTGAAATATAAATCAATTTTTTGGCAGATTCTAGATTTCTGCAAACAACATGAATTATAGGTGAGTTGACTATTAAAAAAAGCATTTTGCTTCCACTGTATTGATTTATAGCTCTCCAGATATCTTTATAATCTACCTTTTCATGACTCTTAAAGATAAAGTTAGATTCTTTCTTACCGCCTATCTCTTCAATTTCAATAAGTATTATCCTGCCAGCACAACTTGAAGTGGTATAATAGTTCTCTTTAGAGTTTAGGATGTTTAGTGTATCAATTATCCTAAAGTCTACTTCACCTTGTTCAATTACTTTCTTTAAATCTTTAAGATACTTAGATTTGTCTTTCATACTATCTGTACATTATCCTATCTACACTTTTTTTGAGCCTATCAGTTATAATTATGGCTATTGTTCCACCGACTATGAACTGGAGCACATTAAATGGTACCTCTATAAGTGCAACTGGGGGCGGTATCAAAAATATTAATATCTCAACGATAAAATAGCTAATAACCATTATCCCCCCACCAGCCACTACCCCTATGATTTTAGTAACTTTATTCTTATCACTAGACGCTATTTTGCCTACTATAAATCCTTCAATACCTTTTATGATAAATGTAAAAGGAGCAAAGGCAGCATATGGGGATGTAATATCGGCAAGAGCTGGTCCAATAGCACCGACGAGTCCTCCGACAGCAGGTCCAAAGAAGATAGCGGCAATATATATTATGGCCTCGCCAAAGTTAAGATATCCTCCTGTTTGGAGTATTGGGATCTGGAGAAACCTAGTAGCAACAAATGCAAGTGCAGAAAATACTGCAACTATTCCTATATTTTTAGGATCTTTTATTCTTGTCAAAATTATCACATCTGATTAGATAGTCCAATAAGGCCTCGAGCATGCCTGAAAGAGTATGGGTATCAGCTTCGATTGTCGGATTAATCCCCTTTTTGGTGAGGGCGTTACTAGTTTCAGGTCCAATTGAGACAATAGTTTCTGCTTTTAATCCTTTCTTTTTAAAGGCTGTTGCATTTGAAGAGCTTGAAATGAATGCTATGTCAAAATTCTTTTTTTCTGGTATGTCATCCCTCATTTTGACTTTATAGACGTCAACCCTTGTAACATCGTGAAATTCCATTAATTGTTCCTCTAAGTATCCTGGAGCTTCTTGTGATCTCAAAGTCAAAATCTTTTTTCTTTCCTTAAATTCAGATATCATAAATTTTGCTAGTTCTTTTGAATTGTATTTTTCAGGTCTTCTGGGATATATTCCCTTTTGAATTAACTTTTCTTCAGTTTTTGGCCCTATTGTGTAGTATTCTTTATCCTCTGGTAACTCAGTACCTTCGAGCCTATCAACACCTGTTGCACTTGTAAGGACGATGACATCATAATCTGATAATCTGGGAATCTTAAACTCAATATTAATTATATCAATAAGAGAATAGGCAAAGATGTGTGCACCCATTTTTTTCATAATCTCTAATTCTTCCCCATTTTCTCTGGAGACGAATATCTCTTTTCCTTTTATCAAAAGTAATTTCTTTTCAAAGAAGTCAAGTTTATCTCTAAATAACACATTTTTGCCTACAAATATGACAGAAGGTGGCTCGGCAGGGGTTTCTCCTAAAGTACTTAGGTCACACACTGTTGTTTCTTGAAGTAAAGTTGTTCCATTTTTAATTATGGCCACTGGTGTTTTTGGATCGAATCCAGCTTTAATTAGATTTTGAGCTATTGCAGCTCTGTTTTTTATACCCATTACTATTACTAGGGTGTCTGGAAGTTTGTCCCAGTTTATGCTAAATGATTTATCTTCGGCCTCATGACCAGTTAAAAACGCAAACGCTGAATTCGATTCCCTATAAGAAAGGGGGATTCCTGAATACATGGGACATGATACAGTTGATGAAATACCGGGGATAACTTCAAAGGGTATACCTCGCTCGTAGAGGTACATCGCTTCCTCTGCACCTCTACCAAATATATATGGGTCTCCACCTTTAAGCCTAACAACAATATCGTATTTTTCCCCATAATCACATAGTTCTTTATTTATATCTTCTTGAGATTGGCTGGACCCTTCAGATTTTTTTCCAACATATATTTTTATGCACTCCTTCTTGGAGTATGAAAGTAAATCTTTACTTACAAGTTTATCATATAGGATAACATCAGCTTTTTTTATCATTTCAAGTGCTTTTACTGTGATTAACTTTGGATCGCCTGGGCCTGCACCTACTATATATACAACCAAAAGATCACTCTCTAATATTTACTCTCTTAGCAAGCTCTTTAGCTATCCTTATATAATCTTCCTTCTTTCCTTTTATTTCGCCCCTGACAGATTTAGCCCCTTCCAAATCCCCCACGAATGCTTTGAGTTCTATTTCATTTTCATTTATGAAAGAAAGGGCTCCCACAGGAAGATTACACCCTCCTCCAACATCAATCATGAATTGTCTTTCACACATCGTTTCTATCCTTGTCTTCTCGTCATCAATAGTTTTCAATACTTCTTTTATTTTAGAATCATCTTTTTTGCATACAATAGCCAAAGCACCTTGCCCAGGAGCAGGAATAATGGTTTCTGGACTTATTCGAGAAAATCTGTAACCTCCAATTTCTTTTTTATCTCCGTACAATCTTGAAAATCCAGCTTCTGCGACAATAATTGCATCATAGAGGCCTTCCTTTAGTTTTCTTATTCTTGTGTCTAAATTTCCCCGTATGTCTTTAAGGTCTAGGTCTGGGCGGATTCTTGATATTTCAGACTTTCTCCTTAAAGAGGATGTACCAACTAAAGCTTCTTCTGGCAGATCTTCTATAGATTCTTCAAGACTTATTATGGCGTCATAAGGGGACCTTCTTTTAGTGATGGCACAAATTTCAAGTTCTGGCAGGATATCAGTTGGATAATCCTTTAGAGAATGAATGGCAAAATCAATTTGATTGTTAATAAGGGCATCATCTATTTCTTTGATGAATAGGCCTTTACCTCCAATCTTGTGCAATGGAAGGTCAAGAATCTGGTCTCCTTTAGTTTTTATTATTTTTTTTTCAACTTCAATTCCAGTATTTTTACATAAATCATTAATTGCTTCATCAGTTTGAGTCAAAGCTAGCTTTGAGCCTCTAGTACCGCAAATAAGTTTCATTTTATCCTCATCTTTTAATTGTCTTTAACACAGAACTCATGCTTTCTAGCGTTTTATCTATTACTTCTTCATCATGGTCTATTGACAAGAAGTTACATTCAAATTGCGAAGGTGGTAAGAATACACCTTTTTTTAATAGTTCTTTGTGGAATTTTTTAAACATTTCTGTATCCGATTTTTTTGCATCTTCATAATTTTTAACTTTGTCAACACCGAAGTATAAACAAAACATTCCAGGGGCACTGTATAGCGCAGTTTTCATTTTTGAAGTCATATCATAAATCCCGTCTGTGATTTTATCGGTCATATCCTTTATTTTTGGATATGTCTCTTTCCTTTCTAAGATGTCTAGAGTCTTTAATCCTGCAGCTATAGAAACTGGATTTCCATTGAATGTACCTGCATTATATACATGACCTTCGGGAGATACTTCATTCATTATCTTCTTTTTTCCTCCAAACGCTGCAAGTGGAAATCCTCCACCAATAATTTTCCCTATAGTTATAATGTCTCCATTGACTTTGAAGTATTCCTGAGCACCACCTAGACCAACTCTAAATCCTGTTATAACTTCGTCCATAATCAATAAAGTTCCGTTTTGTTTTGCAGTCCTTTTTACTTCCTTTAGGTATCCTTTTTCAGGTAGAATACAGCCTGCGTTTGCAATTATTGGCTCTATTATTATTCCTGCAACATTACCTTTCTCAACTATAGATGATAAAGCCTCGATGTTGTTAAATTGCACAGAAATAGTATTTTTTATAGAATCTTTTGGTATACCCATTGAACCGGGGCTAGCTGTAGTCATTACTCCAGATCCAGCTTTTACCAAAACTACATCATGGGCGCCGTGAAATCCCCCATCAAATTTTACTATCTTATCCCGTTGAGTTATACCTCTAGCAAGCCGTATAGCACTCATTGTCGCTTCAGTACCGGTGCTAACACACCTAACCTTTTCTACATTGGGCACAATTTGGGACAATCTCTTTGCAAAGGTAATCTCATCTTCAGTTGGTGTTCCATAATCAGTTCCTTTTTCAAGTTGATGTTTTACCGCATCAATGATTTCTGGATTTTTATGTCCCAACATCATTGGGCCGTAACCTAAACAATAATCTATATAACTGTTTCCCTCAACATCCAATAACATTGGACCCTTCGCTCTTTCGGTAAAAAAAGGGTACGGTTTCATGGCCCGAACAGGACTATTAACCCCACCACAAAGATATTTTTTTGATTCATCAAAGAGATCTTTATTGTTTCTCATGATAAACCTTTAAGATAGAAACTTATAACTATTTCGAATCCTCATCTATCTTTTTAAGAAGAAGGATAGCATCTTCTTTCTTTATATCCACTCTGTTGCTCTTAACAAATAGGGAAAAATTAGAAAGTTTATTACCTAATATTTTTTCTGAGTTTTCAATTATCTTATTCCATCGTCTTTCTGGGAAATACAAACTTTTTGCTGATTTGAAGAGTATTTCTGATTCTTCTGGACTTATTATATTCTGATTAGTGGCTTTTTTTATTGTCTCTCTAATATTTACAAGAGGTTCTGATATTGGGATAAATTCTTCACTATCAAAGGATAATGCGACTTCATCATCAGAATTTAGGATTCCGCCCCGATACCACTGATAAATTTTTCCAACTCCTATCATTCCATACCTATCAAGTTCTGAAGCGCGTAAAGCACCCATACTCGAAGCACCATATATTTTTACGCCACTCTTTAGAACTTCCATTAACTCTCTAGGCGATACAGCACTTTCCCTAAAGAAAACCCCATCAATAATTCCAATTATATCAAAACCTTCTGAAACAGCCTTTGGAATATCTCCTCGTTTAATTGGAGGGGCGTAGACAACTTCCCTTTTCTTATCTGAAGACAAAATATATTTAGCCTCTTCTAGAGGAAGGCTTGGGCCCAAATAGATAATAATTTTTATCAACTTCTCTCATCCGCCCTCTTGATCCAATTCTTGAGTTATCAATACCATACTGTTCAAGTTGAGGAATAAGAACTCTTACCACAGGTATTCCAAGTTCGCTTCTTGTGAGATCAACAACGATTGCTCTGTTAATTCCATTCTTAGTTAAAATATCTAATAATGTATTAATGTCTTCTAGGATATCATCTGAAGCTTTAGCTGTGAAATCAGAAGTCTTTGTCTCAACTCCAAATTTATTTAAGTAATACCAGTTTAGTTTTCTGATACGGTCATAGCCTATCCTTCTTTTCATTTCTGCTTTCTGAGTGTCTTCTCTAGCACCGTGAATTTGGGTCAATCTTGATTGTGCTGCTTCAGTTATCGCACGGTATAAGGCTACTTTCGGGTCGATATGAGTTCCCATCCCCATTACCATAAGAGTTGGATCCTTTAATCTCAAATCATCAATTGCAGCAAGTATTGTTGGAACTTTTATGTCATCAGAAGTAATATCTTTAAAAACAATTTCTATTTCATTTTCCTTAAATCTATTGAGAAAATCTTCAAGTAAAGGATCATTTATCTCAATTATAAGATCCTTGGGGAAAGTTCTTTTCATCTCAACAAGAGACCATGCGTCTCTTTCAATAACTTCACATAGACCATGAAAAATTGCTTCCTCTAAAGTATTCCCAGAAGCCAATCCATTTGTGTTTGTTCTGAAAAGGGGGTAATCTCTTTTTAGAGGATAGGGATGAAATACAGAATTTGCAGGCACATAGATTTCTTCTTTCCTAATAAGATCGTAACCTTTAACCCACCCTATTTTTATATATTCGTTATACATCTCTTGGGCGGGCAATGCTAATTCATAAGGGGACAAATGATTTACTTTCCCGTTCAATTCAGATTCTGAAGAATCTAAAATCATCTCTTCATTAACTTCAGAAGAATATCTTTCGATACCTTCCATTATCGCAGATACCTCCGCCTCAGTTTTAGATACGCCTTTTCCGTTATAGACTGACACTGAGCCCTGTGATGCGTCAGGCCGTACGGCGGAGAAAACTGGGATCCCAAGTCTATCCAGATCAGTTATATCTGCAACTCTAGTGATTCCACATATATCGAGTTTATCTTTGACGATTTCTAGCGTTTCTTCTGGGGGGATAGCTCTGTGAGTATCCTTCATGTATTGTTTTTTACAGCTTTTGAGTTCCATTTTATCTACCGTACAATGAACCATCCATTTGTATATCAATCAGATAGTCAAAAGGCACAACTTCGCACCAACCTGCCTTTTCAATAACGCTCATAAAACATACGCCGACAATCTTTTTTTCTTTGTTGCCTATTTTTTCTAAAAAACTATTGACATTACCTACATCTGGGCCTCCTCGCATAGCAAGGCCCCCCAGTATAACATTTAAATCTGGGTTAAGCGGATTTCCACCTTTAACAAAATCAAAATGAATATCCGAAAGATTCATCTTATAAGGGTCATTAATATTAAGCGACGGAACAAAAATTAATTCTTTGTTCATCTCTCTAATAGCATAACTTAATAGTTCAATTATTGGGGTGCAAGTGTAAGGATTTCCAGTAAATACTATTTTCTTAATTTCTTTTCCTTCATCAATATCCTCTACAATCTTCTTGAAACTTCTTAAAAAACCAGTAAGTCCTTTTGTTATAGGCTCAATCTTTTTCAAAGTAATCCACCTCTTCTTCAAAATACTTGAAAAGTATATCTTCAATATTTTTTTTCAAGATGTCTATATTTGACCCTTCTTGAGCAGATATTTTTATGCCCCCCACGTCGTCTTTAAAACCCCAATCTTTTAAATCTGTTTTATTTAAAACCTTTATAAATGGAACGCCTACAAAACTCTCAGATATTTCATTATATAGGTTCATCTGGTCTGCCATGGTGTAACCGCATGATTCAGTTGGATCAAAGACAAATAAAATTAATTTTGCAAGATACTTCAATGCAGATATAGCTTGTAGTTCAATTGGATTCCTATAGCTAAGTTCTCTATCTAATAGCCCGGGTGTATCTACAACCTGGATCTTTCTTTTATTGTAGGTAAATGAGGAAACATTAATTCCTTTTGTTGTAAATGGATAAGAATTAATTTCAGGTTCAGAATTAGTTAAGGCTTTTAGTAGTGAAGATTTACCTACATTTGGAAATCCTGCAATGACTACCGTGTATAAATCAGGATTTATTGAAGGAAGATTTTTTAGTTTCTCTCGTGCATTATTCAAAAATTTTAGATTTTTTTCTACTTGTTTTAATATTGAGATATATCTCCCATAGCACTGTTTTCTCAGAAATGATGCATCCTGAGAGGACTTTGCCCTTCTAATATTTTTTATATACTCTATCTTAACCGCGTTAATTGTATTCACTGCAAAAGAAAGAGCACCTAAATTGTGTCTTAATTTATCTATGCCAACAATTACATCTATCAACTCTCTTGTAAATGGTGGTAATCTATCAAACGAAGGGTATCTCTCTACAACTTTGAAAACAGACTCTGCTAAATTTTCTCCAGCAACCGTAACTCTAATCGATTCTTTCTCTTTAACAATCTCATTGATATTTTTTTTACTAGAGAGGGCTTTTTTCTTAGCATTTCTAAATGCCTTATCCACTATCTCGTCTATATCTATACGAGGTATTTCTTTGAACATATGAAAAATCCTGTGATAATTATATTTCTAAGTCTCACTTAATAGAATCTAATGTGTATACCTTTAAAAACCTCTTCTTAAGTTCACTTGAACTATAAGGTAATCTCTTGTCAAGCCTCATTATTTTTGTATTAAGTCCGCTTTTACTGATACGTTCTTCGATCCACGAGGAATACTGGTCAGGACCCAGAAAAATAATATCCGGATTCTCCACTAGGACCGGAGCAAAAAAATCTTTTTGATCTCCAAGTATAACTTTTTCAACCATCTTAAGATTTTCAAGAATCAATTTACGTTCATTCTCATTAAATATCGGGGCACGTCCCTTGAACTTCTTTATAGTTTCATCTCTGGCTACAACAACGGTGACATCCCCTAATTTTGATGCCTCAGTTAAGAAATAGATATGTCCTGGATGGATAACATCAAAATTACCAGCAATAAGAACCTTCAAAGGAGCACCTTTATTATATTAAAAAGGTTATTTTATAAATATTGTGGAAAAGGTTTCTTATAATGCTCATTGCCGTAAGGAACAAGAAGAAAAAAGACGAAGTTGAAATCCTAGAAGTTCTTAGTGGGAAGATTACTACAAAATATCTTCTTGTTCTTGCCCAAGATGGAGAGCGATTTGTTCCTAAAAAATTTAGAAAGATTGAAGATGATAAAGAAACAATCTTGATGCCAAAAGAATCACTTAAACTTCTAAGAAGCGATACCATTTACATATCAAAGGACCACTTCACCGAGGATATATTGAATTTATTTATCAACATGCTAAAATCTTATGGTGCTAAATTTGATTTTATTTCTTTATGCAAGTTCTGCTTGATTGAAAATAGAATCAATACTAAAGGAACTCCCTACACATATCACTCCGAGCCAATATGTGAAATATGTGCAAAATCTGAAATTGCAAAAGATTTGAACTATAAGGGGATCAAGGATACAAAACTTGCTGAAAAATTACTGAAAAGATATTCTGATGTTGACAGGGTGCTTATGGTTTTTGATCCAAAGTTTGATCCTACAAGAGATTCTTCCATTACGATGTACGATAGGATTGACTCTTCTCCCCTTGGCATTAAAATTCATAAAATATCAGACCTTGATATATCTAGCGAATTCAAAGACAGATTTTCTTCAAGAGGTATAAATGAACTTACACCGGTACAGTCCATTGCAATAGACAAGGGACTATTCAAAGGCAATAATTTTCTCGTTATGAGCGAAACTGCTTCAGGAAAAACATTGATAGGAGAATTATCATTTTTTTCAAGATATAAAAAGGGAGATAAATTACTTTACTTATCCCCTTTAGTTTCGCTTTCTTTGCAGAAGTATGAGGACTTTAGAGAGAATTATCCAAATAACAGTGTTTCTTTAAGAGTCGGGTTATCTAGAATTGCCGAAAATCCAAAAGATATAAACAGGTCTTTAGATGCTGACATAATAATTGGAACATATGAAGGCATAGACCAGATTTTTAGGTCTGGGATTACTATTAATGGCATTTCTACTGTTGTAATAGATGAAATTCACATGCTTCAAGACAAAGAAAGAGGCCCTCTATTAGACAGCTTAATATCAAGACTATATATTTTGTGTCCAAAGGCTCAGTTTATTGGGCTATCTGCAACTGTTGGAAATCCAAAGGAACTCTCGGATATACTCAAAATGGAACTTGTGAGTTATGACAAGAGGCCTGTCCCATTAGAAAGACACGTTATTTTCTGTACTGGTCACGGTGGAAAACTCCATATTATCTCTAGGCTAATAAGAAAGGAAAATTCAGAAATCTCTTCAAAAGGCCACAGAGGGCAAGTAATTGTTTTTTCTAATTCAAGAAAAAATTGTCATTCTCTTGCTGAACATTTTAAAACGAGAGGGATAAATGCGGCAGCTTACCATTCTGGCCTTCCTTTTAAGGAGAGAAGAGAAATAGAAAATAAATTTTGGAAAGGAAAGCTTGATACTGTCGTCACTACGGCAGCACTTGCTGCAGGCGTTGACTTTCCAGCATCAGCAGTTACTTTCGAAACGCTTTCCATGGGGATAGAGCCACTTAAGATATTTGAATTCCAGCAGATGATAGGTAGAGCAGGCAGACCGTCTTTTCATGATAGAGGAAAGGCTTACCTTTTGATAGATCCGCAAGAAAAGTACGGTGAGGTTTCTGAAGAAGAACATTGTTTTTATCTTTTAGATAATAAATCTGAGAAGGTAGATATTCAATATGATAGTGATACATCCCTAGAAAGAACATTATCGATTATTTCCACATTTTCCAATTTATCTGTTGGCGAAATAAAAAGAAATTTTGAAATGGGATTTGCTCCATCTTTTGACAGTGTATTTATTGATACTTTACGAAAGGAGGGACTGATTGATATTAAGGCAGATAAGGCAAATATTACTAAATTTGGTAGAATTGTCTCCTCAAATTTTCTTAAAATACCCCATGCTCTTTTCATGAAAAAATTTAATAGAGAGGACGTTAGAGAAATTATTTTTCAAACTTTACCATTCCCTAATACTTACCTCACAAGTAAACTCCAAGCTATTCTAAAAATTGATTCATCTTCTCTTTTTTCTGGAACAACTCTAGAAAAAATTTACTTCCAAAATAGAAAAGAAGCACTATCTAGGCATGGTGAAGAAGTCTTGATTAATCTTTTAGCTGAATTTTTTGCTTGTGGTTGCAAAGATGCCCCATATTGTAATTGTCCAAAGATTGAGATCGGAAAAAGATTATTAGATTTAAGAAAAGCAAAATTATCCCCCCATAGGATTAGTGAAGAATTTAGAAAAGAGTATGGATTGAAGATTTTTTCGGCAGATTTGATCAATTGGTTAGATTCTGCAATAAGAACTCTTGAAACAGCAGAGAAGATATTTGCCCTTTATGGAAAGGAGAAACAGAGAAAAGCTACAATAAAAGAGATAGAGAACATAGTAGGAAGATAATTTTCTAAAAAATCCTTAAACAAAGATAAATTTAATATTAATTAGTTTTATTTACAGTCATTAATTAATCCATAATTTTTACTTATTTAGCTTCAAAATATATTGAACCATATCATTATATTTAAAAATATAAAAGATATTTAGAATATGTTGAACAGGTGATATAAATGGAAAAAAACAAAAAAATATTAATCGGAGGAATAGTTATTATCCTAATTGCAATAGCTGCATATTTCGCCTTCTTTGGAGCACAAGAAAAAACTTATACTGAAGATACACAAGGGGCCATTACTGTGAAAAAAGGAGATACATTCAAAATTACCCTCAAATCCAATCCAACTACTGGATACCAATGGAATGCAGATTTTGATGAAACTCTAATCCAACTTGTAGATTCATCTTACAAAGCCGATGAACCACAACTTATGGGAAGCGGTGGAATTGAAATATTTGAATTCAAGGTAATTGGATCTAACACAGAAACTAATATTAATTTCTCTTATGCTAGGCCATGGGAAAGTGTTCCTCCAATAGATGAGAAGTCTTTTGAAATTAAAATAAAATAATAATTTTTATATTTATTTTATTAAATTTGCAATAGCATATTCTTCAATTTTTTTTTCAACGGGCGTTAGACAAATAATTAGTTATTTTATCCTCAAATATCTTTAAAATTATTATTGCAGCAACTATATTTACAATTATAGATATAGTAATAGCTGGAAACATATCGGCCCAGATTATTGGAATTTCACTAATATTATTATCTCTAAAAATTGAAACAGAAATAGCTATAAGAGTCGATGTAAATATGTACCTTGAGAATTGTCCAACTATTATAGCCCTCTCTTTTCCAATTTTTTTTAAAAGATAGTAAGTGACTAACGCCATCAAGGCATCCCCTACCCCGGCGGCCATCTCAACATAAGTCCTGCCTGTGTAAATTGACGAGCTAATACCTTTAACAAGGGCCGTAATAACGCCGCCCAAAGGGGAAAAAAGTGAGATAATAGATACGGGAGTAGTTCCAAGATTTGGATTTCCCCATTGTAGGGGAATATTAAAATAAGTCAAAATTCCAGCACTAATACAACTAATAATTATCAGTATGATTTTTTTATTCATAAGTTTGAATTTAATCAAATGTTTAAATGGATTTCTTAACTTTATCATAATAATCTTTGCCCATAGAACAGTATTCAAAAAAATCTCAAAAAATTAGAAAACCTTATAAATATCCTGTCTGTTTTTACTATGAGGGATTCAATGAGGGAGAATTTATTCGAACCTAATTATGTTCTTTTTGAGAATGCTCTCTCTTCCGTTTATTGCTATTATTATTATGGCTATTGAATTCCCTCGTGAAATTTTATCCCCAACGTGGGGAAATTTAACGGGGTGTTTTTTTGGAGTTCAAATCCAGAGAGGAGATAATAGAATATCAGAATAAAAAACTAAGATGTTGCGTAGATTACGCTTCGAAAAACTCTCGATTTTTTAGAGATACATTGAAAAAATGTAATTTGAAAGCAGATGATATAAAAAATATCGACGATCTTCAGAAACTTCCATTCACAACAAAAAACGATCTTAGAGATAACTATCCCTTTGGGCTTATGGCAGTTCCAATGGAAGACATCGTAAGATTTCACGCATCTTCAGGGACTACAGGGAAATCTACAGTTGTTTACTATACAAAAAACGATCTTGATACGTGGTCCAATCTGATGGCGAGAGTTTTAGCAACGACTGGTCTAACAAAAAAAGATTCTATGCAGATTATCTACAACTATGGCTTTTTTACAGGAGGATTTGGTTTTCACTACGGTGCTGAAAGACTTGGCGTTTCTGTAATCCCAACAGGATCTGGTAACACCAAGAAACAGATAGAAATAATGCGTGATTTTGGTACAACCTCCTTTACAAGCACCCCCTCATATGCAATATACCTTGGGGAATCAGTTGAAGAAATGGGGATCGATCCTAAAAAGGATCTTAAATTAAAGATTGGAGTCTTTGGGGCAGAACCTTGGGGTGAAGGCATGAGACAGAGAATTGAAGAACTTTTTAATATCAATGCTTACGATAACTATGGAATTTCTGAACTCTGTGGCCCTGGTGTAGCTGTTGAATGTAAAGAAAAGGATGGGCTTCACGTATGGGAAGATCATTTCATAATGGAAGTAATCGACCCAAAAACTGGAGAAATTCTGGGAGAAGGTGAAAGAGGAGAACTGGTATTCACGCCTCTATGGAAGGAAGCAATGCCACTCTTTAGATACCGTACTAAGGATATCTCTGCAATATACGAAGATAAATGTAATTGTGGCCTACCTTTTAGAAAAATTGAAAGACTTCATGGAAGAAGCGATGACATGCTCATCATAAGAGGTGTTAACGTTTTCCCAAGTCAGATTGAGGAGGTAATTCTAAAAAATTCGGCCTTTAAAGGTCATTACGCCATAATTGTTGAAAGAAAAGGACCCCTAGATCAATTGACAATTGAGATAGAGGTAACAAAGGACCTTTTCACAGGAAATCTGAAAGATCTGATTCAGCTTAAAGACAAAGTCGAAGAGGATCTAAAGAGCGTTCTTTTAGTAAAAGCAAACGTTAAGCTTGTTGAAGAAGGGGCTATACCAAGGTCCCAAGGTAAAGCTCAACGAGTCATCGATAAAAGAAATTTAGAAGGATAGGAGGAATTAAATGATATTTGGTCTGCCAGAAACAACATTTTATGTTGTTCTAATAGTTCCAGTAGTAATAGCCCTTTTACTTTTGTTTTGGGGATTTAAATATAAAGCGGAGGAGGATAAATAATGGCATCAATAATGACGACCTCCCTAGTTGTAATCTACTTTATTGCGATGCTTGCAATAGGTGCATGGGCATCTAGGAAAGTAAAGAGTAGTGAAGATTACATAGTAGCTGGAAGGAGTTTAGGATTTTGGTTTTTTGTTATATTAATTGTTGCTTCTACAACAAGTGGTATGACGATATTGGGAGTTGCAGGACTAGGATATACTGCAGGATGGCCTAGCATATGGGAGCAGATATTTGTCCCATTGACTGCTGCAATCTGTATATTGTTCTACGGAACAAAATTGCACAAAATCTCAGAAAAAATGGGTTATATGACTGTTCAAGACTATTTTGCACACAGATTTTACAGCCCAAAACTAATGAGGGCACTTTCAGGACTCGCCGTAGTTGTTACTAGCGGTATCTATCTTGTTGGTCAATACACGGCAATAAGTATAATCCTTGTATGGCTCTTTGGTATAACTCATACTGAAGCACTTTTAATAGCAGGTATAATAGTTTTAATGTATGTAACATTAGGTGGATTATATGCAGTTGCATGGACAAATATGATTCAAGGAGCGTTCATTATAGGTGGAGTTCTTATAGTAGCCCCCTTAGTTATAAAGGCTGCTGGAGGACTTACACACATAAACACAGTATTGGCGTCTATAGATCCAAACATGGTAAATCTTGCTTATCCACAGATGCATCCACCATATGCAGGTTATGCATTTATGACGCCATTATATCTAGTATCGTTCTTTTTCCTACTGGCAATAGGACTTGGATCTGCCCCACATATCGTTAACAATGTACTTGCTGTTAAAAAGGACAAATACTTTAAATTTGCACCTTTTGTAGCATTTGGGATATACGTTGTAATAATGTACCTAGTAAAGATTGTTGGATTTGGAGCAAAGACAATGGTATCAGATGGAATTATTAGCGTTCCTTATGCAGATTATTCTTTTGTGGCAGCAGTTAACTATGCATTGCCTTCAATTGTATGGCCTTTGTTTGCCGTAATGGTTTTATCAGCCGTCATGTCAACTACAGACAGGCTCATGCTTACAATAGGAACTTCAGTGAGTTGGGACATCTATAAAAATCTAATAAATCCAAAAGCCAATGATAAAAAGATCACCGCCGTTAGCAGGGCAGTAGTTATAGTTGCCGCAGCATTAACACTTTACCTTGCTGTAAAACCACCTCAACTTCTAGCGCTATTAATCTGGATGGGAATAGGTATAATGCTTTCCACATTTGTAATGCCTTTACTCGCAGGACTATACTGGAAGAGAGCCACAAGAGAAGGAGCACTTGCGTCGATGGCCGTTGGATTTTCAACATCTATAGCCTTTGGATTTGTCCACCAGTTTATAATGAAGTTACCAATGCACTTTAGTATGTACAGCTTCGTTTTAGCTGTAATAACAATGGTCGTTGTAAGCCTTGTTACTAAGAATCCACCCGAAAAAGTTTTGAAAGAAACTTTAACTGGACCATTCATCCAGACAAAGAAAAGGTGAAACGCTTGAAGATACTATCAGTATTCATTGAAAACAAACCAAAAAGACTTTCGAAGATAATCGATGAACTATCTAAAGAAGGGCTCTCCATATCGGGGCTTGCAATTGCGGACGCAGGTGACTTTGGCATAGTAAGACTCATAATAGACGATGTAAAGAAAGGTGCTTCAATTCTATCAAAGCACGAAATGATTGCAAATATACAAGAAGTAGTCGGTGTTAACGTAAATAATACAACAATCTCTGAAATTGCAAAAATTCTTGGAGTAAATAATGTCAACATTGAAGATGCACTCGGCTTTGGATTTATTAACAATGAAAAGATACTGGTACTAAAAGTGGACAACATTGAACTTGCAAATAAGGTCCTTTCTAAAGAAGGATTTAAAATATATTAATTTATTTTTTTTTCAAAAGCAATAGTTCAAGATAGGACCTTCTTTCACTTTCCAGAAAAAGGGCCTCAAACAGATTTTCTATTCTTTTAATGTCTTGAAGATTCTCTGATTTTAGTTCTATTTCAATATACTCGCCAAGATCTTCAACATCATCAATTGACACAGTATAATCTTTATAGAGGTATACTTTTCTTTTTTTTCTTACATTTAATATCTTTTTATACCCAAGTTTTTGAAGGATTTCTTCTATATCTCCGGAAACAAACGCCTCAAACTCTTCTCTTGATTTAGATATCTTATCAAGTTTTGGCCCTTTGTATGTTAAAATAGCCTTTTCACCTGAATATCTTATCCGTAAAGCCTCGTCTGTTTCTTTGAAATCTCTTATGGGTGAAGAATAATATATATCTTCTTCGACTTTTTCTTCAATAAACTCTGCTTTTCTTAAGATCTGATCAATTCTCCCTCTTGTATACTTGTCTATCTTAGCCTTCATCTCGAGTTCAAGCATAAGTTATTTTAATACAACTCTATTTTATATGTTTGTTGATTTGATGAAGTTAAGCGACATAGCAAGGGAGTATGGGTATAGCTTTGATAATCTCAAACGATACAATGAAATGTTTGGGGAGAAGCTACCTGAGTTCATAGCTGCCAATGAAACAGAGAACAAAGATTCAATTAGAATTAATACTATTAAGATATCCAGGGAAGAACTAACTGAAAGGCTAACAGAAAATGGATTTGTATTGAAAAATATTTGTGATTTTGGCTTTATTATTGAAGAATCAAAGTTTTCAATTTCATCTACTCAAGAAAATCTTCTCGGTTACTTTTACATTCAAGGTGTCGCTGAAATGATTGTTTCCCCTATTCTTTCGCCTGATAAAAATGACTTTGTAATAGACATGTGTGCTGCCCCTGGGGGGAAGACAACTCATTTATCTGCAATGATGGAAAATCAAGGTGCGATATACGCTTTTGACATAAATAGAAGAAGGCTTTCTGCACTTAAGAATAATATCACTAGATTAGGATGTTTGAATATTGCGGTCTTTAATTTGAACGGAGAAGAGATAACAAAAATAAAGGATAGTCCTGATAAGATTCTTCTTGACGCTCCATGCACGGGCAGTGGCATAATGAGAAAGGATAGTTTGAGGAAATCTTTAAAGAGTACCCACGATGTAATTTTCTTAAGTGAAATTCAGAAAAAACTTCTAAAATCGGCTATTCAAAGTTTAAAAAGTGGTGGTACTCTTCTTTATACAACATGTAGCCTAGAGCCAGAAGAGAATGAATTTGTAGTGCAATGGGCTTTAGATAATTTTGATATAAAGTTATTGAAAATCGATGCGGATATTAATGGCATCCCGCTTGAGAAAGGATTTACAGAAATATTCGGTAGGAAATTATCCGATGAGATACTATTATGTAAAAGATCGCTCCCACATGTCCACAATGCCAATGGTCTTTTCATGGCAAAGATGACTAAATCCTAAAAAAAGTGTAGAACAGAACCCAAAATTCCTCCGGCAATGGTGGCCGTAATATTCGTATGATTGTTTCCAAAAAAGTCATACCACGTCTCAAATGTTGCGCCTATTATGCTATCAATGTTTGCCCCTATGAATCCAGCGACACCTGTAATTAATATCATACGTGCATCCCCAAGCCCTGCAAAATATGCCACTATTCCTATTAAAAAAGCAACAATTAGTTCGGCCAATTCCCCTAAAAGAGTTACTCCACCGTCAGAACCAGTTTCTACAACTTTTAAATTAGTTATCAATCTCGGCTTATAATGAGAAAGTCTTCCTATCTCTCCTCCAGCAGTATCTGCGGCAGCAGTTGCTAAGGCACCGAGAAAACCAAGTAAGAATATATTACTCTCTAGATTAAAGTAAATAGGGCCAACATAGTACAAAATTGCAAAAAAAGAGGCAACAATACCATTTCCTAATACATTAATGTAGCTTCTTGTACCTTTGTTTTTCTCAGCAACACCCTTCCTACTCTTTTCTTCATATTTGAATTTTGTAGCTATAGACGCAGTTATAAAAAAGAATGCTAAAATGAAAAAAAATCTAAATCCACCAAAAATAATAATTGGAATTCCAACAAAAACACCGGCAATAAATCCAGAAAGATCAACAGCCCTAAATTTAAAAGAAAGACCCCCAAAAATAAGGCAAAAACACGTTGCATAAATAATATATTCCAATGTAACCATCTAACCACCGGTGAAATTGTTTATTTTTAAGAAACTTATAAAACTATCTTTGAACAATATACCGTAAATTTTTTAAGTATAAGGCTAATGGATTGATAAAGCTCCGGTGGTGTAGACCGGCCAATCATTCGAGCTTCTCGAGCTTGAGACCTGGGTTCAAATCCCAGCCGGAGCACTATTTGTATCAATTCAATAAAATATTGTATATTTCTCAATTATTTTTGCGGTAAAATCATAATTATACTAAAGACTTAAAAAATAATATTATTTTTTATCGGATGTTGTGATTGATTTTACAATAAGATGAGGCATTAAATATGCAGTTTACAGTATACCAGATACCATTATTGTTAAGTTGTTTAGTGTCAGCCATAGTGATATACATTCTTTTAAAAAGGGAACAATCACCTGGAAGCCGTTACTTGACTATTTGTATTACAGCTGCCTTTGTATGGGCATTGGCAGATCTATTGAATCTTGGGAGCACGTCACTTCCAAATAAATTGTTTTGGGATAATATCTCTTATATAGCTATTTCAATATTCCCAGTTTCATGGATATTATTTGTTTTTGAATACTCTGGAAAATCAAAGTATATTGGTAAGAGTTTAATTCTTTTAATGTCTTTATTTTCATTAGCTACTCTGATAATTGTCTGGACAAATCAGTACCATCACTTATTCAGAAGCAGTATCTTTCTTATAGAAATATCCGGGGTTTTAGCTTTTGGTAAGGTGTATGGGCCCTTATTTTGGCTGTTTATAATATTTTTTTATTCTTTAATTATTCTCGGAATATTTTTATTGTTTCAGTCCTTCAATCTATCGAATTCCATCAATAGGAAGCAAAAAATAACATTTATAATAGCCATATTCATAACTTGGACAGCAAATTTGATTCATTTATCTAGGATAATAATCTCGCCTTTAGACTTCACTTCGGTTTCTTTTTCTTTAATGGGTGTAGTCTTACTAATTGGAATAACAAAGTACCAGCTGTTGGACATAGTGCCCACAGCGTACATGAATGTTTTTAAAAATATGAACGATTCGTATATAGTTTTGGGGAGACTAAATCAAATTGTAGAAATCAATCCTTCTATGGAAAAAACTCTTGGTATAACTAGTAGTAGTATTTGTGGTAAAAAATTTGACCAAATTTCTGACAAATGGCCTGAACTCAATAGAGAATACCAGAATTTACAATCTAAAAGTCACCTCAATAAAACTAATCTATTCAAAGGAACAAAAACTTATGAGATGGATGTTTCAGATATTTATGATTCTAATAATTTCTTAATTGGGCATCTTATTGCACTACATGATATTACTAATCGTAAAAAAATGGAAGACAAATTAATAAAATCAAATAAACAAATTGAAGAGCTAAACGAAACATTACAAGTAATTAACAAAATACTTAGGCATGATCTTCTAAATAAATTGGCCGTCATGAAATCTTCCTTGTGGCTTTATGAAGAAAAAAAAGATAAAGCCTTACTTGGTAAGTTAGATCGTTCAGTCGATGGTAGTATTGAGCTAATCGAAAGAATTAGGGAACTTGAATCTTTTGTGCTTAATAAAGGAGAATTAATTCCAATAAATGTAAGAAAAATAGCGGAAGACGTATCTACTAATTTACACATCTCCTCAATTAATATAACTGGTGATGCGACTGCATTAGCAGATCAGGCACTATTTTCTGTGTTTGAAAATATTATGAGGAATGCAATAATTCATGGGAAAACAGATAGAATAGATGTAGATATCACCACTTCAAAAAGCAAAACATGTGAAATACGAATAACAGATTATGGGAAGGGTATCCCAGACGACATAAAAGATAATGTATTTGAGGAAGGTTTAAGCTTTGGAGAAAGTAAGGGTAGTGGACTAGGTCTTTATATTGTTAAAAAGACAATCGAAAGATACGGTGGCACTATTAAATTAGAAGACAATAAACCAAAAGGGGCTACTTTTATCATAAAATTAAAATGTGTGGGGAATTAATTTTTCAAAACCTATAACATTTATAAAGTTGTAGACAGATTAAATAACATGGATAATTTCGATCAGATTCCTAAAAGACGTCCAAAAAGTACTGGGTGGGGTAGGTTTCTTCCTTTTCTGGTAATTGGGTACATTCTTTTCACTTCATTTGTTGGCTCAATCCGACTGCCTTCTACAGATTCTTCAGATCCGGTCTATTCATTGTTCTTAAACTCTAGTATTTTCATTGGTGGGCTCATAGTTGCTATTATTTTAGTATTTTCATACATGATGTATTCCAGGAACTAAGAAATATATTTAAAGTAACTTTTCCTAATTAATATTAATGTTTAAACGCATCTTTTTAATTGTTGATGCAGGACTAGAAGTTAGAATAGTTTCAATGTATGCGACTTTGATTTCAAAATGTTCAAGCGCATCTTTCTTCTTAGTGCCATATACAAATAATAAGGGAGTTTTAGAAAATATTGACTTTATTAAAAAGATGGCAAAGGAAGATGGGTTAGATGCAGAAATATTGGAGATTAAAGGCGACATACTTTATGAACTAAACAAAATAATTAGAGACAAAGATCTCGATTTAATTATTACTACCTTAAAAAGACAGGAAAATGGTCTATTTTTCATCGGTAGCTTCTCTCAAAGGCTAATGAAATATGCTTTGTCTTCAGTCATTGGTGTTAAGATAGTCAAGGCCCGACCATTAAAGCAACATAAAAAATTATTAGTTCCAATTTCTGAAAAAGACTATAATGCCAAAGAAAGAATATTTTTAATTGAAGCACTTTCAAAATCATTAAATCTTAGCGTATCTGTGTTAAGATGCATTAAAAATCCTAGAGGAAAATTGGATAAAACAGAGATGCAAAAAGCTTTCACAGAAACACAAGAATATTATTCTCCCTTTATTAATCAACTTAAAGAAAATGGGATCGATACAGACCTTATAATTAGGGAATGTGAGCATGCAACAGATGGCATTTTGGACGAAACAATGGCTTCAAACTATGATCTTCTTTTTGTCAAAGCCAAACCTCAGAACACCCTAAAAGAGTTTCTTATGGGAAATGAAGTTGAAGATATACTTAGAAGGACACCATCTAATCTATTATTTTGGAGGTCAAGGGAGTAGGGTATAGATGGAGCAAATAAAAGATATTCATGAGCTGTCGGTAGAAGAAGCTATCAAAAATCTTCAATCCTCCAAAGAAGGTCTTTCTAAAGATGAAGTTGAAAAAAGATTTGTATCCTTTGGCCCAAACGAAATCCAAGAGAAAAGAATTACTCCGCTGTACGTTAAATTATTAAAACAATTTTTTAATTTCTTTGCTATTTTACTTTGGGTTGCAAGCGGACTTTCATTTATTGGCGAATATCTAGCCCCCGGAGAAGGTAACATTAATCTTGGAATTGCATTAGTCGCCGTAATTTTTATCAACGCCTTTTTTACTTTTTACCAAGAGTATAAGGCCGAAAGAGCGGCCGAGGCACTAAAAAAGCTATTGGCACCTTTGGCAGTAGTATTAAGAGACAATAAAGAGCAGGAAATCCCTTCAAATCAAGTTGTTGTTGGGGATGTTATTATTTTATCTGAGGGGGATAAAGTACCTGCCGATGCAAGATTAATCGAACAGTATGAATTGAAGGTCAATAACTCGCCTTTAACTGGGGAATCAAAGTCTCTTAAAAGAAATATAGATCAGTTTAAGGGGGATATACTTGGGTCAAGCAACGTTGTGTTTTCAGGAACTACTGTAGTTTCAGGTTCTGGGAAAGCTATAGTATTTGCCGTAGGTATGGGAACAGAATTTGGAAAAATTGCAGGCCTTACTCAAGAAATAAAAGATGATCCAACTCCTTTACAAAAAGAAATATCTTATTTTATAAAATACATATCTATTATTGCAATTTTTCTAGGAATAACATTCTTTTTAATAGGATGGTCTCTAGGGAATACCTTCACAGCAAATTTTATTTTTGGGATAGGAATAATTGTTGCTAACGTTCCAGAAGGCCTACTTCCTACAGTTACTTTGACTCTGTCCATAGCCGCCCAAAAAATGGCAAAGAAAAATGCCTTGATAAAGAATCTAAATTCTGTTGAAACTCTCGGGTCTACAACAGTGATATGCACAGATAAAACTGGGACTCTTACCCAAAATGAAATGACTGTTAAGAAAATATTCGTCAACGATAAAGAGATTGACGTTTCTGGAGTTGGGTATAAACCTGAAGGAAAGCTCCATATAGATGGAAAGGAAGTTGAAGGAAAAGAAATTGAGCCAATAATTCCTTTTCTAAAAACTTCCTTCTTCTGTAATAATTCAAAATTAACTTTAGATGAAGACAAGTACTCTTTAATTGGGGACCCGACAGAAGGTGCACTTTTAGTTTTGGCTAAGAAAATCATAGACACAGATACAACATGCCAATTAGAAGAAAGGATCTTTGAAATACCTTTCACATCCGATAGAAAAATGATGAGCACAGTATACAAAGGAGAAACAACTACAGCTTATGTTAAAGGTTCTCCAGAGTCAATTATTTCTTTGTCGAACAAGATATTGATAAACGGAAAAGAAATTGATTTAACTCCACAAGATAAACAGAATCTCCACGACAAAGCTGAAAGTTTTGAAAAGAAAGCTTTGAGAACTTTAGCTCTTGCGTACAGACCTGTTAGTGAAAAAGAAAAATATGTTGCCGAAGATGTAGAAAAAGATTTAGTATTTTTAGGCTTGATTGGGATGATTGATCCTTCTAGGCTTGGGGTCAAAGAGGCAGTTAAAAAATGCAAGGGTGCTGGAATTAAAGTCATAATGATAACAGGAGATAATAAACTAACAGCTGAAGCCATTGGGCGAGATGTAGGGATAATTGAAAGTGGAAATCCTACTGTGGTAGATGGAGCAGATGTCAATAATCTGGGGCTAGAAGAATTAAAAAATATATTAAAGAATCAAGAAATTATTTTTGCAAGATCTTCCCCAAAGAATAAACTTGACATAGTTATGGCATTAAAACAGATGGGAGAAGTTGTGGCCGTTACAGGGGATGGAGTAAATGACGCTCCAGCATTAAAAGAAGCAGATATTGGTATATCAATGGGAAGTGGCACAGATGTGGCCAAAGAAGCTGCAGATGTGATACTAATAGATGACAATTTTAAGAGCATAGTGGAAGCGGTACTTGAGGGCAGGGCAGTCTATGATAATATCAGGAAGTTTATTTCTTACATCTTAGTTAGTAATGTGCCTGAAATAGTTCCATTTATCGTATTTGTGCTCTTTAGAGTTCCCCTTCCACTTACAGTTATTCAAATATTGGCAATAGATTTAGGTACAGATATGCTTCCAGCAATTGCGCTTGGAACAGAGCCTGCTGAAATAGATGTGATGGAAAGGCCACCGCGTTCTAGAAAAGACAGGCTTCTAACTGTGCCATTAATACTAAAATCATATGGACTTATAGGGCCAATCGAAGCCGCTGCAGGATTGTATGGATTCTGGTGGGTATTAAAACAAGGTGGCTGGACGTGGGGAACACAGTTAGCATTTACGGATCCGCTGTATTTAAAGGCTACAACAATGTGCCTCATCGCCATAATTGTCTGTCAAATCGTGAATGTTATGGGTTGCAGAAGCCTTAGAAATTCTATATTTAAGATGGGCTTTTTTAAAAATAAATACGTATTTTTGGGGATAGCGAGTGAGATAATTTTGATTTTAGCTTTCACAAATCTTCCAGTCTTCAAGACTTTTCTTGGAACTGCATCGATAGAACCTGAGCTAGTATTATTGATTATACCGTTTGCATTATTGATATTTGTAGTAGATGAATTAAGAAAATACTTAATGCCGAAATTGGGAATGAAAGAATTATAATTTTTATTTATTTGCCATTTTATGACAATTAATATTTTAAACTGGCATATACTTTGCTTTAAATAAGGAGATTTAGTGAACCAAACTTTCAAATCCTACATTGATCTTACAAGGGCCCATTTCATGTTTGCTTGGCCTTTGATATTCTGTTCTGGCTTATTTTTGGGATTCCAAAACTACGGCGGATTTTCTTGGACGCTAGTCATTAAAGCTATTTTGATAGGACTTTTTGGTTTTGAAGGTGGAATGATATTAAATGATTATGTTGATAGAGATATTGACAAAAACGATGTGGAGTATGATAAGTTAACTTACTATTGGGGCCCTATAAATCTCGGCCTCTCCCTTTTGGAGATATAACATCAAAGAACGCATTTAGATTGTTTTTCTTATTTTTCATTATAACTGTCTCTTTGATTCTGACACTTCCTTATCCAAATTCCCTTTATGTCTTGTTAATTTACCTCTACTGTTACTTTATGGAGTATTTTTATCAGGTAAAAAAAAGAAATCAAAAATATCCGTTTGCGCAAGTTCTAGGAAGAACTGACTTCGCAATATTTCCTGTCGCTGGGTATCTTTGTGTAGGCGCTCCTGACAATACAGCATTATTGTTTTTCCTTTTCTTTTACCCACTTGCCCTATCTCATCTTGGATTAAATGATTTGATTGATGTAAAAAACGATATAGTCAGAAAAATGAATGCCATAACAGTTCTTTATGGCATTAAAGGAACTGTGAAGTGGATCATAGCATTTAACTTGATTCATTTTGTTACAGCTGTTTTGTTTCTTTCAACTCTTTCTAAGGCCACTTTTTTCGATATTCTTAATTCTATTTGTATTAGAATATACTGGAAAAGGAGAGTTTGTAAATCGTTTCACTATAGCATTATTATCGATAATACCTGCTATCACAATAATTTTAGTTTGGACTAATGAGTATCATCACCTTATAAAACAATCAATCTTCATCGAAAATATTTCTGGTGTGTTGGCTTTAGGTAAGGTATATGGCACTTGGTTTTGGATACAATTTATTTATATTTATTGTTTAGTACTATTAAGTACGGTATTAATATTTTATGCGCTTGGAATCTGCCAAAATATATACAGAAAACAAACCATGATCTTCCTTTTAGGTATTTTTATTTCATGGATTGCCAATTTCTTCTATGTTTCCCGCATAGTTAAATTCCCCATAGATGTGACTTCTATTTCATTTGCCATTACAGGTATAGTGTTATTTTGTGGTATTACAAGAGAGATGCTATTGGACATAATTCCGACTGCCTATTCGGCAGTTTTTCATGAAATCCCTGATAGTGTTATAGTCCTAGGAGGTATCAATCAAGTTTTAGAACTTAATCATTCGGCAGAAACTATTTTCAATGTAAAAATCTCAAATATTCGTGGTAAAAAATTTCAAGATATAGTAACCAAATGGAAAGAACTTAGTGATGCTTTTAATACCCATGTTTCCGATGATGATTACCATGGAGTAGTCTTTCAAGAAGATAAATTCTACGAGATTACACTAAAAAAATATTTGATAAAAAAAATCATTTTATGGGTCAATTAATAGTTCTGCACGATATCACCGAAAAAAAGAAAGCCGAAGAAAAAATAAACAGCTTAAACGAAGCACTAGGAGTTTTAAATAAGATTCTAAGGCATGACATTCTAAACGATCTGACTGTTGTAATGTCAGCATGTGATATGATTCAAGTAGATGATCAAAGATTGAAACTAAAGGTGGCCAAAGCGCTGAAGAAGAGTGTTTCTCTAATAGAACAGATGAGGGAGCTTGAAAACGCTTTTATCTCTGATGAAGACCTTTCTGAAAAATCACTGAGAAGTGTAGCTGAAAGCGTGGTGAAAAACTACCCGATATCAAATTCAGCGTCACAGGAGACTGCGCTGCTTTATGTGATGAGGTCATATATTCTGTCATAGATAACATTATCAGGAATGCTATTGTCCATGGAAAGACTGATAGAATTGACATATCAATTGATGACAACGGCGAATTGAGAATTGCAGATTACGGAAAAAGCATACCTGACGATATAAAAGACAAAATATTCGGTGAAGGAGAAAGCTTCGGCGATCCAGGGGCTCGGGCCATGGACTATATATTGTGAAGAAAGTCATGGAGCGATACGGCGGAACAATCGAAGTTGAAGACAACAAGCCGAACGGTGCTGTGTTTGTATTAAAATTTAAGAAAGCATAGTTATTTAGAATCATATATTGTATTCAAAGGAGAAGTAAATGGGCAAGACACAACTTAAAGTACTGATAGTTGATGATTAAGCAGACGATGCTGAACTAGTGGTACGACTAATCGAAAAAGGTGACTATTCCGTTTATCATGAAAGAGTTGATATCGCCCAAAAGATGTGTGTTTTCTACCAAATATTTCGCCAAGCTTTAAATTATGATTTTTCTAATAAGAACATTAAGCTAGATGATGAGAAGTCACAGTGATATGCATCGTGGAGTGCAAATTCCCACAAATTAACAGCAACGCTTATATATTAGTAAAGCATTACTGTCATTAATTATTAGCAATAGGGGTGAAGGAATATGAAAAGAAAAATAGGAATTATAATAATTAGCTTACTCTTATTATCCCTTGTTCCAGTTTTAGGGGACGACATAGATTGGAGCAAAATGGATCCAAAAGTAAAAGAAAAGGTCGAACGTGGGGAGAGTAGCATAGCCGTTATCGTACAATTTACAAATCTTGACGGAACTGCAAAAAAGATAATTGCAAATACTGGAAAGCCGATGAAATATGAGTACCCTTCGATTAATTCAGTGGCCATGACATTAGGCTCAGAGGACATAAAATCAATGGCCTCAAATCCTTATGTTGTAAGGATATGGGCGGATGATATTGTTACCTTGGCCGAAGGTGTTTCTACCGCAAATCAAGATGAAGTTACAATTAAAGGCTACATAGCAAATGATATTATTAAGGCCACACCTGTTAGGAGTCAAGGATATACAGGAACGGGCATTGTGGTCGCTGTTTTAGACACGGGGCTTAGAAAAACACATCAAGAATTCCCTAACAAAGTAGTGGCGGAATATGATTTTGTTAATAACGATTCAAATGCAAGTGATGACAATGGTCACGGCACCGAAGTCTCCTCGCTGATTTGTGGAAATTCTATGGCTGCATCTTCGTGGCCACCAAATTGGCAGTTGTCGGCAACATCAAGCAACTATCTAGGGGTAGCCCCTGGTGCGAAGTTAGTGCCATTGAAAGTATTTGATGCAAGCGGCAACGGATCGTCGTCCCAGATAATGGCAGGAATGCAGTGGTGCATAGACAATAAGAACAAATATAACATTAGGGTAGTCAATATGAGTTTTGGATTCGAAGGCCAAAACGATGGTTCAAATCCACAAAGCCAGATGGCAAACTCAATGATGGATGCTGGATTGGTCGTTTGCATAGCGGCAGGAAATGATGGCCCAGATCCCCAGACTATTGATATACCTGGTGATGCTTCAAAGGTAATTACCGTAGGCGGGATAAAAGACAGGACTTTTACAGTTGTGGACGACAACTGGATATTCACCCTCGTATACCCATACCAGATGTACTGCGTGGGCGGTCCTTCGGGCTGCTCTTCAAGGGGGCCAACATTAGATGGGAGAGCAAAGCCTGACATTGTTGCATCAGCAGTAGACATGTTCACGGCACACGCCTATTCGGATAGTAGTTATCAAGCAGGGGTCAGCGGGACAAGTTTTGCAACCCCAATAGTAGCAGGAGCATGCGCATTAATTATTCAAAGGCACCCCAACTGGACACCTTACCAAGTAAAAGAAGCCTTAATGAGAACTGCAAGCCCAATACCAAATGCGGGACAGTATGATCAAGGTGCAGGATTGATAAATGTCCAAAAGGCAATATCATACAGACAGGCATCTGATAGGAGCTCCGCTATACCAATAATACTGGAAATACTGAAAAAGAACAAAGAAAAGAATAACTAGAAAATATTTGTTTATTTATTTTCTTTCCTTATTTTAATTATTTTATATATCGATATTTTTATTTCATTTTATATTACCTCACATTCCCCCTCGTCCAATCCACCTTAATTTCAAGACCAAAATACTAAATTAACTCTCATTTGTAATAATTAGTTCTATTAATTACAATTTAATAAAACAAGTTCTAAATTGAAATTATTTAAAAAAAGAATTGGTGCGGCCAGCGGGATTCGAACCCGCGTCATGAGCTTGGAAGGCTCAAGTGCTAACCACTACACTATGACCGCTTCTTTTTTATTCGAATTAATTGTATATTTAAAACTTTCTCTTTCATCTCTGTGTTATCTACCGCAATGCTTAAAAATTGATATTTCAAGGAAGCTATGTGAATTATATGGGCATAATTAACATAAACGTTAAGTTTGATTCTTCTATTATTTTGTCATTTACTGCCCATCATCATTAATTACGCCATTTTTGGCGGAGGTATTTTTATGCTAAAGATAGCTGTTCCTAAAAAGGGGAGATTATCAAACCCCTGTCTTGACATATTAAAAAAATCAGGTTATGAGTTTGAGGATAGCGGTAGGAAGTTGTTTTCACGTATTGGAGAAAAAAATATCGAGGCCGTGTTTGTCAGAACTCAAGACATACCGGAATATGTTCAAGATCAAGTTGTTGATATAGGGATAACTGGGCTTGATATCATTATGGAAAGATGTGCAGAAGTTGAGATTCTACAAAAAATGGGATTTGGAAAATGCTCACTTACAATTGCCGCCCCTAAAAATTCAGCCATAAATTCATTAAATGACATTAAAAACGGGATGAAAATCGTGACCGAATTTCCAAATATCACGGATAAATACTTTAAAAATAAAGGCATTAATTTGAAGGTGATTGAAGTATCAGGCTCAACGGAGATAGCCCCTTATCTCGGAGTATCAGATTTAATATCCGACATAGTTAGCACTGGAACAACATTATTGATGAATAATCTAAAACCTATATCTACGATTGTAGAATCCGAGGCAGTGCTTATAGGAAATAAAGATAGCATTAACAAGAAGAAAGATGAGATAGAACTTCTTTCATCATCAATTAGAAGTGTCTTAGATGCTCAGGGTAAAAAGTATATTATGGTGAATCTTCCTACCAAATCATTGGGTGAATTTGAAAAGGAATTTCACGGTCTTGGGGGCCCAACAGTAATGGATGTAATCTCAAAAGAATCACTTGTTGCAGCACACTTTGTGGTTGATGAAAAAAAGGTATCAGAAACTATTCAAAAACTTAAAAAGATGGGCGGAACAGGAATTCTTATTACTCCTATAGAAAGGTTGGTGAACTAGTTGATTGAAATTTATGAAGGGTCAAAAGAATTATCTGAAAAGAATAAACAGAGGAAGATCCTGTTAGAAGATGACGGTTATGTAAAGTCAATTCTATCAGAAGTAGAAAATAGAGGGGATGAAGCCCTTAGGGAATACACATTGAAGTTTGACGGTGTCAAAATAGATGACTTTTTGGTAACTCAGGATGAGATAGCGGAAGCCTATGAGAATGTTGATACTGAACTAATTGAAGCATTGGAAACGTCAGCAGAGAACATCGAAGACTTCCACAGGAGAGAAATTCCTCAGTCCTTCTTATTTGAAAAGAAAGGTATTACTGCAGGGCAGATGATATTGCCTTTAGAGAGTACAGGAATTTATGTTCCTGGCGGAAGGGCTACGTATCCATCTACTGTGCTTATGGCAGCAATACCTCCAAAAATATGTGGCGTTCCAAGAATTGTTGTTGTAACGCCTCCTGGTAAGGATGGCAGATGTAACGATGCGGTACTGGTCGCATCAGATATTGCGGGTGTTGATGAGATTTACAAAGTTGGGGGGGCGCAGGCAATAGCGGCCTTGTCGTATGGAACAGAATCTATTAAAAAAGTTTCAAAGATTGTCGGGCCAGGCAATAGATTTGTCGCAATGGCAAAAAAACTTGTAGAAACACCAACTGAATTTCCTGCGGGGCCAAGCGAGGTAATGATTATAGCTGAAGAAAATTCAAATCCAAGATTCATTGCTTTGGACATGCTTGCCCAGTCTGAGCACGATCCGCTCGCTTCAGCATATTTATTGACTGCTTCAAGGACTCTGGCCGAAAAAGTTCAAAGAGAAATCGAGAAAGAGCTTAAAGTGCTCCCAAGAAAGGAAATATTGGATGAATCTCTAAAAAGAGGTGGGATATTTATTATATCCTCTATCGATGAGGCAACAGATCTTTCAAACAACTTTGCCCCCGAACACCTTGAGCTAATGGTAAACGATCCCTTTTCACTTCTTACAAAGATTAAAAATGCCGGCTCAGTATTCTTGGGAGAATATTCACCTGAAGCTATGGGAGATTATGTCTCCGGAACAAATCACGTACTTCCTACATCAGGATATGCAAGATTTTATTCAAGTCTATCCGTAGATGACTTCCTAAAAAAATATACATTCCAATATGTCACAAAGGAAGGGCTAAAGACTTATAGGGGAACTGTTTCAACACTTGCTAAATCAGAAGGATTATTCGCACACGAAAAAGCAGTGAACGTGAGGTTTGAAGATGAAGAGTAAATTTGATCGGGATCTTTTAGACAACCTTGAGCCATACTCATCAGAAGTTTCGGTATCAGATGGAATCATAACTAGATTACACGCCAATGAACTTCCATGGAAAAATGAAGCGGTAGTTTGGGCCTTGCATGATAATCTCTTGTCAATGCCTTTAAACAGATATCCAGAAGTCTCAAATTCAGATATAAGGAAAAAAATTGCAGAATACATTGGATTTGAAAAAGAGAACGTGCTTGTTGGAAATGGTAGCGACGAAATTATAGACACAATTGGAAAAGCATTCATCTCATCGCTTGATAAGGTTTTGATACCTTCGCCTACTTTTTCACTTTATTCAAGTATAGCCAGAGTATATTCAGGAATTCCCATTATACTTCCTCTTAATAACGATTATACCCTCCCAGTTGAAAAAATAATCTCAGAAGCAAAAAGTGCAAAGATGACAGTTATTTGTAGCCCAAATAATCCAACAGGAGTCTCATATCCAGATGAAGAGATTGAAGCTATATTGGATACAGGAATACTTGTAATTCTTGATGAAGCATATGCTGAATTTTCTGGCCATTCCGGATTATCACTGTTAAATCATTATGATAATTTGATTGTCATGAAGACATTCTCAAAAGCATTTGGGCTTGCAGGCTTTAGGACTGGATACTGCGTCGCATCAGAAACATTGATTGAGTCTATGAGTAAAGTCATTCTTCCGTACAATCTAAATCTAATATCAATGAAGGTAGTGGAGATGGCAATTCAACACGAGGATTTCATGAAAGACGCAGTCAAGAAAATAATTGAAAATAGAAAATATCTTTTCGGTGCAATGCAGGAGATAAAGTGGATAAGTCCAATTCAGTCAAGTGCCAATTTCATACTATTTGAAGCAGAAAATCCAAAATTAATATATGAAGAATTATTGAAAAAAGGAATCATGATAAGATACTTTGAAGGTAAAAATTATCTTAGGGTATCTGTAGGAACTTACGAGGAATGCGTTAAATTTATTTCTAATTTAAGGGAGATATTAAATGTCTGTTAAGATAGGTATAATTGATTACGGAATGGGAAATTTAAAGAGTGTTTACAAAGCTTTTAAATTTCTAAAAGCAGAGCCACTATTTATTGATAATGAAGAGAGCTTTGATTGTGACGGTTTAATTCTTCCAGGAGTTGGAGCGTTTGAAGACGGGATGAAAAATCTAGAACCTTTCATTAAAATTTTAAAAAAAGAGGTAGAAACAAAGCCCCTTCTTGGAATATGTCTAGGCATGCAGATGCTTTTTTCAGATAGTGAAGAAAACGGATATTTCAAAGGATTAAATTTTATACCTGGTTCAGTAAAAAAGCTTCCTGAAGGACAAAAAGTACCACACATGGGCTGGAACAGTGTTAATTTTCTGGATGACGACCCTCTTGTTCTAGGGATAAAAAATGAGTCGTATTTTTATTTTGTACACTCCTATGCACCTTTCTGCGGTCCTGATTACACTTTAAGCCAAACGGAGTATGGGATAAAATTTCCTTCAATAGTTGCAAAAGATTTCATCTACGGTACACAGTTTCACCCAGAAAAAAGTGGTCAGTCCGGACTAAAACTTCTTAAAAACTACATAAATCTAGTGGAGAGTACTAAATGAAAGTTTTGCCTGCAGTTGACATCTTGAATAGAAAGTGTGTCCAGCTTGTCGGGGGAGATCCAGGAAAAAAAGTATTTGAAAATGCAGACCCTTTGACAATTGCAAAAAAGTGGGCAGAGTATACAGATTATTTGCATTTGATTGACCTTGACGCTGCGATTTATAATACAACTACGAACAGGGGCATAATAAAGAATATCCTATCTGAAGTCAAAGTGCCTGCCGAAGTCGGTGGCGGGATAAGGAGTATAGAAGTGTTCAGGGAATTAATATACGCAGGGGCAGATAAACTCATAATGGGAACATCGGCAGTAAAAAACTTTGAACTTCTAAAAAGCATAAAAGATGAATTTGGAAAGGAAAGGATAGTCATAGCTTTGGATGTGAAAGGTGAGGAAGTATCAATTTCTGGCTGGACTCAAGGGTCCGGATTAAACATATACGACGCAATCAAAAATCTGGAGGAATACACATCTTCTTATCTCATCACAAGCATAGGTGTTGAGGGAAGGATGAAGGGTCCGGATATAGAACTATACAAAAAGATTTTATCCCTTACCGATGTAGAAATAATTGCATCAGGTGGGATTTCATCAATTGATGATTTAAAAAAGCTTGATAAAGTTGGAATAAACAAAGCTGTAGTTGGAACAGCAATTTACACTAATAAGATTGATTTAAAGAACGTAAGGGAAATTTTTGGGTGATTTGTTTTGAGAGAATCAAAGATTGAAAGAAAAACAAAGGAGACCAATATTAAGATTAAGTTGAATATAGATGGTCAGGGAAAATATAAAATTTCAACATCAAAGAAGTTCTTTGATCACATGCTTGAAACTTTTTCCAGATACAGCCTTTTTGATATTGAGATAAAGGCAGAAGGGGATTTAACTCATCACCTTGTTGAGGATATAGGCATAGCGATGGGGATGGCATTTTCAGAGGCCATAGGCGACAAAAAAGGGATCAATAGGGTGGGCTGGGCTACCGTACCAATGGATGATAGCCTTGTCATGACATCCCTTGATATAGGGGGAAGGCACTATACAAAGTTTGATTTGAACTTCAAGTTTGATAAGATTGAAGAAGTTTCGCCCGATCTATTCTTACACTTTCTTGATTCTTTTGCCCAGAAAGTTCCTTTGAACCTTTTCATAAAGGAATTTTATGGGGACGATGACCACCACAAGATGGAGGCAGTTTTCAAATCATTTGGTAAAGCATTCTTGATGGCAACATCATTCAATGATAGAATTGATCTTCTTTCAACTAAAGGGGTGATATAACGCACGCAAAGAGAATCATCCCTTGCCTTGATGTTGACCAGGGGAGAGTTGTAAAAGGTATAAAATTTGTAAACATCAGGGATGCTGGAGACCCTGTCGAGATGGCACAGCTCTATGACCAGAAGGGTGCTGATGAATTGGTATTCCTTGATATTACAGCTTCATCGGATAAAAGAAATATTATGGTTGATGTAGTTGAAAGGACAGGCGATGTCGTCTTTATCCCATTTACAGTTGGTGGGGGATTAAGAAATATTGAAGATATAAAGGCAATATTAAGAGCGGGAGCAGACAAAGTTAGTCTCAATACCTCTGCAGTTCAAAATCCAGATCTGATAAAAGAATCTTCAAAGATGTTTGGAAGCCAGTGCATAGTTCTTGCAATAGATGCAAAGAAGAAAGGCAAAAGTTGGGAAGTTTATACTCATGGGGGAAGGACTCCAACATGTATAGATGCGGTTGAATGGGCAAAGAGAGCCGAAAATCTTGGATGTGGAGAGATATTACTTACAAGTATGGATGCAGATGGTACAAAAGATGGCTATGATATCCCTCTTACAAAGGCAATTTCTGAAGCTGTTACTATTCCAGTCATTGCTTCAGGCGGAGCAGGGAATGCAGAACATATATGTGAAGCATTGACCAAGGGCAAGGCAGATGCTGCACTTGCAGCTTCAATATTCCATTATGAGGAACATTCAATTAGAAAGGTAAAAGAATACCTTAGATCAAAAAATGTTTCGGTAAGATTATGAGCGATTTTAATCTAAAGTGGGATGAAAAAGGACTTATTCCTGCTATAATTCAGGACTATAATACAAAAGAAGTTCTCATGACGGCCTACATGAACGAGGCATCATTAAAAAAGACGCTTGAAACTGGGAGAACTTGTTTTTGGTCAAGAAGTAGACAGAAGTTCTGGTTTAAGGGCGAATCTTCTGGTAATATCCAAATGGTCAAAGAGGTTAGATATGACTGCGATGCAGATTCTATTTTGATTCTAGTTGAACAGGTTGGCGCAGCATGCCATGAAGGGTATCCTACATGTTACTTTAGAAAACTAGATGGAAAAATAATAAGTGAAAAGTCCTTTGAAGGGGGGCTTTATGTCCTAGATGAGCTTTACAAGTTGATCGAAAAAAGAAAAAAGGAACTTCCAAAGGATTCATACACAACAAAATTACTTACTGATAAGAACCTCCTGCTTAAAAAAATAGGGGAAGAGTCAAGTGAGGTAATTATTTCATATTCAGAAGAGAAGAATAGGACAGTTGAAGAAGCTTCTGACCTAATTTATCACTTATTTGTTTTATTAGTTGAAAGAGATATAAAACTTGAATCAGTATTAGAAGAATTGAAAAAGAGAAGGAAGTGAATAAATGGATTTAGGAAAAAGATGCGATTTCCATACTCATACAATATTTTCTGATGGTGAGCTTATCCCATCCGAACTTGTAAGACGTGCGAAGGCGTTAGACCACAAAGCAATTGCTTTAACAGATCATGTTGATGCTTCAAATATGGAGTTAATTGTTCCTAGCCTTGCAAGAGTTTCTGAGGAATTGAATCAATACTGGGATATAACTGTAATCCCTGGTGTTGAGATTACTCACGTTCCTCCTGAGACAATTAAAAAACTAGCAGTTAAGGCAAAAAAACTTGGTGCAAAAATAGTCGTTGTTCACGGAGAAACACCTGTAGAGCCCGTGATGCCGGGCACAAATAGAAGCGCAATTGAGAGTGGTGAAGTCGATATACTTGCCCACCCAGGAATAATTGAAGAAAAGGATGCAAAACTTGCAAACAAATCAGATATATTCCTTGAGATAACTGCTAGAGGCGGCCACAATATTGGAAATGGAAGAGTTGCTTCACTAGGTGAGAAATTCATTTTAGATACGGATACACACTCACCGAGTAATCTAATCACTCAGGACTTTGCATACCGTGTCGCTTTAGGTGCAGGACTTAAAGAAGAATCTGCAATAAATGTGATTAAGGAAAATCCTAAAATATTACTTGAAAAGATTTTGTAAATAGATACATAATACTAAATAGCTATATTACTGCAAAACTTTTATAAGTAATTTTTAAATTTTAAGATTATGGACATAGGGCAGTTTGTCATAAACGTTGTAGAAGCCATACTCTCATTTAGCGAATTCATAGCAGAAGAGATATCCACTCTAACAAACGGTTTTCTCCCAGAAGGCGCTGTGAACGAAATAGGGATACTTATTCTTTTAGTCCTATTGAGATTGGGATTTGACTACGCCAAAAAAATATTAGAAATTTTAATCGTAATTTTTATTGTATATATAATAATCCAACTTCTGCCTTCAATTATCAATTCAATAGGGTAGCGTTAAGAAAAATGCAGCGTAAGGTCTTTATTGAAACTTATGGCTGTACCCAGAACAAGGGTGACAGCGAGATACTTAAATATCTCTTAAAAGATTTTCTCGTTGAATCTATCGATGATGCAGATACCGTAATTGTTAATACGTGCGGGGTCAAAGGGCAAACTGAAAGAAAGATTGCGTTAAGGATCTCTTCTTTGCTTGAAAATAAGCGGGTCATAGTCTCAGGATGTCTCCCAAAAATTAATCTTGGCGCCATAGATGAAAGGGTCTCCGGCATTATTGGAACTAATGATCTAGATCGAATACTTGAAGTGGCGCTTTCTAAAGAAAAAAAGGTTTTTCTCTCTGAAGACAACAGAAGACTTGGGTCAAAGACTTCCTTCAAGAAGGTTAGAGACGAATCCACATCTGCTATTGTCCAGATATCAGAAGGGTGTGCAGGTGGATGCAGTTTTTGCTGCACAAGATTTGCAAGAGGCAGTGTACACAGCTTTCCTATTGAAGAAATAGTAAAAGAGGTAAACGAAGCACTTTCAAATGGATATAAAGAGATCCTATTCACCTCCCAGGATACAGCGGCATACGGCCTAGATACTGGACAGAACCTTATTTCTCTTCTAAAAAAGACTTTTACTATAAATCAGAAATTCATGTTGCGACTGGGAATGGCAAATCCAAATCATATAAGGACATTTGAAAATGAATTGGTCGAGTTATATAAAGACCCTCACATGTACCGATTCTTGCACATACCTGTGCAGTCTGGGGACGATCAAGTTCTTTCAGATATGAGTAGAGGGCACACAGTCAAAGAATTTTTGGGCACAGTTTCACTTTTTAGGAACAATATAGAAGATCTCTATCTATGCACAGATATAATTGTGGGATTTCCAACAGAAGATGAGCATGCTTTTGAAAATACTTACAAGCTCATTGAAAAAATAAGGCCAGATAAAATTAATCTGACCCGTTTTTCCCCCAGGCCTGGAACAGATTCAGCCAAGATGAAACAGATAACAACTTGGATTGTAAAGGAGAGATCAAGAAGATTGAACCTTCTCAGGAAAAAGATTTCTTCTGAGATAAATAAATCTTATATTGGAAGGAGCTTTGAAACATTGATAACTGAGAAAAATAAGGACGGAACATACACTGGAAGGATATATAACAATAAACCTGTTATTTTAGAGAATGCAACAGTAGGGCAGTTTGTTGATGTGGATATAGAAGATGCAACTTCCACCTACCTGATTGGAAGAAGGTGATTTATTGGATTTGAGAGAAATACAGAAGAAAGATAAAATATTTTGTGAAGAGCGTGGTTGGGACAAGTTTCCTCCATCCCTCGTTCTGATTCATCTTTATGAGGAACTTTCTGAAGTCGGTGAGTATATCCTGTATAAGGACGGCTATAAAAAAAATGGAATGGGAAATGATAAGGGTGCAGATTATGATAATCTTAAACGGGAATTTGGTCAGATATTGTCTCTATTGATGCAACTTGCAAATTCATTTGATGTTGACCTTGAATCTGCCTTTTTATCCGAGTTTGAAACTATGGAAAAGAGATTCGGCAAAGAAGAATGGAAAAAATATACGGATAAGTTTGTTTAGGGGGGTTTTTAAGCCCCCCTGGAGGGAAAATGGAGGAAAAAGATGAGCAACACCATTAATCAATCTTTAATAATGGTGCTCATGATTATATAATATTATAGTTGCATTAGTATATAAAGCTTTCGGTAATATTGCTTAACAATACTATAATAATGATTGTCATGAATGTTTTACTTTCTTTGGGATCGGCTGCAAAAATCGGCTTTAAAAAAAGAACACCTCTGGTAAATCAAAGAACATGTTACTTAATGATGGAAGGAGAGTGTAACGCTGGATGTCTATATTGCATCAGGTCAAAAGACGAATCTAAACTTTCCAGGGTGCCATGGTACCCCTTTGATTTGGAGAAAGCGATTCCTAAAATTGAATCTAGTTTTGAGCGTGTTTGTATCCAAAGTGTTAATTATGATAATTTCATCTTTAAGATAAAAGAAATAATATCAAAGTTTTCAAATAAAATTCCAATTTCAGTATCTCTTTCATTAAAAGAGTATGACGAGATTGAAAGTCTATACGGATATGTAGATAAAATCGGTATAGGTCTTGAATGTGCAAGAAAGGATCTCTTCAAAGATACTAAGCCCTATTACAGCTGGGATAAAACATGGCAAGGCCTAAAGAGCGCTTCAGAGATATTTGGAGCGTTCAACGTTATTTGCCATCTGATCTGTGGTCTAGGTGAATCAGAGGAAGATATGGCCCTAACTTTCCAAAAACTTTTTGATATTGGAGTTTACCCTTCATTATTTGCTTTTACCCCTCTAAAGGGAACAGAACTTGAAAAATTATCTTCCCCGGATATTTCAAGTTACAGAAGACTTCAACTTGCTCACTACTTGATTACTTCGGATATTAAAAGATTTGAAGATTTTTCATTTGAAGAAGGAAAAATAATTTATCAAGAAGAAGATTTTTCCAATCTAAAAGAAGATATTTTTATCACACGAGGATGCCCATCATGCGATAGACCGTTTTATAACGAGTCTCCAAAAGGCCCTATCTATAATTTTCCAGATATTAAAATGGTTCCATTATCTATAATGAAAAATGATATCTCAAACCACAAGATTTATTAAATATTTAAGAGAATAAAATCTGTGATAATATGGAGGATACATTTAATCTAAAAGTTAAGATACCCGAATTTGTAAAACTTTTAGGCGAGGAAGGAAAAAATAATATTTTAGAAGAGGTAAAGAAAAAAGTTGACAAGGATGTATCTAACATTGTTGTTAAAGCAGCAAGAGAAATAATGGCTGAAAAATTGGGCCTTGATACGAGAGAAAGTCCCTTTGGGCCCGTATCTACAAAAAAGCATGCCGCCCCAGTTGAAGAAGATGAACCAAAATCTGATTTAAACTGTCCAAACTGCCAAAAAGCTCTTGAACCAGGGGTAAAGTTTTGTAGGTTTTGTGGGCAAAAGCTTGCCTAATCTTCACCAATTATAACTGCTTTTTTTATCTTTTCATAATTTACTTTTGTTTCTACACACCCGTCTTTTTCAAGAGCAATACCCCTCCCCGGAACTTTAAGATACTCTAATACAAGGCTCGCTTCCCTAAGTTCAATATGGCACCCCACGCCAATAATAGCCTTAGGGCGTGTAAACTTAATCACCTTCTTGACAAACGAGCCCCCGGGTATAATGAATACTTTAATATTTTTTTCATTACAGAAACTTATGAGATTCCCTACACCACACCTTCCACAATTCTTGCATTGGAAGCCTTTCATCGAATCAAGGATTGCCGGACAGTCTCTTTTTCTAAGGCACTGGGGAAGGAGGAGTATCCTATCTTCAAATGGGATTTTAGAAAGTGCTTTGTAATTGATAAAATTACGCATGTCATTTGAAATCATGTCGACGGAGCCTTTTTTCATACCTATCTTTTCAGTCAATATCTTTAGGGGATAGTAAAGTAAATCAAGAACAAATAATACATATCCAGGGAATAATACTTTCTTTGTCTTGGCAGAATACGAAATAAGCAATATGGCAATCGCTAGTATTAATACGACTATTAGGAAAAATACTGTCAAAATCATCCCAAGAATCTCAAATAGATCTATCATCAGTGTGCCTCGAATAACATCTCTTTTACAAGTTCCATATCTACATCAGTTTGTATGCACCCCGTCTTTTGTAAAAGTATACCATATTGGGGTATTCTTTTAGCAGATAATATTCTCATCATCTCGTTCAACTCAACGTGGCATGCTACTAGCAAAACGGACGATTTTGGGTGTCTTTTCAAAACTCTTTTTACAAAAGACCCACCGGGCACAATGAATACTTTAATAGAATTGCTGTCACATATTTCCTTGAAATTCCCTATTTTGCATTTTCCGCATTTGATGCAATTAACACCTAATTCTGGGCTAACTTGTGCTTTGCATTCTATAGATCTTAAGCAGTAAGGGAAAACAACTATCCTGTCTTTAAGATTTGAGGAGAAATATTCATTTTTTAATATTTTATTTCTAATGTCAATTTCTATTCTATCAACTACACTCTCATCAAGATTAATAGATACAACTAATCGTTTAAGCGGGTAGTAAAGCGCGTCCAAAAGAAACAAAGTCGCCCTAGGAAATATTATCCTTTTCTTTTTTACAATACTATAAATCAAAATTGTAGCGGCTAAAAGGAGTATCCCAAAAACGATGATAATTAGTGCGAATAAAATGCCCAGTACAGAAAAAAAACTTGGAAGCTCATTCATTGAAAGAATATATAAAAATTTTATTTAAAAATATAATTGTATCATGTCTTTTTTTTGAAAATATCTGGTTTTATTAGATATATCAAGAGACCAACAAGGCCAATACCTAAGACTACCAATATCACAAGGATAAATACGACAGAAGTCTTGTTCATTGATATACTATCTATTGCCTTTATCTTTGAGTCAATGAGTGTTACTTTTTCTTGGTCGCCAAGTTCAGTGTAAAGATTTTTTGATTTGATATAATTTTCTCTAGCTTGTTTATAGTCGCCTGTCACATAACTCTCTTCGGCTAACTGGTAGTATCTAGCTGCTTCATCTATCCTTACATCATCTCCTATTGAAACAAGCATTGATTTGAATGCATTTGCATCTGTATCTGTTGGAGAAATATCAAGTGCTGTGTTTATTGCTTCAATGGATTCTTGATAGTTTCCAAGATTGTATTGGGATCTTGCTATCCCGTACCATGCCCAAAATAATTTGTCATTAATTCCCTTAGCAATATTATATGTTGATAAAGATTCTTCATATTTCCCAAGAGATAGCAGTATGTCTCCCTTTAAGACGAGAGCTTCAACCCTTTCATCATATCCCGGGTCTCTATCAAGGGTGTTATTTATTTCAGTTAAAGCATCTGAATATCTTCTTTTGCCCCACAAAGATTTTGCTTTAATAAAGTAAGGTTCGTATTTTGAAGAATCAAGGGCTATAGCCTTGTCACTAGTCTTTATAGCGTCATCATAGTTATTATCTTTTAGATATTCTTCTGCAGCAAGAACTAATTCAGAGTATGTATATTCCATTTCTTCAGGCGTGGAATCTGTTTCACTTTCAGAAAGATAGTCAAATATATTTGAGATGAGTCTTAAGTGGTCATATTTAGTTATCATGTGATCTTCAAGAAAAGTTGAAGACCCCATTACCACTAGCTTCCCGCTCACAACATTTGATTTTGCGGCAACAATTATATCGGTCCCCGAAATCGGATTTAGTGGATCTTTAGTGGGCGACTGATTTTTATCTGGGTCACTTAAATAAGGCCTACTAAGGCTTTGAGGCGAACCCCTCATCAATGCTTTTGAGTTTTCAGATATAGTCAGTGAGCAGGGTAATTTCATGGCAATCTTAAATATATCAGTTGTGATGGGATCGCTAACCATATTGACAATAATAACATTTGTAGCATCATTATCGTAGTAGTTTTGTGTGTCAGTAACTAGGTCATCATTAAAAACAATTCCCATATTGACAGTCAGTTGGTTTAGTACATCCCTGGTATTCTTAGTATCAAGAGAGCTACCGCCTCTACCGACAAGTAAAAGACTACCTCCATCTTTTACAAATTTTTCAATAATCGGTATCTCCTGCTGGGTAAAATTTGATTTGGGAACAATAATAAGAAGGATATCATAATTTTTCAGAGTATTCTCTGTAATTGGTACTTTATTTTCCGCTAAGGTGAATCCTCTGCTTGTAAGCTGGCTAATAAACATGTTGTAACCAGATGTAAAGTTAACTGGTTCGTCATGAGCTACATCAATTAGAACTCTTTTTTTTGACTCTGCATTAACATTAAGTGGTAAACTAACTACCAGTAATGCAATTAAACATAAAACAAATACGTTCTTCATGGAGGCCACCATATAGAAACATGGCTTAACAAGATTTAAAAGTATATTGTTTTGTTGCGTAATGTGCGGATAAATCAGATTTCATGGTGGCCTATCGAAAGCTTTAAATATCAACTGTAATTATTCTGGAATGGTACGGCGACCACAGCGAGAGTGATACACCTGGACTCATCCCGAACCCAGAAGTTAAGACTCTCTGCGTCGTGATCTGTACTGCTAGTAGCGGGAACATCACAACGTCGCCGGCCTTTATATTCTTGGCTATTTGTATATTTTAGCCGACTGATGAAAAACTATATGTTTTGAGGAATGAGGTGTTTTAATGGCAGTTTATGTTAAATTTAAAGTCCCTGAAGAGTTAGCAAACAAATCTTACGAATCTCTTGAGATGGTAAGGGACACAGGAAAATTAAAGAAAGGTGCAAATGAAACAACAAAGGCCGTTGAGAGAGGTATTGCAAAATTAGTTTACCTCGCAGAAGATATAACCCCTGAAGAAATCATTGCACACATACCACTAATTTGTGATGAGAAGGAAATACCCTATATTTATGTTCCAAGAAAGGATGAACTTGGCGCAGCAATAGGTATTGATGTTTCAACAGCAGCTGTTGCAGTAATAAAAGAGGGCAAGGCTAAGGATCTTATCGATGACATCATTGTCAAGGTAAAAGAACTTAGAAAGTGATTCAATGGCCGAAATTGATAAAGGGATACCGGCAGAAGTTTTGGAGATTGTCGTTCGTACTGGCGTAACTGGTGACATATTCCAGGTAAGGGTCAAAGTACTCGATGGAATAGACAAGGACAGAGTCATTACAAGGAACCTACGAGGCCCGGTAAAAGTCGGAGACATTGTTATTCTAAAAGAAACTGAAAGAGAAGCAAAGGAGATAAAGACGCCAAGGTGAGATCATGCCAAGAAAAGTTAGCTGTTCTTTTTGTGGAGATCCAATTGCTCCTGGAACAGGCCTTATGTTCGTGAGAAAAGACGGAGTTATTTATAACTTTTGTACTCGAAAGTGCGAAAAGAATATGATTGGTTTACATAGAAAGCCAAGAAAAATCAAATGGACCGAAGAGTACAGAAAAGAAAAGGCCCTTAGAACTAAAAAATAATTTTATTAATATATTTTTTTAATTGGTGTTTAGCATGAGCGAAAGAACTTTAATTATTTTAAAACCTGATACAGTAATCAGGTCAAACATTGGAAATGTTTTGTCCAGAATTGAAGCAAAAGGATTGAAGATATCTGCTTTAAAGATGGAATGGATTTCTAAAGAAAAAGCTGGAACACATTACGCAGAGCACAAGGGAAAACCCTTCTATGACAGTCTTATTAGCTACATTACTTCATGCCCGGTTGTTCTTGGAGTAATTGAAGGGGAGGATGCCATAACTGTGATAAGGACTTTATGTGGTGCAACAGATCCCCACAAAGCTGCCCCAGGAAGCATAAGGGGAGACTTTGGATACAAAAAAGGAAATGATATATTCAATGTAATTCATGCTTCAGATTCTCCAGAAAGTGCAAAGAGAGAAATCTCAATATTCTTCAAAGATCAAGAAGTTTTTAATTACAATAAATAAACAGATCGTTGTTTAAATGATAAGGCAGCCAATTATCTCTGTTCTAGGACATGTAGACCATGGGAAGACATCTCTTTTAGATTATATTAGGGGTACGGCCGTTGCTTCAAGAGAAGCAGGCGGAATTACTCAGCATATAGGTGCTACAGAGGTACCTATTGATACAGTGAAGGCTATTTGCGGAAAAGATTTTGAAAAATGGGGGATTAAACTTCCGGGATTACTATTTATTGACACACCTGGTCACAAAGCATTCACTAATCTTAGATCAAGAGGTGGATCTCTTTCTGACTTGGCTGTTTTGATAGTTGATATAAATGAGGGATTACAACCCCAGACTCTAGAAAGTATAAACATTCTTAAGAATTACAAGACGCCCTTTGTAATGGCTCTAAACAAGATTGACAGGATTAATGGATTCAACATAATACCAAAGTCTACTTTCGGTAATGTCATATCCAAGCAGAATGAGAATGTTAAATCACTACTTGACCAGAAGATATGGGATTTCCAAGCGAAGATGTATGAGCAGGGATTTGACTGTGATATATACAATAAAATCTCAGATTATACTAAAAAGATTGCAATGGTTCCTATATCGGCTAAAACTGGTATGGGTGTATCTGATCTTCTTCTCCTAATAGCAGGTCTTTCTCAGAAATTTTTGAAAGACAAACTAGAAATCGATGAAAACGATCCTGGTAAGTGCACGATATTAGAGGTCAAGGAAGAAAAAGGGCTTGGCATGACACTTGACGTTATAGTATATGATGGAGTCGTTAAGAAAAAGGACAACATAGTTTTTGGTGGAAAAGACGGTATATATGTTACAACCGTCAGGGCTTTACTTAAGCCGAAACCACTCGATGAGATACGAGATCCAAGGAAAAAGTTCGATTCAGTTGAATCTCAGTATGCGGCAGCCGGAATAAAGATTTCTGCACCGGACCTAGACAAAGCATTGGCAGGGGCCCCTCTTTATGTGGCCACAGATATAGAAGAAACTAAGAGTGAAATTTCAAAGGAAATTAAATCAATTAAGATTGAAAGTAATATCTCTGGCGTTGTAATAAAGACAGACACACTTGGAAGTCTTGAAGCAATAGTGATGGAACTAAGAGAACTAGGCATTGGTATAAGGCGGGCCGATATCGGTGATGTTGCAAAACAGGACATAATTGAAGCCAAATCAGTTAAGACTGATGATAAAGTCACGGCCGTTGTTTTTGCATTCAACTCTAAAGTCTTGCCTGACGCAAGAGAAGTGGCGACTAAAGAAGATATTAAAATATTTGAAAGTGACATTATCTATAAATTAATCGAAGATTACGAAGCTTGGAAAAAAGAAGAAGTTGAAAAGGAAAAGAAAAGAAAATTTGAGGGGATTATAAGACCTGGAAAGATAGAACTTATGCATCATCATGTTTTTAGAGTTACCAAACCAGCGATAGTTGGAATCAAAGTATTGTGCGGGAGAATAAAAACTGATGTTTCTCTACTAAAGGAAGATGGGAAGAACATTGGAACAGTCAAGACCCTAAAAGACAAGAATGATTTCCTAAAAGAAGCCTTACAGGGCAAAGAGATAGCATGTGCAATTGATGGTCCAACAGTTGGAAGGCAGATAAAGGAAGGGGACATACTTTATGTAAATATCCCGCTTCCAGATTACAAAAAATTAAAGTTTGAGATTTATAATGAATTAACAGAGGATGAAAAGGAAGTTCTTGAAGAATTTACCGCCATAAAGAGGAAGGGGGACTCCCTTTGGGGCATATAATTTTGTTACCAAAAGGTTTAAATATGATTTTAAGGTATAGAAATTTGTTAACTTTTTATTATTTAAGTAATTATTTTGAGGTGATTTAGTGGAAGATGTTAAAAAAGGTACTACTACAGTAGCTATTGTATGTAAGGATGCTGTAGTGTTAGCAACAGATAGAAGAGCTTCTATGGGTTCTTTAGTAGCCCACAAGAATGTAAAGAAAGTATATCAGATTGACGATTACATTGGGGCAACAGTTGCCGGTAGTGTCGGGGATATCCAGAGTTTGATTGGATCCTTAAAGGCCGAAGTAAATCTTTACAAGATGAAAAACGGTACAAAGATGTCTACTAGGTCACTTGCCACGCTGACTTCGCATATACTACATGGTCAGAGATACTACCCATTAATTGCATGGCTTGTAGTAGCAGGATTTGATGATAAACCAATAGCATACTCTATAGATCCTATCGGAGGGGTCAATGAAGATAAGGCTATTTCAACTGGCTCAGGTTCGCTTGTAGCCTATGGTGTTTTAGAATCTATGTACAAGGATGACATGGGCTGGGAAGAAGGTGCATTTGTTGCTATAAAGGCCATTAAGGCTGCAATAGAGAGAGACCTTGCTACTGGAAATGGCATTACAATGGCCGTTATTGATAAAGACGGCTACAGAGAGCTATCTGATGAAGAAATCATTGGATTAATGAATCAGAATTAATTCTCTATTTTTATTTTAATTATTATTTATCTATAATTCTTAAGAAATTAGGTGAGTTCTTGTCTTCAGAGGAGATACTTAAAGAAATTAAAAACGTTGTAACGGAAAATATACCTCCCGGAGCAGTCATTACTAATATTGACTTCGAAGGCCCAGAGGTCGTTATATACACCAGAAATCCCGGGATGCTAGTAGACGACGGTGAAACAGTAAAAGAGCTAGCGAAGAACTTGAGAAAAAGGATCATTGTAAAACCTGATTCTGCTGTTCTTACTACGGAAGAAGATGCCGTAAATAAAATTAAAAATATTGTTCCAGACGAGGCTGAAATAACTGATATTACTTTTGATCCATCGGCATCAGAGGTAATTATCGAAGCAAAAAAACCTGGCCTTGTCATAGGTAAATCAGGGCAGACCTTAAGAGACATAACAAGGGTCGTAAGATGGGCGCCTATTGTTAGGCGAAGCCCTCCTTTACAGTCAGACACTATTAAAGCTGTTAGAGCCACACTTCAAAAAGAGGCTGACGAGAGAAAAGCGATCTTAAAGAAAATAGGCCACAGAATCTATAGGTCTCAGGATGTACGCTCTGAATGGATCAGGATTTCACTTCTAGGTGGATTTAGAGAAGTGGGAAGATCATGTATTTTGCTCCAGACCCCAGAGTCTAAAGTTTTATTGGACTGTGGTGTCAACGTAGCAACAAATGATCCAAAACACGCATACCCTCATCTAGATGCCCCAGAATTCAAATACCTTCTTGGTGCAAAGGAGCTTGACGCAGTCATAATAAGTCATGCCCACCTTGATCACTGCGGATTTGTTCCTTATCTATACAAGTATGGTTATGAAGGTCCAGTATACTGTACTCCACCGACAAGAGATCTAATGACAATGCTGCAGCTTGACTATATTGATATAGCATTTAAAGAAAATCATCCCTGTCCTTATACAAAAAAGGATGTCAAGAGTGTCATTCATCACACCATTCCTGTTGACTATAAAGAAGTAAGAGATATATCACCTGATATCAGGCTAACATTTCATAATGCAGGCCATATACTTGGCTCAGCTATGGTTCACTTGCATGTTGGAAACGGGCTCCATAATATTGTATACACTGGCGACTTTAACTTTGAGTCATCCAAGCTTTTGGAAAAGGCTAGCTTCAAGTTCCCACGTCTTGAATCATTGATAATTGAAGCAACATATGGTGGATCCCATGACATTCAGATGCCAAGAGAGGAGGCAGAAAAGAATCTTTTGAAGATAATCTATGATACCACTTCTCAAGGAGGAAAAGTATTAATTCCAGTTCTTTCAGTTGGAAGGTCACAAGAAATTATGCTTGTGCTAGAAGAACTCATGGAAGGCGGCGCTTTAGAAAAAATGCCAGTTTACTTGGATGGAATGATATGGGAAGCAACTGCTATTCATACTGCATACCCAGAGTATCTATCTAAAGAAATAAGAGAGATGATATTCCACCAGGGAAAAAATCCATTCTTGTCCGAGACGTTTGAAAATGTAAAAACTAATGACAAAAGAAAGAGTATACTTGAAGGTCCGCCATGTATTATACTTGCAACTAGCGGTATGCTTGTAGGGGGGCCATCAGTTGAATACTTTAAGTTATTGGCAGATGACGTTAGGAATTCAATTGTCTTTGTAAGCTACCAGGGTGAAGGCTCACTTGGTAGAAAGGTTCAGAAGGGAATGACAGAGCTTCCACATATGGGGACAAACGGTAAGAATGAATTGATTAACATCAGAATGAAGATTTACACAGTCGATGGATTTTCTGGCCATTCAGATAGAAATGGGCTGATGGAATTTATCAAGAGATTGAATCCAAGACCAGAAAAAATAATAACTGGCCATGGAGATCCTGCAAAATGTACTGACTTTGCAAGCACAATTTATCGGAAGTTTAGGATAGAAACTAAAGCACCATCAAATCTTGAGACAATAAGGTTAAGCTAGGTGTGTTATGGAATTTTATTACGCGGTATATCCCCATGGGCATGAGCTAATGGTTGCGGTCTGTGATGAGGATACTCTAGATAAAACTTTTTTTTCTAATGAAAAAGGGATAAAACTAGACGTAAAAAAATCCTTTTATGGGAAAAATAAAGGCCAAAAAGAGGAAATAGTACACCTAATGAAAGATGCAACTATTCTTAATCTTGTAGGTAAAGAAATTATAGATATAGCCTTGGGAGAAGGACTCATCAGCAGGGAATGTGTTTTAGTAATAGGTGGTACTGTCCATGCCCAGAGAACTAAGATGTGAAATCTATTATCTATAAAAAGCAATTTAAACAATATTTATCTTACTTATACTTATGGAAAAGTGCTTTGTTTGCGGTAAGGAGGATGCTCTCACAGACGGCAGATGTACGGAGTGCTACCTAAAAGAATCTTTTCAATTTTCTATTCCTGGAAAGATAAAGGTACCTTACTGTAAAAGTTGTAATTCCTATTACACAAACAGGTGGAAAACTCTTGTGGATAAGATTTCATTCATTAATGAAATCCTAAAAAATAATGTTTCTTCAAATCGAGATATCGAGTTTGTTAAAGAATTCTCTAAAAAAAAAGGGGAGATACAGGCAAAAGTTGATTTAACTGAAGAAGGCAATATTTCTAAACTAAAACTTACTATTAGGCCTTCTAGTGGGGATCCATCATTTGACATAGAAGCTTCGACTGAAATACACTTGGCTGGTGAGCAATGCCAGAGATGCTCAAGATTCTATGGTGGATATTACGAAGCAATACTCCAGATAAGAAACGATGAGAAAAAAATTGAGCTAGAAAGAGCAAATGAACTACTGGAGATTATCGATGACCTTTCAGACAAACTGATATCAAAAGACAGAATGGCATTTATTGCACGAGTTGAAGAACTCAAAGAGGGAATAGATATCTATATGGGGTCTCTGTCTGCCGCAAGAAAGATTGCAAATGAGCTGATCAAGAGATTCAGTGGCTCTACAGGTGAATCACATAAACTTATGGGGCTTGACAAAGACACTGGGAAAAGGATATACAGGACAACCTTATCTGTGAGATTAAAAAATTTGACACAAAGATATGCATATTATCGTGATCATTTGTATCTAATTGACATTGCAGGTGATAACTTCAAATTCACATCTCTTGAAGATGGAAGTTTATTGAGCATTAAGGGAAAAGAGTTTGAGAAGGAACTCAAAAAAGAGACGATAAAAGTAATTGGTAAGGATGTACTTGAAATTATCGATCTTTCAGTAACTGAAGTTACGCCTGAAAGGTATCAGATGATGAAACTTTCTGGAGATTACGAGGCCTTTTATGTTCCAAGAGATGAGGTCCATCTAAAAAGAGAATTAAAAACAGGCGACAATGTTAAAGGTGCAATAATAGATAACAGGATTATTATTATTGAACAAGAAAGTATTATTTAAAACAATTAGAGTATAAAAAGTTTTAACTCGGTCGTTATTCTTTTAAGCAGTTTTTATACTTCATGCACGGCGATTCTAATGGTAAAAGATAAAGTTGTTTTGGCTTATTCTGGTGGTCTTGATACCAGTGTCATCTTGACTTGGTTGATAGATGAAGGATATGATGTAATATGTTTCATAGCAGATGTAGGGCAGGATGAAGACCTCGAGGCTGCTAAAGAAAAAGCCATAAAATGCGGAGCAACGAAGGTCTATGTTGAAGATTTGAGGGCGGAGTTTGTTACAGACTTCATCTTCCAGGCATTAAAAGGTAATGCAATGTATGAAAACAGATACCTATTAGGTACATCACTTGCAAGACCTTTAATTGCAAAGAAACAGATTGAGATTGCTCAAAAAGAAAAAGCAAAATATGTTGCGCATGGCGCTACAGGAAAGGGTAACGATCAGGTGAGATTTGAACTAACCTATTACGCCTTGAACCCTTCTATTCATGTAATTGCACCTTGGAAGATTCCAAAGTATTTGCAACAGTTCCAGGGGAGGAGTGACTTGATAAAATATGCTGAATCAAAAGGCATACCAATAAAGGCCTCAGTTTCTAAACCCTACAGTGAAGATGGTAATCTGATGCACCTAAGCCACGAGGCAGGCATTTTAGAAGACACCATGCTTACTCCAACCGAGGACATGTTTGAGATAACAAAATCTCCAATGGACGCTCCAAATAAACAAACAGTAATAGAAATTGACTTCAAGAACGGACTTCCAGTAAAAGTCACAAATAAAAACGACGGAACTGTAAAAACTAAACCTTTAGAGCTTTTCCTATACTTAAATGAGCTTGCAAAAGAAAACGGTGTCGGTAGGATAGATATCGTTGAGAACAGGTTTGTTGGTATAAAGAGTAGGGGCGTATACGAAACTCCAGGTGCTACAATACTATGGGCAGCTCACAGGGATATTGAAGGAATAGCAATGGACAGGGAAGTCATGCACATCAAACAGACGCTTGAGCCAAAATTTGCAGAGCTAATATACAATGGATTCTGGTACTCTCCAGAAATGGACTTTTTAATGGCAGCATTTAACAAGAGCCAAGAGTTTATTGATGGGAAAGTTGTAGTTGGACTATACAAGGGTAACGTAATAATGCTTGGAAGGGAGTCACCTACATCACTATATAACAAAGAACTATCAAGCATGGATGTCGAAGGTGGATTCGATCAAACCGATTCCAAGGGATTCATAAGAATAAACGCCATTAGGCTAAAAGCACACAAAGTCATTTTGAACAAGAAAACACTAGGACTAAAATAATTTTTTATTTTTTTATAATTTCATTCCTTCTTCAATAGCTATAAGCCAGTTCATGAAAGTATTAAAAGAACCTCGCAGTGCTGGCATGTCCTCTGATTCTATTGTAATTTTTAGGGTATTGCCATCTGTTTTAATCTTGGATCTAGTCTTAAAAAAGGGGGAGCTATCCTCTTCGATTCTTAGGAGCCTTTCTATATCCTTTGCTTTTTCATGGGCGTAGACAATTTCAATCTTGGCATCCTTCATAACTCAATATAATCTAAAATCCTTAAAAGGTTTCTTTCACATATAGTAATATCAGCTTCCTTTTTTACCACTTCATCTTTTGGGTCAAATGCGATTGATAAACCAGATAAATTAAACATCGGGATGTCATATTTTGAATCTCCTATTGATATGATCTCTTCTTTTTTAAAGTGATTTTTCTCGATAATCTTGTTAATTACGATATCCTTCCTTAATAGGTCAACTCTCCAGACATCCTCTCCAGTAAGATATCCTTTTTCATTATATTGAAACCCGTTGGCCCAAATATCGTATATGCCTAATTCACTTCCTGCATTTTGGGCTAACAAATCAATACCTGCAGAGATAATAAAAAGCTTTAATTGATTTTCCTTTAAGATTTGGATGCATTCTCTAGCCCCATCAATAAAAACATAGTTCTTAAGGGCATTCTCAACTTCACTTTTGTGAGGGAGGCGCCCATCTCTTTTCCACAAAGAAACGTCTTCCCTTATCCATTGGCCATAGTCTATCTCTTTCGAAAAATATCGGCTCATATTTTCCTTCCTCTTTTCCTCATCTGCGCCGAAATATTCATGGAGTCTTTCCCACGAGGAATGAGATTCTATAAGTACCCCGTCTAAATCAAAGACTATAGCACTGACCATAAATTAAAAAAATAATTATTGTATTTAAAACTTTAGAAAATCTTTTATGGTGGCATAATAACTGACAGTCGTGAAACTTATCGTCTATAATCTAGGCCAGGACGACCCTAAGAAATGTACCGCCCACAGGCTACTAAAATTCGGCGAAGTCACATTTGTAAAAAATGTAAAGAGTTTACCAAATAATTGTATCCTCTTAAATCCCTTCTCAAGGGAAGTACTATCCCCTGAGGATTTTAAATTCTCAAAGAATGGCATCGTGGCACTTGACTGTTCGTGGGTGGATGCAGAGAGAAGCTTTGATAAGATTAAATCAAGGGTACAGGGAAGGATTCTGCCATTTTTAGTTCCTTCAAATCCAGTAAACTATGGTAAACCGGGAAAACTATCTACAGCTGAAGCGTTTTCAGGGGCATTATATATATTAGGGGAGACAGAACAGGCCAGAAAGGTTCTATCGACATTCAATTGGGGGGAAGAATTTTTTAAAATTAATAAAGAATTACTAGAAGGCTATTCAAAATCTAAGGACGGAGAAGAAGTTTTAGATTTCCAAGAGAAATATTTAAAAGGGATTAAGAACAGAAAAAGTTCTATAGGGGAGATGTAATGAAGAACGAGTTAGCAGAAAAGAGACTTTTTCATGTAAAAATTTGCATGAAATGTAACGCGAGAAATCCATGGAAAGCTGAAAGCTGCAGAAAGTGTGGATACGCAGGATTGAGAGGAAAAGCAAAAGAATCAAGAGTATAAAATAGGTAGTAAATCTTTTATTCCATCAACTTTTTTATCTCCTATTTTTATTCCTATGAAATGGCATCCAGCACCTTTAGCTGCAGCCATATCCGATTTGGTGTCTCCTACAAACACCATCTTTGTAATTGGTACTTTTAGTATTTCTGATGCTTTTAGAAGCATGTCTGGGTGCGGCTTTGGCCGTTCAACATCGTCAAGGCACATTACAACTTCAAAATACTTGTGAAGGTCAAAATAATTAAATGTTTTGTCAAGATTCATCCTGGGGGTATTTGTTGCAACACCAAGCCTAAATTCTTTTAATGCGTCTAGAGTTTCATGGACCTTTTCATGGAGTTTCATCAAATGTACATTGTTTCTTTGATTTCTTAATGCAGCGTCAACTGCATCTTTTCCAAGGCCGTATCTTTTCAAGTCTTCTTCAACTGAAGGGCCCCAGAATATCTCCTTGTAAGTCTGTCTATCGACTGTTTCCTTCCTAAACTCGACTAAAGTCTGATTAAAAGAGGTAAACCAACTTTCAAAAGAGTCAAGCAAAACACCATCGACATCAAAAATAATAGCTTCTATTTCCATAAGCGTAAGGTTAGAATTCTTTATTTAAGTTTTGTTATAGTAAAATATATAAGATTTGAAGTATATAGTTATTATTTGGATTATAATTTATTTTTATAAAAACAGGAGGAGGAAGAAAATGAAGTTTGTAATATCAAGAGTTAGTAAAGGCAATTCCAATCCTGAAGACCCTCCCTGTATTGATGCACAATTTGATAAGATAAACAAATGCTGGGTGAAAGAATTAATTGACTTGAAGGATCTCATGAGATTCTTCAGTAAATACGGAGATTTAGTAATAAAAGAAAATGAACAGACTCAGATGGCCGAGATAGTAATATATGACGACTGGGAAGAAATAATGACAAAATTGAAAAGATAAATTATTTCTTTTCAAGTATTTTTATCAGATGCCAGCCAAACTGTGTTTTAACAGGCCCAACTACTGATCCCACATTCCCCTCAAAGGCGGCCTTTTCAAATTCCTTTACCATCTTCTGCCTTGAAAAAAATCCTAGATCGCCACCCTTTTTACCTGAAGGGCATTGGGAGAATTTCTTTGCAAGTTCAGAGAAGTTATCTCCTCTTTTTATTTTTTCAAGAACTTCTTTTGCAAGTTCTTCTGATTTTACTAGTATATGTGCAGCATGAACTTCTTTTACCATAAATTTGATTTTAAAATATTATATAAAAGAGTTACTGAATATTTCTATTAGTAATTATCTTTCTGCAAGGTATACTCCAAAGATTACTAATATTCCACCAAGCACTGTGAATATTGTAATTACCTCTCCAAGTAGGAACCAAGCCATTATTGCGGTAACAACAGGAACAAAGTACAAAAACATTGCAACATTTGAGGCCTTTTCACATTTTATTGATCTGTTCCAGCATATGTATGCATACACTGAACATAAAAGAGAGAGGTATAACACAGAGCCTACACCTAATATTGTGACTCCATCAATGAAAGAAAAACTAGATTCGAACAATGCCATTGGAAACAAAAATATAGTCCCGAATAGGAATGAAAAGGAAGTCATAGATAGAGGAGTTCTTTGCTCCATTGTCTTTTTTCCGGCAATAGAGTATGCCGCCCAGAATATACCAGTCAAGACTATTAGAATGTCTCCAATATTGATCTTCTGAAATCCCGAGAGGGAACCATTGATTACAATTATTACTGCTCCGATAAATGAAACGAATATCCCAAAGGCTGTCTTTTTGTTAAATGCTTCACCCAGAAAAATCATTGCAAAGATTGCTATGAATGGAACATTGAAATTTATCAGAATCGATGAGTTTATGGCAGATGTGAATTTTAAAGCATATACTTGAATTGCCTGTACTAAAGTTACGCCAAGAAGACCCAGAATTGAAAAGGTAATTATTTCATTTTTATTAATTTTAAGACTCTTCTTTCCTTCAAGACGGTATGTAATTGCAACAATCACAGGACACGCAATAAGAAATCTAAAAAATGCAAGAGAATATGGGGGGATTTCCGTCAATCCCCACTTTATGGCAATCCATGATCCAGACCAAATTAGGACTAGAGCTAGTAACTCAAGGAATGTTTTTAATTTCATTGGGCATCTTTTTCCTTCTACTTATCTAGCTCGGATAGATGTTTTATTCGTTTAAGCATGTTGGGATGTGTGCTCATGAGCTCCATTATGCTAGCAGATGTGCCAACTCTAATCCCGCCTTGTCTTACGGATGCAAGTTCATTTCTGTCAATAGTACCGCTCATATCTCTATCCACTTCAGTGAGCTCATTAAAATCTCCCATTGCCTTAGTTGGATCATTTAAGAAGAAAGCTTTGATTCCTTCTAATCTCTGCACTTCTCGTTTTGGCGTCTTTGCGGTGCCATATGTAAGTTTGTAAAGTGCCGATGCTAATTGATGAGGTTCATTTCCTATTTCCGCGCTTCCTTTGTCTGCATAGTATTCCCTTATTCTTGACCCATACATCACTAATAGATTTGTAATAAAGTATACAACTAATGCTACTATTCCCACCATAGCTGTCCCCCCTCCATTCCTGTCATTACTTGTACCCACTCTTCCACTATACATCGAAGACATGTATATGTAATAAGCTATCATTGGGACAGCACTAAGTAAAGTAATTATCGCCATGTCACTATGTTTCACATGAGAAATTTCGTGCCCTATCACAGCCTTAAGTTCATCATCTGAAAGTAAATTTGTAATACCTTCTGTAACGCATACCCTTGCATCGCCTTTTGATCTCCCAAAAGCAAATGCGTTTGGCATTGGAGTTGGGCATACACCAACACGAGGTGTTTTCTTCAGGCCTGCTTTTCTAGCCTGCTCTTCAACCATTCTGTAAAGCTTTGGATTATCCCCTTCAGTAATGTATCTGACCTTCATTGATGATTCGACCATCTTTGGCCCAATCATATACTGCACAAACATCATTCCCAGTGCCAAAATAACTGAGTAATTAATAAAACTCTGGCCTGAATAACCAACAGCAGCCCCTACAAAGAGTAAAAATCCATATAGTACGACAAACATTAATCCAATTAGCATATACATTTTCATCTGAAGCCACATAATATCTCCTATGATTAAATAAACTTATTAATATTTAAATATTTCTTATACGCTTTAGAGAAAATAGCATTGCTTAGGCCTGAACTGAAGTGCGACTGGCGGGATTCGAACCCGCGCTTGAAGCTTGGGAAGCTCCAGTCCTAACCACTAGACTACAGTCGCTTCAAGTACAAATGTGTAACTGCAAATTTATAAATTTATCTTTTCGAAAAGTCTTCCAATAATAAATCCAATTGCAGTGCATGTTTCAAGAGAAATACCTTCACCAGTTATATCGAGGTGGTGCGTTGTCATCTTTCTAATCTCTCTAGGAAGCCCTCTCCTGCCAAGGCCAATAAATAAAACTGAATCATCACCTTCTCGAATATTCTTTGCTATGGTACCCAGATCACAATTCTTTTCTGGCTTTGATGTCGTAGATATGAAAACACCTTTTAGCTTGTTAGGGTCATCAGTAGCTACTAGTTTACCGTGTTTGATAAGCTCTTCAATATACTTGCCGCCATCTCCTATGGTTGTATTCTCCTTAACTTCTTTCAAAAGAAACTCTTTGTAATCTTCTTTGAAGGGAAAATCGAAAAGGCAAAGATCAAATTCCGTATAAAAACATAGTGGGGCGGCCCTTGCAATATTCCTAGAATGTATATCATGCCATTTTAGCTTATCATAGGTGTTTACGAGACAGATTGTAACTTTTCCTTTAGGGTTTCTTTGTTGACTCACCTTTAACAACTCCTGTTGCAATAATATGGGATAATCTTAGGGGCTCTGGGATATTGGAGTGCATTGATGAAATTCTAATTAATTCTCTTGCATCATCTTCTTCAATCCCTTTAAACTGAAAGAAAATATCCGATTTTTCTTGAACTTTTCTCTCGTAAATTTGTCCGGCCTTTTTTATAATCTCTAATCGTTTTGTTTTATGATTTAGATTTGAAAGAGCTTTTTCTATAGAGCTAATGTCCGGCATTTTTCTCATAACGACTACTACTGGCAGATTCGTGTTATCATTTAATCTTTCTATGTCCACAAGATTGAAGCCAGCTATTGTAATCCCTTTTAGCATAATCGCCCTTAAGTCCTTGTAACGTGCGTTAAGAATCATCTTAGTAATCTTTTCTGTTGCATCAAGGCCGTCTCTTTTAACATAGGTGCTTAGAACACCATCGATCCAAAATCCACCTCTAACTAAAGCACCAACGACTAGAACTTCACTATCTTCTCTTGTAAAATTTGAATCGTCAATTCCTAGGATTCTTATCTCTCTCTTTATCCGCATCATCTTAGGATAGAAGTTAGTATTAATATGTTTAATCATTAGAAATAGAGGTCAATAAAATATGAAAATGCTTCTGCTATAGCCTTTCTCTCTTCTTCAGGATCGTTCAAATCTTTCCCACTAAGTTTTTCAGAAAGAATATCTACAGCCTCATCAATACTGAATACTTTTTCAATATACCCCTTGCCAATTAACGCCTCGACGAAATCTCCCCTCATCTTCTTGTCACTTCGTCTTGGCGATTTTATTTTTGATTTCGCTAAAGCATCTGACAGAGCAACATTTGAGACCTTTTTTCCTGTATACCTCCCTTGTACTTTTGATTTTGTAACTGAATATAGAAAGTTCACAACAGCATCACCAAAAGCAGAGAGATTTGAATCTTCGGATATTTCTTTCATGAAAAGTTTGCATTTATTCTATTTATAAATCTTGACAAGAGGATAATAAAACTTATAATAAGTAAATTCTATAATATTATAGGAAAGTGATTTTTCATGTTTGATATCATTGTTTTGGCTAGTCTTAAGGAAAAAATAGATTTCTGGAAAAAAGAAAAATATTCAAAGATAATAGCAAAATTCCCTGAGAGGAGAAAGGAATTTTTCACGTCTTCTAACATACTTGTGGATGCACAATACACACCTCTTGATATTATTGATTTTGATTATACAAAAGACCTTGGTAATGCTGGAGAATACCCTTTCACAAGAGGAGTACAACCAAACATGTTCAGAGGAAAGCTCTGGACAATGAGACAATATGCAGGCTTTGGTTCGGCCGAAGAAACAAACAGGAGATACAAGTATCTCTTATCTGAAGGGCAGACGGGACTATCAGTAGCATTCGATCTTCCCACGCAGATAGGGTACGATTCGGATAATCAAATGAGCTTTGGTGAAGTTGGAAAGGTCGGAGTTGCCATCGATTCACTAGAGGATATGGAGACTCTTTTCGATGGAATACCCTTGGACAAAGTTTCTACTTCAATGACGATAAACTCAACAGCAGCGATTCTCCTTGCAATGTATATCGCTGTGGGTGAGAAACAAGGGATAGCACCTGAAAAGTTAAGAGGAACAATCCAAAATGATATCCTAAAGGAATATGTGGCCAGAGGAACGTATATATTCCCTCCAAAAGAATCAATGAGGATAATCACTGATATATTCGAATACTGCACAAAAAATCTCCCTGAATGGAATACCATTAGTATTAGTGGATATCACATCAGGGAAGCTGGTGCAACAGCATCACAGGAAGTTGCTTTCACACTTGCAGACGGCATAGCGTATGTAGAGGCAGCCATTAAATCTGGTCTAGAAGTGGATGAATTTGGAAAAAGATTATCTTTCTTTTTTAATGCGCACAACAATTTCATAGAAGAGATTGCAAAATTTAGGGCAGCACGACGGATATGGGCAAGAATAATGAAAGAAAGATTCGGCTCCAAAGACCCAAAAGCCATGATGCTTAGATTTCACACTCAGACAGGAGGTAGCACACTTACGGCACAGCAATCTGAAAACAATATTGTAAGAGTCACGATGCAGGCATTGGCAGCTGTTCTTGGAGGAACACAATCGTTGCATACAAACTCAATGGACGAAGCACTAGCCCTGCCGTCAGAAAAAGCAGTTACAGTAGCCCTTAGAACTCAACAAGTAATTGCACATGAAAGTGGCGTTGCAGACACAGTTGATCCTTTTGCCGGTTCATATTATCTCGAATATCTAACGAATAAGATTGAAGATGAAGTAAATAAATACTTTGACAAGATTGACTCTCTTGGTGGGATGGTAAAATCCATCGAAGGGGGTTATGTTCAAAAGGAGATTCAAGATAGCGCTTACAAATATCAGAAAGCCATTGAGAAGGGTGATTTGATAGTCGTTGGTGTTAACAAATTTACCATGGAAGGAAAACTACCCGAAGAACTCCTGAAGTTAAATCCAGAAGTTGAAAAATTTCAAATTGAGAAATTGAGAAAACTAAAAGCCAAAAGAAACAATGTCAAAGTCAAAGAGCTTTTGGATAAAATCGAGGAAGCTGCAAGAAGTGATAAAAATCTTATACCGCCAATACTTGAGGCTGTCAAGGCCTATACCACACTTGGTGAGATAAGCGACACTTTGAGGAAAGTATTCGGTGAATACAAATCTTCTGTTATATTATAATATCTTTTTTTTATATCCCATGTAAGAGAACATAAAGGATTCCCAAGGGTAATTCTTTTTTACCTTTTTATCATGGTAATGATTTAAAATATATGCCATTATTATAGGGACTACAGGGATTACAGAAACTCCAGAACCGATAAATAGTCCCGTATTCTTTTTGACCTCATTTCCTTTCACGATATTCCTCATTGACCTTTTCATGATATAATATCCTGTATTCCAGCTCCACAACATGGTTTGTTTCATCGAGGCTACGTGCCCTTGAGGAATCGTCTTTTTCTTTTTTATAGCTTTATAGAAATCTTCTATAGTGTTACCTTCGAATAGTGTGTATGCATTTCCAACCATTCTTTCGGTGTGTGCGTCACTTCCTGCGATCGAGGCATTTTTTATTATCTTGTTTTCTTCTGATGCTTTTCTATTGATTACACCGTCCCTGTGGAACGCATTGAAGACTTCAATCCCGTCGATATTTAGTTTATGTATTAGATCTTTAAAGCATGGGCATATCACACTATATGGGTGAGGTACAATAGCAAGGCCACCTTGATTTCTTACTCTATCTATTGATTCCTCAGCGGATAGATTTGGCGGGATAGTTTCATTCAAGAAAAGTCCAAGTAACTCGCCATCTGATGTTGATATTTCTTCTCCGACTATTATTCTGGAAGGCGCAAGTTTTTCCGTTTCAATGCCGCCCCTTATGGTATCGTGGTCAGTTATAGCTAAGAAATCTATTCCCCTTTTGTCAGCATATTTTAGAATTTTTTCCGGCCTAGAAATACAGTCAGGAATAACGGGGATTTTTTTTGAATTTCCAGAATATTTTGTGTGGATATGGGTATCAACTTTACACATACCCGACTTAGAATCAGAACAATCCATTAGATGAACAGAGAAAAAATCACTTATAAATCTAATGCATATGGTAAAAATATCCTGTGTAATCTGCTAAAAATTTCGCCTGTTATCAAATGATGAGTTTTCTACCTCCTTGTCAACTAGTTCCATAAAATTTCCCAATACTACGGGCTCAAGCTTTCGCCAGAATGCTTGCTCTGGCGTTT
>JBDKUY010000025.1:0-79967 GCA_039679445.1 Methanofastidiosum sp. | reverse complement strand
AGGGGAGAATTTTACCTATCCTTAGATTTTTTAAGCATGTGGGGGAGAGAGTTAAATCGAATGAACAGGAATAAGCGTGGCAGACCCTACGCTTACACCGATTCATTCATCAAGTTTACAGCTTTTTGAAAACTGCTTTTGGCCTAGAGTACAGGCAGACCGAAGGAGTTCTGAGAGCTTTATCAAAGTATGTTCCTGGCGTAAAGGCTGCTGACTACACAACCCTATGGGTAAGATTTTCAAGAATGAAGTTCGAGTTACCAGCCGTTGCTGATGACCCGGATAGAGTAGTTGCATTTGACGGCACAAGTGTCAAGGCCTCAAACAGAAGTGAATGGTACCAGATTATTTCCGGCAAGAAACGAAAATGGATAAAGGTAATGATTGCAGTTGATGTTAGGACAGGCGAGATTTTAGACGTAGTTGTAGCAGAAGGCGCTTCAAGGGACAACGCCCTTTTCAAAGAGAAGGCCCGGAAGATTGAAATGAAGGCGTTTATGGGAGACGGTGCATTCGACGACAAGGAGATATTTGATTATTGTGATGAAAATAACATACAACCCATAATAAAAATTAGAAAAGGCGCCTCTCCAAAATCGGGAGGCTCCCGTTTGCGGTGAAAATGCATACGAGAGCTAGAGAAGATTGGACAAGAAGCCTGGAATGAGAAATATGACTACGGCAAGCGATGGTCGGTCAAGTCCTGTTTTTCAGCTGTAAAGCGCGCATATGGCGAGAGTGTAAGTGCCAAGAGGTTTGATATGGCCAAAAAGGAGGCCATGCTAAAGTTTATCCTTTACAGCGCTGTCAAAAATTCTTGCTAGGAAAGCAAGAATTTATAGAAAATTTGCAGGGCAAGTATAAAATCATGGCGCAAAAGATGCTTTTGTTTCCACTGAACCGCAATTATTCAACCCTGCAGTAAAAGTAAAATCAATTTATATTAAACATTATAGTCATTAAGATTATATACTTAAAAATCAGTATATTAGTTGGTGATATAAATAAAGAGACTAATCTTAGCTAGTTTAATAGTTTTATCGACGCTTTCATTTGTAATTGTTGATTCAGACTTACATGAAGATTTCTCAGAAGCTATAGACATCTTAGAAAAGAAAATACCTTATACTCAGATAACAGACGCCAAATTTGAAATCCTTGGAGATTACTTCATGGAACTAATGTTGGAGGAAGACCACGAGTACATGGACGAGATGATGGGTGGTGAAGGATCAGAGAGCCTTAGGATTACCCACATAAACATGGGTAAAAGATTTTACAGCCAGTATCTTCAAACTGGAATCCTTCCGACTAGAGGAATGGGGCCAGGCATGATGGGAAGCTCTGAAATGATGGGAGATAATAATTGGGGGCACATGATGTATCCTGGTGATGGTCATTTCTTCTAGGGTTTTGGTGTTGTAGGCTTTGGAATAGTTGCTTTAGTCGCCATACTCATAATAGTACTAGTTTTCTTACTGGCTCAAAAGAAAGGGCGAGAAAAAGAAATGGAAGACAATGCCATAAAATTGCTAAATGAAAGATACGCAAAAGGAGAAATAACTAAGGCCGAGTTTGATAAAACTAGAAAGGATTTGGAAAGTTAACATATCAAAAAACTATAAATTTATTTCTAACTTTAAAAGGAGGGACTATGAACAATCATCCACATAAACATGATCATCATAAAATGATGCTGGACGATTTTAAAAAGAGGCTTTGGATATCACTGACCTTGACTTTTCCTATTTTGATTTTATCCCCAACTATACAGGGGCTTTTAGGCGTATCATTGACTTTTAGATATGATAATTATATTTCGTTTCTTATTTCCTCTGTAATATTTTTCTATTGCGGATATCCTTTTCTAAAAGGATTCAAAGATGAAATAAAAGAGAGAAACCCGGGAATGATGGTTTTAATTGCTGTAGCTATTACGGTTGCCTATGCGTACAGTACTGCCGTAGTTTTTGGATTAGAGGGAATGACCTTCTTTTGGGAACTTGCAACCTTAATTGATGTAATGCTTGCAGGGCACTGGATAGAGATGCGCTCTATAATGGGCGCATCAAAGGCGCTCGAAAAACTTGTTGAACTGTTGCCTAACACTGCGCATCTAAAAGACGGTAAGGGTATAAGAGACATCAAAATCAGCGAATTGAAAAAAGGAGATATAATTCTAATAAAGCCGGGTGAAAAAATTCCTTCTGATGGAGTTATAGTCAAAGGAGAGGGTCATGTTGACGAATCAATGCTAACTGGCGAATCAAAACCTGTTAAGAAAAAAGCAGGCGATACTCTAGTCGGGGGATCGATAAACGGAAACGGAGCATTCGAGCTTAGAGTTGAAAGAACTGCCGAAGATTCATACCTTTCGAAGGTTATTAAACTAGTAAAAGAGGCGCAGGAACAAAAATCAAGGACACAAAATCTTGCAGATAAGGCCGCATTTGGATTAACGCTTATCGGCATCTCAGTTGGAGTTTTTACTTTCGCCAGTTGGATGATATTAAAAGGCGATTTAACTTTTGCCATTGAAAGAATGGCAACGGTCATGGTAATAACATGTCCCCATGCATTGGGGCTGGCAATTCCACTTGTAGTTGCAATTTCCACTTCTTTATCTGCAAAAAATGGATTGCTTATAAGAAATAGGACCGCTTTTGAAAATGCTAGAAAAATAACCACAATAGTATTTGATAAAACAGGAACTTTAACCGAAGGTAAATTTGGAGTATCTTTTGTGCAACTATTATACAAAAATATTGATGAGAAATATTTGATGAAAATTTCAGCATCTCTCGAATCTTCTTCTGAACATCCCATAGCGAAAGCCATAACCGATAAGGCCAAAGAAATGAATATTGAATTGATTGAAGTAAAGGACTTTAAGAACATGAGGGGAGAGGGCATAACAGGAATTATAGATGGCAAAAATATTAGAGCAGTAAGCCCGGGATACCTAGAAAGAAACAATATCGCCTTTCCCAAAACAAATAGTGTTGGAACAACAGTATATATCCTAGAAGATTCTAAAATCCTAGGGAGTATTTCTTTGAACGATAAAATACGAAAACAATCAAAAAATGCAATCGATACTTTGCATAAAATGAATATCAAGTGCTGGATGCTTACCGGAGACAATGAAGAAACAGCCAAAGAAGTTTCAAATGAACTTGGATTGGATGGTTATTTTTCACAAGTTTTGCCCCACCAAAAACAGCAGAAAATAAAAGAGCTTCAAAAGAATAATGAGTTTGTCGCAATGACTGGTGATGGAGTTAATGATGCGCCAGCCTTAGCCGAAGCAGATATAGGGATTGCTATAGGCTCTGGAACGGACGTGGCCGCCGAAACAGCTGACATAGTATTGGTAAATAGCGACCCCGATGACATAGTTACCTTAATCAAATTTGGCAAAGCTACATACAACAAAATGATACAAAATTTGTTTTGGGCCGCCGGATATAATGTCATTGCCATACCTTTAGCGGCCGGAATACTTTACAATCAGGGAATTCTAATTTCACCTGCAGTTGGCGCAGCATTGATGTCGCTTAGCACAGTGATTGTCGCTATTAATGCTAAACTTTTGCAAATTAAAAAATAACTTATCAAATCATAGTTTATTAAGTTAAACTTAATATTTTACTAAGTTTATTTCTCATAAATTTCTGAGATGGTCCTTTCAAGACTATCATTTAATAGTCTAATAGTACCTTCTCTATAGGACATTCTTAGATCTATTTCAGAAGATATAGTTTCACATTTATTTTTGTATTCCGGGCAATTAGAACAATCGTATTCTAATGCAACAATCTGATTATAATTCGCTTCTCTTAGTAAATATTTTGTCATTTCAATACCATCAAATTTTTCAATTCCCAATTTATCTCCAATTTCTTTTAGCCGGTTTTCACCTATAGTTTCAATTTTTCTTTTGCTGAAAAGTCCCCAATGACTAGCATACCCCGGAGTCAAAAAAAATGTACCAGGTTCTTTAGTTAATATCTCTAAATACTTGGATTTACTACCTAAAAGAGCACATACACAGTCATCAACTATTTCTTTATTTTCATCCTTTAGAATATCAAAAGGTATTCTTACTCGATTATCTTTCAACATACCCTCTAAATTATTCATGGAATTGCCGCATAATCCATAATAAAGCAGAAGATAGTCAGAATGTTTCTGTAATTCTATACAAGCTTTCAATACTTCTTCTTTTAATTCTCCTGGGCTATAATGGAGAAATAGTGGCAACATATATACTATTAATTCAAGTTTTTCTTCTCTTTTGAGGTATCTTGGGGCAAATAATTCCCTAGCTATCTTTATTTTTTCATAAGGAAAATTACTTCTGATAACGTTCTCAAAATACTTTGAAGACTCTGTATCTACAATAATTATTTTACCTATTTCGGGATGTTCTTTTATAACAAATAAAAGTTCATCTTCAAATACTTCACAACTTATAATCCCAATTCTCTTAGAATTTTGTTTGTTAATATCATCTAATTTCTGGAGCATATTACCAATTAACTCTGATTCTTATTTTTAAGAGTTTTCATTAATTAGATCTAGTTAATTAAGTTTAACTAAAATGATTTTTACTAAGTTTATTCAAAAATATCTTAATCTACTTTTGATAAGAAATAACTTTTCTTATATATTATAGCTGTGATAATAAGTTTTTTAAAAGATTACATCGTTGATAAATCATGAAAAGAGAACTTCTAATGGGCAATGAAGCAATTGCCTTAGGCGCTTTTGAAGCCGGTGTTGAAGTTGTTGCAGCCTATCCTGGTACACCATCAACAGAGATTCCTGAAACTGCTGCACGATTTGCCAAACAGTACGGCGTTTATGTTGAATTTTCTACTAATGAGAAGGTTGCACTCGAAGTAGGAATCGGGGCATCTTGGGCGGGAAAAAGAGCCCTTGTAACAATGAAGCATGTCGGAGTTAATGTTGCATCTGATTCATTTATGACTCTTGCATATACAGGAGTTGACGGAGGATTTGTCCTTGTTTCTGCCGATGAGCCAGAATGTCATTCTTCTCAGAATGAGCAGGACAATAGAATATTTGCTAGATTTGCAAATGTACCATGTTTAGATCCATCTTCTGCTCAAGAATCTAGGGATATGACAATCTTTGCATATGACCTATCTGAGTTGTTTTCTATACCTGTAATTTTAAGGCCAACTACCAGAGTATGCCACGGAAGGGGCGATGTAGAGTTAGGCGAAATTAATATTCAAAAGAGAGAAGGAAAATTCACAAAGGATGTTACAAGGTATGTCACTGTTCCATCCCATACAAGAGTATTACACAAAAAACTTTTAGATAAAATGGAAAAAGTAAGAGAATTTGTTGAAGACTCTAATTTTAATTATGTCATACCTGGAGAGGGAAAGACTGGAATAATTACTATAGGGGCATCTTTTAATTATTTGATGGAATCTCTTAATATTTTAGGCATTAAACCCCCAATATTAAAAATTGGAATTTCTTATCCTTTAGCAAAAAATAAAATCTTGTCATTTATTAAAGATTTAGAAAAAGTCATAATAGTTGAAGAACTTGAACCAGTAATTGAAAATGATGTAAAGATTATAATATACGAAAATCAATTGAACTTGAAGTTATACGGGAAGAATATATTTCCAAGAACTGGCGAGTATTCTACGGATCTAGTAACTGAAATACTTTCGAAATTTTTTAGGTTTGATGTATTTAAAGAACAACCTAAAAATATTACTATTCCTAATAGGGCTCCATTATTATGTGCTGGATGTCCACACAGATCAACGTTTTATGCAATAAAAAAGGTAACAAGAGGAAAGGCCATATTCCCCTCGGATATCGGTTGCTATACTCTTGGATTCTCAAGGCCTCTCCAGACAGTTGATACATGCATTGCCATGGGCTCAAGTTTTGGGATAGCATGCGGTCTTGCAAAATCTGTAAATGAGCCAATTGTTGCAACTTTGGGGGACTCTACATTTTTCCATGCAGGGATACCTCCATTAATCAATGCCAAATATAACAATGCTAAGATTGTAGCAGTGATCCTTGACAATTTAACTACCGCTATGACAGGTCATCAACCTCATCCCGGAACGCAGCTAACTGCTATGGGAGAACCTGCAAGTTCTGTGTCTATTGAGAAGTTGATTGCCGGTATGGATATACCAGTTGAAGTCGTAAATGCAACTGATGTAAAAAGCATTGAAGATGCTCTAAAAAGAGCACTTGAAAGTGAACAGGTATATGCTATTGTATCAAGAGGGCCATGTGTTCTCCTAAAGGGCATAGATAAGAGGCCTATCTACAGAGTAGAAGTATCTATGTGTAGGGCATGCAAAGCATGTATCAAACTATCTGGATGTCCTGCTTTAGAATTTAAGGATGGTCACTCAAGTATTAATCCAACAGTATGCACCGGATGCGGATTATGCGCCTACATATGCCCTGTAGATGCAATAGGCAGATAATTTTTTTATTTATCTATTTTTATTATTAACTTTTTAGTTACAATATTATATATTATATTTTTAATTATTGCTAATCAATATTGGGTATATTTATATATCAAGATTGAGCCATTATTGTTAGTCAATGACTTACAATGAGGTGGTTCAATGAAAAAAATTAATTCAATATTAATAAGCGTGCTAATGTTAGTGTCCTATTTAGCTATATTAAATCCCGTTAGTGCGGCGACTATTAATGTCGATTCAAGCATGTCGGCCGGAGAAATTAATACGGCAATAGCTGGTGCAAACAATGGAGATACCATTCATTTCACGGGTGGAAATTATGATCTTAATTCTTCAATAATAATTACCAAATCTGTTAGTCTAGTTGGAAATACCGGAATCCCTAGTAGCGTTATAATGAACGCCCCAACAACTGGAGGGGGTCAAGCTAGGTCTGTCTTTAAGGTAACAGTAAGCAATGTCAATATTCGAGGATTTAGGATACAGGGAGGGTTCGATTCTAACACCTCACAAAATGCAGGAATTTATGTTGGAGAAGGATTTCCTGGGCTCAGTAATGTTACAATCTCGCATAACGAAATAACAGCAAACAGTTATGGAATACTGTTAAACGATGTTAAAAATTCTACTATTTCTAACAACGAAGTTTGGGGTCAGAAAAAGAACAATGACCCAAGTTCTTCGGGCGTTGGAATTGTTCTATACGGCAGAAAACAAGATGGAAATCATACCTATAATGTTATTGTAGAAAACAACACAATATACAACAACGAAACAGAAGGGATAAGAATTGATGTTGAATCTGCTGTCAGTTCGACTAACTTTGTAAATAACTTGAATATCTTAATCAAAAACAATAAAGTTTACAACAATGGCAGTGCAATAGGCAGCGTAGATAAATACATTGGAATTAAATCTGCAGGATGGAGCAAGGGAGTTATTGTAACTAACAATGAGATATACGGGCATACAATGAAAACTGGTACATCATCTTCAAATAATCAAAGTGCAGGTATATGGATTGCTGCAAGTAAAGACTGGCAAATTATTAACAACTACATTCACGATAATCTTAATGGAATAGTCTTTGCATATTCCAAATTTGATGTAGGTTCAGGTAATCACATTATAACAGGCAACATAATTAAAAGCAACGTTAGGGGATTCTCTATTGATGATGGTAGTGAGGCCACGGCAAACAGCAATGACATATATTCTAATTCTATCCAGACGTTTTCTGGATTAGGATATAATGGATATGAAGTATATAATAGCGATATAACAAATACATTTAATGCACAAAATAACTGGTGGGGCTCAAATGCTGGGCCTCTAGGATCTAAAATCTATGGAAAAGTTAATTATTATCCATGGATAAAATACAGTGAACTTCCTGTTGCCAGTATTTCAAAAATCCTAAAGAAAAATCAGGATAAAAAGAATAATAATTAAATCTAATTATTATTTAGTTTATTTTATTTTTCTTCTATTCTATATTGAATATTTTATAAATCCAAATTCTATATTTTTTTAAAAGTAATAAAAATTTTTATATATATTATTTATTGCAGTTAGGCTTTTAACGTTGAACAATCAAATATATTGAAAGACTATATATTAATATTCTTGTAATCTCAAGGGAGTTGAAGAAATGGCGGAAATAAAAATTGATGTTAAAGGTCAAACTTGCCCTGTACCCCTAGTTGAATGTAGAAAAGCGTTGCGAAAAGCAGTAGCTGGGGATATAGTTGAGATAGAGGGAACACACCCTGCTTCTAAGAAGGAAATACCAATGGCTGTAAAGGCTTTAGGGTATAAGATTGTATCAATTGAAGAGGGGGGTAATACTTGGAAGATAAGAATATGCAAGGTTTAACTAATTCAAAAAAAAATAAAGCTACGATAATTGTTCACAGCGGCGATATGGATAAAGTTTACAGTGCCTTAATAATAGGAAATGGCGCTCTTTCAATGGGTATGGAAGTTTCTTTATACTTTACTTTTTGGGGGCTTCAGAGATTGAAGAAGGGGGGACTTGAAAAAGGTCCCCTCTCAACGATGCATATGCTGGGATTGGGAAAAATGATGATAAAGAAGAGAATGGAAAAAGCCAATGTCGCTTCTCTAGAAAAACTGATTACAGACTTCAAAGAACTTGGCGGTAAAATATTGGCTTGTGATATGACTATGGAAATAATGGGGGTAAAGCCTGAAGATCTAAGGCAAGACCTAATTGATGATTATTGTGCAGTTGGGACATATATCCAAGAAGCAATGGAATCAAGCATGACCTTGTTTATTTAATTGGTGTTATTATGGAAAAAAATATTTATCTTGACAATGCGGCTGCGACAAGATTGGACGAGAGAGTTCTTGAATCTATGAAAAAATATTTCTTTGAAGTGTATGCTGTTGCAACTTCAGAATTTGGGTACTCCTTAGGTATTGAGGCAAGAGAAGTTCTGGAAGATTCTAGAAGATTTATAGCTAAATATCTTGGTGCCAATTTTGAAGAGATTGTTTTCACTTCAGGAAGCACTGAATCAAGTAATATGGCTATCAAAGGAGTTGCAATGGCACTAAAAGAAAAAAAAGGTAAGCACATAATCGTATCAAAAATTGAAGACTTTCCAGTTCTTAATAGTGCAAGGAGTCTTGAAAGACAGGGGTTTGAAGTTACTTATCTTGATGTTGACCAATATGGATTAATTGATTTTGATCAACTTGAAAAATCTATAAGCAAAGACACTATTTTAGTATCAATTCAACATGCTAATCAAGAAATTGGTACAATGCAGGATATTGCTAAAATAGCAAACATTTGTAAAAATAAAGGTGTGCTTTTTCATACAGATGCAACACATACCTTCACAAGAGTTCCAATTGACGTTGGGAAAATTCCCGTTGATCTTATTACTTTGTCTGCCCACACTATACACGGGCCTAAAGAATCTGGGGCGTTATTTATCCGTGAGAATACTCCGCTCTCAAAATGGATGGACGGAGGATTCCAGGAATTTAACAAGCGTGCAGGATTAGAAAATATTCCCGGGGCAGTAGGTTTTGCAAAGGCTATCGAATTGGTAACACTAGAAGAAACTAAAAAAATAGAAGAGATGCGAGACCATCTTATTAAAAGAGTATTATCTGAGATACCTGACACAACTTTGAATGGGCACAATGAAAAAAGAATTCCCCAAAACGCTAATATTACCTTTCATTATGTAGAAGGGGAATCAATTACACTTCATCTTGATATGAGGGGTTTTTCTGTCAGCACAGGATCTGCATGTTTCAGTAGATCTCTTGAGGCAAGTCATGTTATAATGGGTATTGGTGGGAACCACGAGAGGGCGCATGGTTCTGTTCGATTCACATTTGGTAGATACAATAAGATTAGTGATGTTGATTTGATTGTGGACAATATAGCCGAAGTTGTAGCTGAGCTTAGAAAAATTAGTCCATTGGGTAAAAATTCTTAAGGGGGATACTAATGAAATTTCCATATAGTGAAAAAGTCTTGGAACATTTTCGTCATCCGCATAATGTAGGTAAAATAGAAAATCCAGATGGCAAAGCAACTGAAGGAAGTCCTGCATGTGGGGACATGGTTTCAGTTTATATAAAAGTAAATTTTGAAACTAAGGTAATTGAAGATATTAAATTTGAGTCCTATGGTTGTGCATCTAATATCGCAACAGGCTCTATTATCACTGATATGGCCAAGGGTAAAACCCTTGATGAAGCAAAGAAAATTACTTGGCAACAGGCAGCAGATGCATTAGGTGGATTGCCTGCAATAAAAGCGCACTGCTCAGTATTGGCAGTTGAAGGATTAAGGGCAGCAATTCAAAATTATGAAGAAAAACACGGAATAATAACAGAAAAGGTACCAACGACAATAGAGATTGTGAACAATAGATTAAAGAAAGTAATGAATCCATTAACCGGGCTTGATGTTGTAAGGACAAATCTTATTAAAAAGATAGAAATTAACAACGGTAAAGTCTTTCTTACAATTGATTTGCCGTCTAATCATCAATTTGCCAATTCGATAAGAGAAGAGATTAAAGAAAAGATCGAAACACTGTGGGATGTAAAAGAAGTAAGTGTTGAGTTTATAGATTAATTTTTTTATATTAATTATTATTTTATCATTCGCTATAGATTTAGCTTTACCCATAAGTTAATAAAATAATATATCTCATCATGACTAAGGCAATCATGTAAAAATCTAAAGGTATTAATTATGGGCCAATCAGATGAAAAAATTTCTTTCGAAAATCCAATTATTATTGTCAGTGTTTATTTTGTTATGGGAATCGTATGGATTATATTCTCTGACGTATTTTTGGCTATGCGTGCAAAAGACGTTCCTACGTTGGTTTTTTTCCAAACTTTTAAAGATATATTATTTATATTATTGACTTCATTATTGGTCTTTTATTTGATAAATCGTGGATTTAACAAAATAAAATCATCCACTCAAATTATGACTGAAGGTGAGAGAAAGAATAAGATTATACTGGACACCGTTGGAGATATTATTCTTTATGTCGATAAATACGGGAAAATATTAGATATTAATAAAAGAATTGAAACAAAATTAGGTTACAAGAAAGAAGAATTACTTGGAAAAAGTTTCATGGACGTGGGGATTCTTGATGTCAAATATATCCCCACTTTGGCTAAGATGTATAGACAAGGAATAAGCAATACTCCTGACGGAAGAATAGAACTAGAATTAAATCACAAAAATGGCAGCACAATTATGGTAGAAGCCAATAATAAGTTTATTACACAAAATGCCGAAATCATCGGTGCGGTGACTGCATTTAGGGATATTACAGAAAGAAAAAAGGCTTTAGTTCAAATAGAAAATAATATTGAAAAATTTGCTCATCTTATTGATCATATCCGGAATCCATTGGCAATACTTAGTACCTTCACACATGTTAGAATAAATGAACCAGAGATAAAACAAAACTTATTAGCCCAGATTGAGAAGATCGATGATGTCATAAAACAACTGGATGAGGGCTGGATGAATACAGAAGATACCCGAAAATTTTTGAAAGACTATAAATAATTATTAATATCTTAATAAATGTATCTTATTCGAATATATCTAACCATTCTGATATTCCTATATTTTTCTTTACAGATGTTTTGATAATTTTTATTTTAGGATTAAGCGAAAGACAATCCCTTTCCATTTTTTCAGGGCTTGCATCAACAGCTTCGGCGATATCAATTTTATTGATTATACATACATCTGAAAACCTGAATATTATTGGGTGTTTCAATACTATATCATCTCCCTCACTTACACTGACAATAACAATTCTTTTGTCTTCACCTAGTGTAAAATCTGAAGGACATATTAAATTTCCCACATTTTCCATTATAAAATAATCGAGGTCTTGGAGAATTCCTCTTTCCTCTAGATCTTCCAGTTCATGGGATATCAAGTGTGCATCTAGATGGCACTCCTTTCCAGTATTTAATGGAATTACAAGGCATTTGTGTTTTCTAAATCTATTAGAGTCATACTCAGCAACTACATCTCCTGCAATAATGCCAACCTTTTTTCCTTTTTTCACTAAAGCATCAATGGCAATTTCTATTAGAGAAGTTTTTCCAGAGCCTATCGCACCCATTACATTATAAGATTTAATTCCATATTTCTTTAGAAGTTTACTATTATCATTTGCTATCATTGAATTCTCTTTTATGATGTCTTTTTCAATGTCAATGCTTGCTGTTTTATGCATAATATAAAAAAATAATATTTCTTTAAATAATTAATGATATAAAAAAACATTCAAATCGAACATTAGAAATAATTTTTGATGTATCAAAACAGTTTTAATGGAATAATTTTTGCAATATCAAATTTTAAAAATCGTTTACCAAAAGATTTATAATTAACAAATTAATCAATAAAATAGTTTGGACTAACATATGAATTGGAGGGATTTATATTAGCATGGCAGTTTCTGAGGGTTATAATTATGATAAGGGTGGTAGTACTGATTATGCAGAAGAGCCATTAAATTTGTCAGATAATGCGATAAAAGTATTAGAAAGGAGATACCTAAAAAAGGATCAAGAAGGAAATGTGATAGAAACTCCAAATGACCTCTTTTTAAGAGTATCAAAAAGTATCGCAATAGCTGATTTACTTTATGACGAAAATGCAGATGTTGAAGGATTAACTAAAGAGTTTTATCAAATGATGACAAATTTTGAATTCCTTCCAAATTCACCTACATTGATGAACGCCGGGAGAGAACTTGGCCAATTATCTGCATGTTTTGTTTTGCCTGTTGAAGATTCAATTGATAGTATATTTGACGCAATAAAATATACGGCTTTGATCCACAAAAGCGGTGGTGGAACTGGATTTTCCTTCTCAAGGCTTAGACCTAAAAATGATGTAGTCCTGACAACTAAAGGTATATCAAGTGGCCCAGTTTCTTTTATGACTGTATTTGACACAGCTACAGAAACGATAAAACAGGGTGGAACAAGAAGAGGGGCCAATATGGCAATTTTAAGGGTGGATCACCCTGATATCCTAGAATTCATTAAATGTAAAGAAGAGAATACTAAACTTAATAATTTTAATATATCCGTGGCGATTACAGATAAGTTCATAGAAGCATTTGAAAATGGAAAAGATTATGAACTTTTTAATCCGAGAACAGGGAAAGTAGATGGTAAATTAAGTGCAATAGAAGTTTTTAATCTAATAGTAAATATGGCCTGGAAAAATGGAGAACCCGGCATAGTATTTATTGATAGACTAAACAGAGGGAATCCAACTCCCGCTATAGGTGAAATCGAAAGTACTAATCCCTGTGGAGAACAACCTCTTCTCCCCTATGAATCTTGTAATCTTGGTTCAATAAATGTTTCAAAATTTTTAAAGAAAACTAATAAAGGATATGAAATAGATTTTGACCATTTAAGAGAAGTTGTAAAGAAGTCTGTTCATTTTCTAGATAATGTTATTGATGTTAATAGGTATCCTTTGGCCCAAATTGAAGACATGACAAAAGGCAACAGGAAAATAGGATTAGGGGTCATGGGCTTTGCAGACATGCTTCTAAAACTGGGGGTACCATATAATTCAGAAGATGCAGTCGATCTCGCAAAAATCTTAATGAAGTTCATTAAAGAAGAAGCTAGTGAAACTTCAAGAGAACTTGCTTCAAAGAGGGGGCCTTTTCCAAATTTTGAAAATAGTGTATTTCATGACAGAAGAGAAATGCCAATTAGAAATGCAACTGTAACTACAATAGCACCAACTGGTACTATAAGCCTCATAGCAGGTAGTTCTAGTGGAATAGAGCCTATATTCGCAATATCCTATATCCGAAATGTGATGGATAAAGATGAACTTTTAGAAATTAATCCTGTTTTTGCAGAAATATCCAATGAGCGAGGAATTTACAATCAAGAGCTAATGAAGAGAATTGCAAGGGAAGGCACTTTAAAAAATATAGAAGAAATACCTGAAGACATTAAAAAAATATTTGTAACTGCTCACGATATTGTTCCAGAATGGCATATAAGAATCCAAGCGGCATTTCAAGAGTATACAGATAACGCTGTTTCAAAAACTATTAATTTCCCAAAAAGTGCAACTGAGAAGGATGTCATGCAAGCTTATCTATTAGCTTACAGAAGTGGGCTCAAGGGGACTACTATATATAGGGATGGATCTAGAGACGAACAAGTTTTGAACATTGGGAAAGTTAATAAAAAAGAAACTTCTATCCAAAAGGCCCCAAGGCCAAGACCAAAAGTAACTAAAGGATTTACAGAAAAGATAAGAACTGGTTGTGGTAATCTTTATGTTACTATAAACGAGGATGAATATGGGCTTTGCGAAATATTTATGCAAATGGGTAAATCTGGAGGTTGTCCCGCAAGTCAGAACGAAGCAATAGCAAGGTTAATATCATTGGCCTTGAGATCTGGAATAGGAATTGAATCTATATTGGAGCAGTTAAGACATATCAGATGTCCAATGCCTACATGGGACGAGGGTATACCTGTTCATTCTTGTGCTGATGCAATAGCTATAGTTTTGGATAGGTATATTAAGAAAGAACTAAACACAAAACAAGAAAGACTAGATTTGGTAGTAACCTCAAACGGAGCGGCTAATAGTAATGGAATGCCAGCGCAATGTCCAGAATGCGGTGAAGTATTAGTATTTTCTGAAGGATGTGTAAGTTGCAAATGTTGTGGGTATACAAAATGCTAAGCAATGGAAAAATAGAAAACTCTAGTTTTGATTTAATATTGTCTGATAATGTCTTGCCCGGAATGTCAGGATAGATCTTTTGACAAAGATAAAGGATCGGTATCATTCTATATTAAGAATTTTAATACTGGGTATTCTGATTTAGAAGTTGTAAAAGAGAAGAAGGACCTTTCCTATTTTCTAATTTCTCCAATAATTATCATTTTCTATAGGCCTTTGTATGCATTTGTTAGGTTCAAAGGATATTTGGATTTTATCTTTAGGAGAGTTCCAGTGTGGAGATAAGTTAAATTTTATTTATCTATTACTCCTTTAATGAATTCTATGTATTCATTTATGTTCATTAAATTTATTTTTTCATCAAGTTCTGAGGATTTAATCTTACATATCCATGAATCGTATGGTTTAGTATTCAAAAGATCGGGCGAATTTTCAATTTCTTTATTAGTTTCTATTATTGTTCCAGACATAGGAGAAAAAATATCCAACACAGTCTTAACAGATTCGATTTGACATAATAATCCAAATTGTTTGACATTAGTACCTATTGCAGGAAGTTCGATATAAGCTATTTCTCCTATCTCTCTTTGGGAATAATCATCTATCCCGATAATACATATATCGCCTTCAATTTTCATCCATTCATGTGTTTTAGAGTAAAATAAATCATCTCTAAAGAAATATGTTCCTATCTCCAAATAAACACCAACTTTTTCTCTTCTTTTTTACTTAAATCGTTATCTATGCCTAGTCTTATTATTGTTACTAGCAAACATTTATAAATATTATGAATAATTATTCATAAAGAGGTGTATCTATGAAGGTAGCCATAGCAACTGACGACAAAGTGACTATATCTCATCACTTTGGTAGAACTCTGGGGTTCAGAGTTTTTGAAATAAAAGAAAACGCCATAATTAGAGAAGAATACCGACAAAATATTGGAAAAAGTAACGGGCAGTGTGGTAGTTGTGACCATTCAAGTATGATTAATAACATACAAGACTGTAATTTAGTCATATGTTACGGAATGGGCCAGGGCATCTATAATGACTTAGTTAGACATAATATAATGGCTGTAATCACTGAGGAACAAACAGTAGATGATGCTATTAGTTGCCTAATGAAAGATGACTTAGTAAACAGACTTGACAAATTACATTAGCGAACTAATTAATTTAGTCTAATTTTTTTCTTTATTCTTAGATATGATGGCCTTATATCCTTAAGAATATATTTAAATAATACTTAATTTTTATATTTAGAGACGATTTATATGAAACTTGTAATTGTCGGAGGAGGCGCAGCGGGTTCAGAAGCGGCTCTAGAAGCAAGAAAATTTGATAAAAATGCTGAGATTACATTAATTGAAAAACAAAATTTTCCTCAATATTCATTATGTGGCCTCCCATATGTGGTATCTGGTGATATCGAAAATTTTGATAAGCTTATAATATTTCCAAAAGAATTCTATGAAAAACAAAAAATAAATCTTTTGCTTAATAAAGAAATTAAGAAAATAAATCCCCATGATAAAAAAGTAATTCTCGAAGATAATTCTGAAATAAGTTATGATTCGTTGATTCTGGCAACTGGCGCTATCCCATGCAATTATAAAATTGGCTATAAATATCCCGAAGGTATCTATTTCATAAGAACTCTAGATGATGCAATAAACCTATCTAAAAAAATAGACGCTTCAAAAAAAGCAATTATATATGCATACGGATGGGGGTGTAAAGCAGCATGTAAAGGATGCATTTCTGGCAGAATATCCTTAGAAATGGCGTATGCTCTGAAGAATAGAGGGCTTGATGTAATTATAGTTTCTAACGAAAATAGGCCATTAAGACAGCAAATCGACATGGACATGAGTGAATTAATTGTAGATTATTTGAAGGGCAAAGGAATAAACCTAGTAACAGATAAGAATGTTATTAATATAGCTGGTGAGGATAAAGTTCAAGGCTTGATTGCCGACAATGAATTAATAGATGCAGACATCATCATAATGGCTTCTGGAACCAGAACAAATACTTATTTAGCTAAAGATTGTGGAATTGAGATTCAAAAAGGGATAAAGACAGATTCAAGACTTCAAACATCAATTGATGGCATATATGCTTGCGGGGATTGCGCAAGCGTTAAATATTTTTTCACAGGTGAGCAATTTTCTTCAAGCCTAGGAACAAATGCTGTTAGGGGTGGAAAAATTGCTGGAATAAATTCTGTTGGGGGAAATTTAGAATTAAATCCTGTAATTAATCTCACAATAATGGATTTCTTCGATTTAAAAATTGGGGCATTTGGAGTAACAGAAGATAATTTATCTACTATGGGGGTAGAATATGTCAAGGCCAGATACAAAGGTAAGTCTAGGGCAGAATATTATCCGGGATATAAAGATATAATTATCAAAATTCTAGCGTCTACTGAAGGTGATATATTGGGATTCCAAGCTATAGGCGAAGAAGGTATATTTGCTAGAACACTTGCAGTAGGTTTTGCTGTTCAAAAAGGTATTAAGATTAATGATTTGGCAAAAATAGAGAATTGTTATAGCCCACCTTTGTCTCCAACCATAGATCCTGTTCAAATTTGTGCTGAACTTGTACTTAAAAAATTAAAATAATTTATATTTTTCCTAAGTTCCCCATCTTTTGAATAAATTGTTTTCTACACCAACTTGATCTAAAATCCTCCCAACTACAAAATTTGTAACTTCATCTATATTTTTGGGCTTATGGTAAAAAGCTGGCATTGCAGGTAGTATAACAGCACCCTCGTCAGAGAGAGTTGCCATGTTTTTTAGATTTATTGAAGTCAAGGGAGTTTCTCGTGGAACAATAACCAATTTTCTTTTTTCTTTTAGAGATACAGCTGCGGCTCTAGTAATCAGATTATCTTGAATACCTACAGCTATCTTGGAAATAGTTGAAATTGTAGCGGGGCATATGACCATATAATCAAAAGGGTAGCTCCCTGAAGCAATAGGTGCCTTCATTTCACTATTTTTATAGACTTTGTATGCATATTTATTTAATTTATCTAACTCGTAATTTGTTTCATCCTTAATTATTTTCTTTGCACTTTCACTTACAATTAAATGTATGTTGCCTTTCAAATTTTCCAACAATTTGATGCCGTATATAACTCCACTTGCACCAGTTATCGCAAGAATCCCTTCCATAAAATATATATGAATTGTAACTATTAAAGATTTACCTTTCTAAAATAAGGAATCTATTCCGAAAGTTATATAAGTTACGCATTAAGATTGCTTCTATAATATAATCTTTTTAATGGTGAATCTATGCAGATTCTTTTAATACATAGTGACTATTTAGAGTATGAAATTACTTCAAAGACAAAAATAGCTGAGGAGATTGAAGATTCTTTAAAGGAAGGCAGAATGGAAGATTGTCTTTCGGTCTTTGTTGCTGTTGAAGAAGGTGACGATGATTCTGTAATTGATAAAGCATTTAATGAAGTTGCAGAAGTATCAAAATCTGTTAAATCAGAAAAAGTTTTTCTGTATCCATATGCGCATTTAAGTAATAATCTTGCACCTCCTGAAATAGCTATTAAATTATTGAAAGATTTAGAAAATAAATTAAAAACAGAATATGAGGTAAAAAGGGCACCTTTTGGTTATTATAAAGCCTTTAAAGTATCATGTAAAGGCCATCCTCTATCCGAACTTTCTAGGAGTATTAAGTCTCAAAGAGATACTGAGGTCGTATCTGAAGCTTTGAAAGCTGAGGAAAGAATTAAATCTAGTTGGTATATACTTGATCCTTCCCTAAATCTTATGCCCCAAGAAAAGTTTGATTTTAAAAATCATGACAGCCTCAAAAAATTAGCAGAATATGAAGTTACCCACTCTAGAAAAGTCGATATGGTTCCACCGCATGTTGAATACATGAAAAATTTAGAGCTTGTTGATTATGAAAAAGGTTCAGATCCTGGAAATTTGAGGTGGTATCCAAAAGGTGTTCTAATCAAGAGGTTATTAGAAACTCGAGTTAACGATAGCATACTCGAATACGGGGGAATGGAAGTAGAAACACCGATAATGTATAGTATTACTCATCCAATGCTTTCTAAGTACCTAAATAGATTTCCGGCAAGGCAATATATAGTTAAATCGGGAAATGATAATTATTTCTTAAGATTTGCAGCATGTTTTGGCCAATATCTCATGAAACATGACATGATAATTTCTTACAAAGATCTTCCACTTAGATTATATGAATTGACACGTTACAGCTTCAGAAGAGAACAAAGGGGCGAGCTAGTAGGCTTAAGACGATTAAGGGCTTTTACTATGCCAGATATGCATACTCTTGCTACATCCATGGACAGTGTAAAGAATGAGTTTATCGAACAATTTAAATTATCAATGAAATGGATGGAAGGACTTAATTTAAATTATGAAGTTGCTATAAGATTTGTAAAATCATTTTATGACGAAAATACAGAATTTGTGGAAAGGCTTATGTCATTAATTAATAGGCCAGTTTTAGTTGAAATGTGGGATGAAAGGCCATTCTATTTCGTGATGAAATTTGAGTTTAATTTTGTCGATTCATTAAATAAAGCTTCAGCTCTTTCAACTGTTCAAATTGATATAGAAAATACAGAAAGATTTGAAATCAAATATTTTGATGAAGATGGAAAAGAAAAATATCCTTTGATGTTGCATGCTTCAATTTCAGGTGCAATTGAGAGAAATCTTTACGCACTTCTTGAAACAGCATACTTAGAGTCTAAGAAAGGTAAGAAACCAATGCTTCCATTGTGGTTATCTCCTACCCAGGTAAGAGTTCTTCCTGTAGGCGAAGAGCAACTGGAATACTCATTCAAAATTTTGGAAGATTTAGAAAAATCAGGAATAAGGACCGATATAGATGATAGAGATTTGAGGCTTGGTAAGAAAATAAGAGATGCTGAAAAAGAGTGGGTTCCATATATTATAGTTATAGGTGATGAGGAAATTAAGAATTCCACAATTAACATTAGATCTAGAGAAGATTCATCTCAGAAGAATACTTCTGTAAATGAATTCAAAGCTAGCTTCTTAGATCTTATTAAAGGAAAACCAACAAGACCTTTACCTCTACCAAGAAGACTTTCTTTAAGAGCTAGTTTTAGGTAGGATTATAAAATGGAAAAGATAAATTGTGATGTCTTAGTAGTTGGCGGTGGGCTTGCAGGGCTAAGGGCCGCCATAGAATCTAAAAAATATGTCAAAGACGTAATAATATTGACCAAAGGATATGTGGGAAAGGGTGGATGCAGTTCAATTTCTGAAGGAATTTTAAATGCGCCATTATCTGAAAATGATTCTTCTGATCTGTATTATGAAGACATAATGAAAGGTTCAGCGAATGTATCAGACCCAAAATTAGCAAAAATTCTTTCTCAAAATACAAAAAGCGCCATTCTTTCACTTGAAGATTACGGAATTCAATATAAAAAAGAAAATGGAAATTTTGTCCTTAATCTATCCGGCGGAAATTCAGTTGCACGAACTGTAAGAGTAGAGCCACCAGGTCCTGGGTGCGGGAGAATAATCCCATTGAAACTAATGGAATATGCTAAAAATAATGATATAAAATTTTTGGAAGGAAAATATTTAATCAAACTCTTTGAAAAGAACGGTAGAGTTGTATCCGGAATAGTATGCGATGGGAAAAATTTTTTGGAAATTTCATTTAAATCTATTATAATTGCAACTGGTGGGGCAGGAAATATCTATAGAAATTCCACAAACCCTTCCGATGTTGAAGGTGATGGGTATTACCTAGGGTTAGATGTTGGGGCTTCTTTGATAGATATGGAATATGTACAATTTTTCCCTACTGTGGCACTTAAATCCTATCTAGTTTTACCATTCATCTTTACTGACGGCGCTGTTCTTCTTAATAGTAAAGGTGAAAGATTCATTGGAAAATATGATTCAAACCTTTTAGAAAAAACTACTCGAGATGTAATGTCAAGAGCTATTTTCACCGAAGCCTTTGAAGGCAGAGGCACCGATGGTGGAGTTTTCATATCCTATAAAGAAGTTCCCGAGGATATTCTTAAAACAAAATATTCAAGAGAATTAGGGTTTTTCTTGACTAAAGGGATTGATCTAACTAAAGATAATCTTCTTGTTAAGCCTTCCTGTCATTTCTTCATGGGCGGATTAAAAATAAATGATAAATGCGAAACAAATGTCAAAGGATTATATGCCTGTGGAGAAACTGCAGGTGGCGTGCACGGGGCCAATAGGCTTGCAGGCAACGCTTTAGCTGAAACTTTAGTGTTTGGGGAAATTGCAGGAAAAAATGCATCTGAATTTGCATTAGCAAATGATTTTGACTACATAGATACCAAGAAGTATATTGATTCATTACCTAAACTTATTGAAAGTTCTTCAGAAAGAGAACTGATTAAAGAAATAAAAGAGATCATGTGGAGATACCTTGGGATTATTAGAAACAAAGAAGGAATAACGACTGCAATCAAGGAGTTTTCTGAAATAAAAAATAAATTTGAAAAGATAAACGCAACACAAAATTATTTGGAATACTTCAAATTAAGAAATATTATTTTTGTTGCCCAAGCTGTAGCCATATCTGCTCTAGAAAGAACAGAATCTAGAGGGGCTCATTATAGAAGTGATTATCCAAACGAGGATAAAAATTGGAAAAAGGCAATCATAATAAAAAAAGGATTTAATATTGAACACGAGGCGAGATAATTGTTATTAGCAATAATAGGAAGTCAATGGGGGGACGAAGGAAAAGGAAAAGTAACTGATATTTATGCAGAAAATTCTGACATCGTAGTTAGATTCCAAGGTGGAAATAATGCCGGGCATACAATAGTAGTTGGAGATAAAACATACAAGTTTCACATAATGCCATCCGGAGCGGTGCACAAGAAATCCCTTGTTCTTGGAAATGGGGTAGTAGTTGATCCAAAGGTACTGATTGAAGAAATTGAAAAATTAAAAAAAGATGGATTCAATCCAGATATATCAATCAGTGACAGAGCAAATATAATAATGCCCTACCACAGAATCTTAGATGGTATTGAAGAGAAAATGAAAGGGGCCCTTGCAGCGGGAACAACAAGAAAAGGCATAGGCCCTTGTTATTCTGACAAAATATCTCGTTTTGGGATTAGATTTTCTGACTTATTAGATTTAGAAGTCTTTAGAGATAAACTTAATTTAATTATTCCAATTAAACAGAAAATATTTGATGCATTCGGAGAAGATGTAACTTTAGATATTGAATTGATATTTAATGAATATGTATCTTATAGGGCTTACTTAAAAGACTATATAAAAGATACCTCCGTTTTCTTAAATAGTGCCTATGACCATGGCAAGAATATACTAATGGAAGGGGCGCAGGGTACTCATTTGGATATAGATCATGGCATTTATCCATTTACTACATCCTCAAATACAAATGCCGGAGGCATATGCACTGGTAGTGGGATATCCCCTAAAAAGATTGATAGAATTGTAGGCATAACGAAGGCTTATACCTCTAGGGTGGGAGAAGGACCTTTTCCAACTGAACTTCTAGATAAAGAAGGAGAATATTTAAGAGAAAAAGGAAAAGAATTTGGGACAACTACTGGTAGACCAAGAAGATGTGGGTGGCTTGATTTGGTATTAGTTAAATATTCTTGTCTCTTGAATAATTTCTCAGGACTTGCAATAACTAAGATAGATGTGTTAACCGGAATGAAAAAACTTAAGATCTGTTATGCTTACGATTATAAGGGGAAAATTATCCAAGATTTCCCATCAAATATGAGAATACTATCTGAGTGTAAACCTCTCTACGCTGAATTTGATGGATGGGATGAATTTGATTGGAAAAAGATAAAAGATGCGAAATCTTTGCCAACGCAACTCCAAGCATACACCAAATATATTGAAGAGCAGACTAAAACACCCATTTGTATGATCTCTTATGGTCCAAAAAGAGATGAAACTTTAATAATAAAAGACTTTTTTAGGGGAGTTTAATTGTTTGGTTTTTTTAACAAATTTAAATATAAAATGGCAATTGTTGTTAGAGATGATTTGAAATTATCAAAAGGAAAACTATCTGCTCAAGTAGCACATGCTGCAGTAAGTTGTGCAATAAAATCAGAAAATAACAAAAATAAATATTTTTCTGAATGGTTTTCTGAAGGGCAAAAAAAAGTTGTTTTGAAGATTGATGATTTAGATTCGCTCCTTAAAGTATTCAATGAGGCAAAAAGCGTTGGTCTGACAACTGAACTAATCAAAGATGCGGGATTAACAGAAATCCCTCCTGGAACAATCACTGTTTTGGGTATAGGGCCCGCCCCAGAGGATGAAATTGATAAGATAGTGGGGAATCTGAAACTTCTATAGAATATCAATACAAAAGCTTATATAAATATTTTTTAAAAATTTATCTTAAGCAGTATTGGAGGTAAAAAAATGAATAAAATAATTATGGTCTTATTAACATTGATATTTGCGATATCTCTATTTGTTTCCCCTATATTGGCCACAGAAAATACGTCCCCAGAACTTCAAAACGGAGTTCTTTTGTACACTTTCAAGAATAACACATTTTCTTATAAATTTCAAGTAGAATATAAAGACGCTGATGGAGATCTACCCAGATATATGTTTGTCTTTATAAATGGGTCAAGAAGAGAAATGATTAAAGCAGATATAACTGATAACAATTCGAAAGATGGAATATTGTATATCCTGCCTATGTATGAAGATGAACTTTTCAAATTTGCGCCAAAGGCAAAAGAATGGGATATAGAATATTGGTTTAGAACAAACGATGGGAAAGGTCCAGTAAGTACTAAAATATCCAAGTTATTTGCATTAGACACTGAATCAATGGGGCTAAGTACTAGTAATTCTGCGGGCGGCGGAAGAGACGGAGGATCATCTAGTGGCTGTGGTTGCGGTAAATAAAAATATCTCAACCAATAATTTTATATACCTTTTTTTTAAACCAATGACAAGGTGAAATTATGGAGTTCTATGTTTTCATAGCAATTGTAATAGGATTGATAGCATTATTTGCAATAATAGAGGGACTTAGTAGGAAAAGAAATACTTTGAGTAAACCTCCGTTAAAAGGCAACGAAAGAAATACTCAGTATGTACCACAATCAATTCCAAAAAAATAAAATAAAATATTATTTTTTTACTCTTTTCCTAATATATTTTACTATTACGTATATTACCCCAAGAAGGATTAATATTGGTATAAAGAATCCGCCCAATATTATTATTCCAGCAACTGAAACTATGAATGCATCTATGGCTCTATCAAATGTGTTCTTTATGCCCCACTCGTGGGCAATCTTTTCAGGTTCATATAGATTTATATAAAATGTACCAAAAGTTGTTGTATTATCGAGATATTTTAATCTTCCCTCATAACTTTCTATCTCGCCTCTGATTCTCCCAAGTTGGACTTCAATTGCAAGAACGTCTTGTACATCCTTAGCCATGTCTAGAAGTTCTGTGTACCTTTTTTCCTGATTTTTCAAGTTTTTTAATCTTGCCTGTAAATCTATATACTCTTCAGTAACATCGTATCCCGAAGTTTCTTTGGATTTAATCTTTCCAATTTGGACTAAAGAATCACTAAACTCTTCAAATCTTTTTTCCGGTATCTTTACTGTAATATTACCGCTTTTTGTTTCTGAATCAGAAATCCACATATTCGAGTTTGTTACGTATCCTTCGTATTTAATGGCCAGTTCTTTAATTTTTGAGATAGAAGAATCAAAGTTTTCAACTTCTATATTTGCATTCCCATTTTTGACAACTTTTCGATCATTTGAATTTAATTCACTTGATTCCGTATAACTCTGGTAAACAGTTTTTGAATAGGTATCGGTCTGAGGGGCACCGCCGTATCCTGGGGAGTAAGCAACACCTTCATCGTAAATAACTCTCTTGGAGTATATATTTGGTCCTAAAAAAAAAGTTCCTATAAAGAATCCTGAAATTAAGATTGCAATTACTCCAATTGCACCAAGTATCATAAAGGATTTTTTCATTTCATCACCAATAGAAACTTATAATGCTCTATATTTATATATTTCGATATGGTTCAATTTATATTGAACCTTTACTATTTAATTTTAAAGTCTTAAAGAAGTACTCCGATATAGTATCCCCTACTATTTTTACTAAAATATCCTTGTCTTCACTATAACCGAAAGCCCCAAGAGATATCTTTGTAGCGGCAAAATTCATATGCCCTCCTGCAGAACCCATTTTAGAAAAAGCCTTTGTAATTATCTTGCTGATATCAATAATCTGGTCCCTTGACCTAGCAGATACGTATACATAATCTTCAATTATTCCAATAACTATGGATACAGTAATCCCTTCAAGTTTCAATAATAGATCTGCAGATTGAGACAATGATTCCTTATTATCTACATATCCAACATTGGAAATGACATATTTGTCGTAAAGCTTCTTGTTATTTATCGCCTTAGACAAAACATCAAGAGTATCTTGAGAAATATTAGGATTTTCAATAATATTCAAAAGTTCTTTATTAATCTTGGGTTTTAAATAATATACGGCCTCGGTATCTTCCTTCTCAAAATTTCGTTTAAAGTTATTAGTATCAACAAGAATCCCATACATTAATCCTGTGGCTAATTGCTCATTTACTTCAATACCAAAATCTCTCAAATAAGAAGTCATAATGGTGGCAGTTGCACCAACTTTAGGTCTTATATCCATGAATTCTGCATTTATTTTTTCTTCTTCAGTATAATGATGATCAATTATAATATCTGGTTTTATTTCCGATGGGAATATAGTCGTATTAGACAGATTTGGCATATCGATTAATGCAATTTTATCATACTCTCTTAAGACATATTTCTTATGTTCGGCTATCTTCTTGAAATCCCATTTCAAAAGTTCAACCATCAATTTGTTTCCTTCGTGACTAATTTCGCCACCATAATATATATCTACATTTACCTTCAAACTTTCTGCAATTGTTTTAAGGGCATAAGCGCTTGACATTGCGTCTGGGTCAGGATTATCATGCATTACAATTGCTAAGGACTTGGATTTCTCAAGTATTTTTTTTAATGTGTCTTTATTTCTCCAATAATTTGAAAGTTCAAGCTGATTTATTATTATTTGCGCCATAGATCTATCTGGGGTAACAACAAAATCTGCCCCCAATTTTTTAAGTCCGGAGATATGTTCTGAACTAGGGGCGTTAACAATTATCAAAGCTTCTTTATTGAGCTCTCTTGAAATTTTCAAAGCTTCAATATTGATCTTATGGTCTGAAGTAGTGATAATTATTTCTTTAAATTTTGAAATATTTACCTCTATAAGATTAAATGATTTAGTAAAATCAAATAGATAAGTTTTACAACCAATAGTTTCGGCCCTGCTCAAAGCCTGCATATTTTTATCTATGACCACTACTTCTTTGCCTCTCTTTTTAAGTACTAAAGATACTGCATATCCTATTTTACCGGCTCCAAAAATAAGAGACATAAGTCTAATTATAGGATGAAATATATATTCTTAACTGATTTAACCAAAATAATTATAAATGATACTAATATTTACAAGTTGAGGTATGTCTTTGGAAGGTTCAGTAGACGATGAAATTATAAAAATTTCACAAGAATTAAAGGCTTTGGAATCTGAGGCGGAATCATATAAAAAAGAGCTTTTGGCCTTAAAGCAAAAAAGAGATGAAAAGAACGCTCAAGTTTCTGATCTGATTAAGAAAGGCAAGGAAAACAAGGAACTTAGAGATAAAGCTAATGAGGAAACAAAAAAATATAAGGCACTACGTGAAGAAAATAGCTCTAAACTAAGAGTAATTTATGAATCTTTGAATAAAATTAAAGAAGCTACAAAGAACAAGGATATTACTTCCTCTTCAGAGATTGAAAAAAAGATTGACAATATTGAATGGAAACTTGAAACTGAAGTTCTTTCATTGGATAAAGAACGACAACTTGTTGACATCATAAAGGACTTAAAAAAAGACCTTAAAGAATCTAAAAACTATGAAGCTCTTTCCAAAGAAGCCCGCTTTTCTCGAAAAGATTTAGATACATTGAAAAAAAATTCTGAGGAATACCATAAAAAAGTCCTAGAGCTTTCGGATGAATCCACTAAGTATCATGAGCGTATGATATACTATTTCAATAGTTCTGAAGATATCAAAAAAGAAGCAGATACAATACACAAGAACTATATTGAAAAGAAAAAATATGTTGATGAACTATATGACAAAATAAGAGAACTAAGGGCTAAAATCAAAGGATTAGAAATTAATTCAAGAAAAACTGAGAAACAGGAAAAAGAGAAAAAGATAAAAGAAAAGAAAATAGAAATATCAAAGAAAAGTGAGGATATCTTAGAGAAATTTAAAAATGGAGAAAAACTTACCTTGGACGAACTTAAGATTCTCCAGGCTGGGGGAAATATTTGATAGCGGAAATATCTTTTGTCCCTATTGGAGTTGGAACATCTCTTAGTCGTTATATCGCAGTAGTTATAAAAAACATAGAAAAAAGTGGATTAAAATATCAACTCACACCTATGGGTACAATTGTAGAAGGTGAGTGGAATGAGATATCCAAGTTAATCGATTATTCGCATAACTTAATATTTGAAATGGGAATAGAAAGAATTATAACTAACGTAAAGATTGATTATAGATTAGACAAGAAGTCTTCTATGCAAGATAAGTTAGACTCAGTCAAAAAGAAGATGGTAGAAATCGATGTTTGAGAAGAAAATATTGGTGCTCTCAGTTGATAGAGATAATGACCTGGGGGTAAAAACAGGTATTCAAGGGCCGATTATAGGAGAAAAAAGTATCCTAAATGCAGCCATGGAACTTGGTATAGCCGATCCTACAGAATCAGATACAAATGTTCTTTTTAGGGCAATCCAAGTCTTTCGAAAATTGAAAAAAGAGGACACACCTTGTGAAGTCGTAGCTCTTACTGGGGATTCTGACGTTGGTGTAAAATCTGATATAGTGCTATCCGATCAACTTGACTATGTTCTTAAAAAAATAAAAGTAAAAGGTGTAATTCTTGTCACAGATGGGCGTGAAGATGAGAATATCTTGCCGGCCATTCAATCAAAGGTGCAAATAATATCTATAGATAGGATAGTTATACAGCAAAGTGAAACAATCGAAGAAACATACTTTATTCTTCATAGATATATAAGGGAGGTCATGGAAGACCGAAAACTTGCAGGACTTATGCTAGGGGCGCCCGGACTAATCTTCCTTCTTTTTGGTGTGGCATTTTTGTTGGGAAAACCTCAGATAGGCTGGTTTGGATTTTTATTTATTCTAGGAATCTACCTGTTCTTCAAGGGATTTGGGATTGACAATTTCTTAAAGAAAGAGTTTTCACCAAAAAGGGTGGGATTTGTTTTTTATCTCATTGCTGTATTATTAGGTACTATTGGGGTATGGCAGAGTTATTACTATCTCATTCAATTTCCAACTTGGCAAAGCGTACCTTTGGTAATTGCAACAATTCTATCAAGGATTGAACTCATTTACGTTGCTTTTGCAATAGCGATGTTTGGTAGATTTCTAGAAGCTTACTCTACAAATAAGAAGGAAGTAATGAGTACACTTGCACTAACATTTTTCACAGCAGTATTCTCATTTATCCTATATCAATCTGCTAAGTTTATCCTGGGCTCTATATCTTTAGAAATTCTAATGATTTATCTGTTTATTGCAGGTGGGTTGTCTGTCCTATTCATGAGATTAACTGGAAAATTAAAACTAAAAATTATGCCTGAAGCTTGCAGTTAGCAAGTTCTTGTAATTTTTCTATACCACTTTCCATGCCAATACCATAGAGTATATCCCCTTCGTTCAATTTGAAGTTTTTCTTTGGGGAGTAAATGTAGTCTTTATCTCTCTTTATGAGAAATATGTATATGCCTGTCTTACTTTGTAGTTTTATTTCCTGGAAAGTTTTATTTATAATAATGGAGCCTGAGCATATCTTTACCCTAGCAGTGATCTGATCAGTTTCTTTCATGGCCTCTTTAAATATTGGGTGAGCATCAATTCCTCTAGTTACAATATCGGCTATTTCAGAAGCGGCGTCTGCAATCGCTTCAGTTGCCTCAGTTATATAAATCAGACTTAGTAGGTCTTCAGGGTTACTGACCTTAGACGCCTTTTGAAGTATTTTTCTACCCATTTCATAGTTCAGTTTATCTACAATCTCTTCAAGTTCCATTACTTCCTCTGCTATGTATTTATTATTGTATAAAAGGGCAGTGTATGATAGGGCAACCATTAATTCTGAATTATTTTTCATCTGCGTTAATATATCTGCCATACCAGTTTCCATTATATCACCACTTTGTTTTTATACCACTACATATACTCTTTAATATTTCAAGACCGGTATTACTGCCCCTTGCAATGAGTATATCTCCCTCTTTAATAACAAATCCTTTAGAAGGGTTATATTTGATAGAATCTTTTCTTTTTACAGCGATTATATATGTTCCTATTTTAGATCCCAGTTCTGCCTTTTTTAATGTCATGTGCGATAGTTTTGATTTAGGAGATACTTCATATTTTTCTATTTGCTCTTCAGCGTCTTCAAGAGCCTCGTAAACGATTGGATGTATTTTTATATCTCTTAAGATAATATTGGACAAATCTCCAGCTGCATTTGATATTTTTTCGGAGGCAGAGGCAAATTGCAAAACAGCTGAAATTCTCTCTGCATCTTCAACGCTTCTAGCGGCTAGCATTGCTGTTATCCTTATCCTATAATTTAGTTCATCCATCCTGCTCTCAAGTTCGGTAACATCCTCTGCTATTTCCTTATTTTTGAAAAGGATTGAAGAATAGGCTAAGTCGACCATTAGTTCAGAGATATCTTTCATCTCAACTAAAAGATCCTTTACACTTACCGGCTTATACTTAAAAGGTTTTGATACTTTGCGTCTTTTGCCCATTATTTTTCTCTCCTAAAAGAGTCTAAACAGGTTTATTTTAATTAATATTTAAGGATTTCGAATATATTTATAAATTCTCATATAGAGATTCTACAGGGGGCCTGTAGTCTAGTGGATATGGCGCAGGGCTTCGGACCCTGAGATCGTGGGTTCAAATCCCATCAGGCCCGCTATTTCCCTATTCTCTATCTAGTGGAGTAAAAAATCAGGTAATAAAATGATTGGAAACTCCATAAATAAAGAAAATTCTAGAAAATTAAAGAAAATGTCCTTTTCGGACCAGGAAATTTTAGAGAGTTTAAAAAGATACGGGATTGATCCCAACGATTCACTTTCAAAAAGAGGTATTTTGGCACAAACTAGATTTGATATGGCTAAAATCTGGCCTATTCATTCAGATCTTCCCCTCGATGATCTTATTGATCTATGCCTTAAAGAATATCCTCCGGAAATTTGGACCAAAAATAACGGCAATTCTGAAAGATTGGATAATGTAAAAAACATTATTGAGAGAGATCCTAAATTCTAAGGTGTCTATATAACTAATCAAATAGCCATCACCAAGGAATTTATTAACGATATAGAGAACTTGGTCCATGTTTCACCATTGCCCATACAACATGCGTTAAGCTATACTTTCAAGTTTGATTCTGATGCTATTTACATGGCCTTAACTAGTGCCATGTTCAAAGAAGTAAAAAAACTCCAGGAGTGGGATAATTACAAGAATAAAACAAATGCCAAAAGCAATAGTCCATATTATCAGAAAAAAACTAGAACACCAGAATTTAAATTTGACTGGAACGGATTTATTATAGGGTATAGTTGTTCTTGGAGTGGCAATAAGAATGATCTTGAATCAAAAAGACTAATGTGGATAAAGAGCAAAAAAACGGATGATGGCTATAAACTTATTCCTGATAAACTTTTCATAAAAGTTTATCCTGATTGGAATAATGATAAAGGGATTAGTATAAATGTCCATATAGGAAAAGGAACTACAACATTTCAAGTTTGGCCTAAAAGCGGTGCTTTAAAGCACGATTCTCAAAAAACTAAAGAAATTTTTTATAATTTTATTTCTAAATTAAAAATAGGAACTAGAGATATTGACCTTTCAAGGGTTAAAGAATATATATCTTTCACCGAAAAATATGTTAGAATTAACAGATTAAAAACTCCGGCATTGATGGCCTCTTTAGATTCATTTTTTTATACATTATCCTGTTATTCCGATAAATCTATCCAAATTGATTCAACTATAATGAGGCATTATAATAGAGATAAATTTAATTCTCTATTTCGTGGTAACTTTTCATTAAAAGAATTTAGCGAAAAACTAGGAGTGGATATAGGAAATTCAATAAGCCTAAAAGTTTATTTTCCAAAGGAATTTAGGCAAACAAAAAAGAACGAATTGGGTTATCACCCTAAAGTAGAAGTAAAAATAATAATGAATAGTGAAACTGATACTTTAAGGGCTTTAAGATTCTATCAATGTTTATTAACTTTCTTCCTGATTTGTGCGGAAATCATGAGTAGGGATTTTATTGTCCAGGACAATGATGAATATTTCAATAAAGAAAATTCTTTTCTATATGATCAATTTGTGGCGTTATTACATAAAAATGAAGATCATCTAAACCAAGATTCCATAAAAGACTTAATGCCGGAATATGCCTCCTATGGGTTAGTTTCACCAGAATCCTTTAGCGTTTCCTCCATGCTATCGGATTTTCTGGATTTTTTTAAGAGAGATCTTACTAGCGATATTAGGATCTCTCATTTTTCCTATGATCTGCCGGACTTTGCAAAAGAATCTGAACTTTTTAGGGATTTAAGGCGTAAACAGGATATTTTAAATGACCTGCAAAAAATGAACTTGACTAAAACGGAAAAATACAAGGCCATAAAATCAGAACTTAGAGCTCTAAATGAATCATTAAGAAAAGTCGGGCAAATGTTCTTCTCACCTGTCCGATTGGAAATTCTGCAAATCCTAGGATCTTCAAACTACCAGGACTATTACAGTCTTATGGATGAATTATCTCTTGCCAGGACTACCATCAATTATCATACTAATATGTTGGCTAGATTCGGACTTATAGAAAAGGGCGAATCAACCGAAGTGGTCCAGGATGATCGGGGGAATATCTATGGATTCAATAAGCGGACCTTTTGTTTATCCCCTGAATACGGCACCTACTTTAGAGATATGCAATACTTTGATGTAGCACCAAAGATAGTTGACCTAGTAAAAAATATCTTCTTTCTATATTCTAAACATTACCCTGAATTACTGCCATTTACTAATGAGGAATTAAGATGGTGGGAAAAAGAACTAACGCCGGAACAGATCATAATCAAAATAGAGTATTATCTAAACAAAGTGGAAAGATTGAGAGGTAAATTATTAGAAAAACAGGGAGATGGGTAAATTGGAAATTAATAATAAAGGTAAATGTCCAATTTGTGGCATATATGGAAAATTAACTATGCATGGCGCATGTCCTAAATGCCAAACTATATTAAATTATGATTCCATGTGTGAAGATGATGATAAAGTCAAAGAATCAGATAATGATTTTTGGGGGGATTCAGATTACCCAATGTGATATAGTTAATTATCTTAAAAATATGGATTGTTATACTCCTGTAACACCAGGGCAAATATCAGAAGATCTAAACCTGCCAATAAGGACCATAAGGCGAAATCTTCAGAATCTAAGAAAATCAAATCAGATTAACTATTTTAAACTATATGGCCATTATTTCTATCTTCCAAATCTATAATTTTTCTATGATATCATGTATTCCAGGTAAAACTATTTTTATATAAAATCAAATATAATTTTAAATAAATTATAATTTCAATAAAGTTCTTTTGTTAGCTTTTCTTTCAAGAAAAGGCAATAGGAATTATTTCGGTGGCCTGTTTTCCTAAGCGAAGCGGAAAACTGGCATAGAGATCTTATTATCATTGTCAATATCTTAGTCATAGTCATTATAATAGTAATAATAATATAAGCCGGTATGAAGCTGTAAAAGAAGGGCTATAATCCCTCTAAATAGGAAAAGAAGGCCTAATATATTATTTAAAAAAAGGCCAACCGGAACGGTTGACTCTTAGAAGGGGAGTATCCGATAATTAGACACCCTCAAGCTATTTTAAAATTTTAGGGCAATACTTCAAATAATTGACCTTCTGGATCTCATTTATAGCATGAATATATCTTTGAGTGGACTTATAATCAAGGTGTCTTAATTGATTTTTTATTGTATCTATGTCCGCACCGTTCAGTCGCATTTGGGTAGCGCATGTATGCCTTAGCATGTGTGGATAAAAATAAATATTTGATTTTTCTCTTATAATCTCAAATCTTTTTTCTATAAATCTATTTGACAACCTACTATTATTAGAATTAATAAAAACTGCCTTATTATTACTTGATGGCCTTTCATGGCCAATATAAACTAAAATTGCCGTCTTGATTTCTTCAGAAATATAAACCTTCCAGTCCTTACGATTCTTGGTATCCTTCAATAAAATATAATCATCTTTCAGATAAAGATCTTCTATATTCAACTTGCATACTTCATTGATCCTTAAACCTGCCTGGACCATTAATAAAAAAATCGCTGTTTCCCTGTAATTTGGCATGTGATCTAAAACATTAATAATATCTTCCTTATTGAGATATTTAACTTCGGTCATATTTTTTTTAGGTGGCTTAATCTTTAGATCATAGCCTTTATACTCTGCATAATGATTTAGGGCAAAAGCAACATTTCTTATTGTGGACTTTGAATAATCACCTTTGAGATAATCAATATAAAATTCTTCCATATTTTCTTTAGTGTCTTGATATTTTCTTAAAAACTGCAAAATTTTATAATTGTAATCTTTGGCCTGATATGGACTTATCCCTTTCTTTATGATCAGATGATTAATAAATTCCATTTTTATATCCTGCCAAAGTAGTAAAAAATTAAAAAATTAATTTTCTTCCATTATTAAATTTAATATCTTCTCTACGTCCGTTAATACTTCTAAAACTGCTAGTTCTACAGATTTACTTTGTTCATCTGCATACGATTTGATATAATCGTAGCTGTTCCCCAGAGTGGATCTTATACCGAAATATTCAGATAAAACCGAAGCTGTTAACTCTGCTGTTATCTCTTGTCTTGGATCTTGGCCACCCTTTAATTTTTTGCCATGGGAATTTAGTATTAAATTATGGCCTGCGTGGGCTAATTCATGGAAAAATACTTTTTCTTCGGGGGTAGCTAATCGGATCTTATTCTGATTTGGCATAAAATAGCCATTACATATGTCGTTACCTTCTATTGGTTTAACATCAATTCCCCATTTTTCTGCAACATTTAATAATCTTAATTCTGGTAGTTTTAGATCTGGCTTTTCTAATGGCTTACCCTCTGTATCTTCTGCTCTAAAAACTGGAATTGAAATAAAACCTTTCAATATTATATTTTCTGTTCCATCTTCTTCATGGATCTTGGCCATCTTTGGACCTAGAATATAAAATGCTCTGCTTCCTTTCTTTACCCATCTTTCTTGGCTGTTCCATTGTTTAAATCCCCTGGCGTCCTCTGTTCCATTGAAAAACATTATTAACCGATTGCATAAACTCCATTTATTTGATGGCATTTCAGATCTAGGAAACATAACTATTCTAATGGCCTCCGGAACTTCACCAGTTTTAAAGGCCTCTACTACATTTCTTAAACTTTCTTTAATCTTATCATTTCTTAGATCTTGCATTTAATATTCCTCCTTTTTTACTTCATTAAATCCCAATTCTTTAACTAATACTTTCATTTCTTGCCTTTTCCAGCTCTTGACCTGTTTTTTGTTCAATCTTTCAAAATTCATTTTTAGACCTCCAGTTTAATAGAGATAAATTAAGATCTTCGTCTTTCCAGGCCTTTAGGCCTCTCGGGGGACCGAAAACCTTAACAAAAATCTCTTGTTTTTGTGCTATTCGCATGAATTTCCCGAATTCAGGCAACATACTTTTTTTACAGAAAAGGAAAAATCTTTGATTTTTCGTGGTAGGCCTAAATTACTCTAGTAACTTTATGGCCTCAATTTTATTTTGAAGTCATTGGACCGTAAAATTTAGGAGTGGTGTGTGCCTATGTGCCAACCCTCCATAAATTTTAACGAAAATAAAATTAGTAAATATTTTGAATTAATAAATTATTTGACTAATTTAGAAGGATATATAAAGGACAAATTGTAATAAATAAAAGATTTACATGAAACTTAATAGCATTATTATTGACTGGGACAATACTAAAGAAGAAATAGATTTAAATTCTCTAAATGAGTGGATTCCAAAAAATAGAAGATGTATTGATGGAGAATACTATTATTGGTTAAAAGATCCTAGTAGATATCCAGAGTTACTTGAAGAAGAAAAGGGCTTTATAGTATTATTTGGTATCTGTCAAGGTAAGATTGGACTAATACGTCTTTTCAGTGTCGATATCTGTGGAAATGCAGATAATATACATACCTTTAGTAGCGATAATTCTGATTTACTATTTTCAGTTTATGGATTCCTTGGGGATATTCTAGGGGATAACTTATTATGAGTATGGACGAAATAATTTAATTTTAATTATACCTTTTCTTTTGGGTGGGTGTTTTCTTCTCTTTTAAGATATTTTAATTTTCTATAAACTTACTAAATAATATCCCCAATAATGATAACCACTATTGTTTAACCAAGACTGGCTATATACCATATCCGAATCTAATCAATAGGGAGTAACAATCTAGTGGGCTTACTCCCCAACCTCTATGGATGTAAAAAATAGGATGTGTAAATATGCCATTGAATTATTCAATGAAAAGGAAAAAAGCAAGAAATGTTTTTAAAACAATAGTAAAAAGTATTGGCTATAAAAATGACCAATACAATAAAGATTTTGTAACAAAACAAGAAGTCCTGGACTTCTACCCTGAATTAAAGAAAATGATGAATAGCTCACCTGACGAAAGGCTTTACTCAATGCTTAGAATTTCAGTTGAAGATCCTGACAAAAAGCCAAGTAACATGTTTAATGACGCGCCGGTAAAAGCCGAAATTCAAGTTTACGGCGATTCAGAGATTAGGCTAAAAAAGAAACAGTTTGACAAGGACGGCAATATTATTGATGTCTTAAACGATAAGACAAAAGAACCTATCTATTTCTCTGTGTTTGATCCCAATGGGGAAACTTACCAGAAATTAATTGACAAACTGGAAACTCAAATAGTCATGGCAAGGAAAAACGGCGAATCAGTAGAAATTGAACTATCCGCATACAAGAAAGAGGAAAACTTTAACCCGGAGTATCCGGAGTGGAAAGCTAGTAGCAAAGACATAGTGGACATGAAAATTATAGGAACTGTAAAAACAAGGAAACTAACTCTAAGAGAAGATTGGATAAAAGCAAATCCAGATGAAGCTAAAAAGATACTTGCCGATAAACCCGAATACGCACCAAGACAGGGATTCAAGGACAAAACAGAGTTTAACAAAAAAGAGAACTGATTAGATGTCCAAAAATACTCTATTTAAAATAAATAGTCTATTGGAACTAAAAGGTATAAGATTTGCCCTAGCCATACTCGGTGCGTTTTTTATGGTCGGGGGTGGCGGTTGCTTTACACTTATGCTATTCATGGCAATTGCCAATGTATCTTATCTACCTATGACCTACATTAACATTACTGGTGTTTGCATTATTGCTATCGGACTTCTCATTTCCGGTGGCTTGCTAAATGGACTATCCCACGGTGGCTGGAACTGATTTAAATGGATACCTCTCTCTTGCCTGAAGATACCTCTAAAGTAGATATTCTATTCGAGACATTATTTAACAAGTATAGGCCTAGAGAGTGTTTTTTATTTTTAGTGAAATCTGCTCTTGATCATTATGAAAAAATCCAGAAAGAAGCTTATCGTGAAAGAATCCATCTTTGAAAATGAAGATGATTTTGCTAGATTCTGCAACATGTCCTTACAGAGTAGATTGCAATTCTTGAAAGAGAGAGATATTAAATTCCCAGGTGCTAGAAATGAGAAAAAAATATGCAAAAACGGGAACCGATAGAATTTTCCAACAAATTCCTGAAAATAATGAACTGATTCCAATTTATGGCCAATTTACAATAACTTACAGAAAAGGGGTAGAGGACAAAGGAATTTTAAATGACGGCCGACCAGTCGCAAGGGAATTAGGGAAGTGGATATTATTATGAAAAAATCTATAATCCTGGCTATCGGCTTAATGCTTTTATTGATTCCCTTATTATCCGCAAATACTATTAATGTAATCTTGACTTCCCCGGCAACTGCAACTGGATTTGTGGAACTGAAATCTACGGTAACTTATACGGGTAATTCTAGTGTAAAATGCATATATGAATATTCGGCTAACGGTGTGGACTTTAGTTTAATCAATGAATCAACCGATAAAAATTCGGAATACTCTATTTACTGGCAAACTTCCAATGTGCAAAACGGTCAATATGTGATAAAGGTAACTGCAACTGATAATACAATTTTACATACCCATACAAGACTTATGGATGTAAATAATTCTTCAGCTTCTGGACCAGTAAATCCTAATACCTACTGGGATACTGGCTTTGGGGAATTAAGGTATAAATCGCAAGCTAGTTTCATACATTACGGCCCTAGATCTGATTTAAAAATTACATATGGTGCTATGCCTAACCTCGTAAAAGAACGATTAAGCATTAAATCAGAATATACTACCGATTCGGGGGGATGACCAGAGTAATAATGACTTCTAATGAAATACCAACCGATCTAATTGAAAAAGAGGGATATATAGGACAGGTCTATACAATAGAACTATCAATGGGCGGAAATATAATGTCCGTTTCCTATGATCTATCGGATATTAAATCAAGCGGAACTGAAGCATTTAGCAATACATTTGACCAGAGATTAAAAGTCCTTGAAAATAAAGTAAATAATCTTGAAACTCTATTAAAATCTTCCAATTCAGATGAAACGGACCTAAGCGGATTTGTAACAGTAGCGGAACTTAACAATGCAATTACAGGATTAAAAAAAGAGATGGGCGGAAGTCCTCCGGACATAACCTCAAACTCAATAAGTGATCTAAATACCTCTGTAAAAAATCTTGCCAGGAACTATAACACACTTTCCAACGGAATAAAGAATCTAGCCGATACTACCGTTAGAATAGATGATCTAAATTACAAGTATTCCCTTTATCTCGGTGTGATCTCTCTATGCCTCGGCATATTCGCAATAATAATATCACTTAGGCCAATGTCTAATAGTTCCAATAAAACTCCAAGGCCAAAACCTCTAATCCCCTCAACACCCAGGGAAAAACAACAAATTGAAAAGGACAAACAACTGGCCATTGAGGAAAAAAACTATCAGAACTATAATCAGGGGAGATATTAAATGACCTCCGACCTGAACTATAAATATACCCTAAAAGGCATAAACAAATCAGATATTAACTTCCTGGTAAAAAACAACATATCCGGCGTATTGAAGGCATTTATTGACAATATCTATCTTTATGAAGATGCACAAAACTTTGAAAAAAAGATGGCGGTAATATTCAAGTGCGTAAAAGACCTAGAGGACCAACTAGCCATGGGAAATACTGCTTCAGTAAAAGCAAGTAGTAACATAAAAAATTGGGAAATCAAGGTAACAGAGAAGCAGCACAAGTTTATAAAAAAAGTTTACCTATACAAGGAATTTTCACTTTTCTTAAATGAAATAAAGGACTTTTCATATAACAATAATCAGAACATGAGGGCTTACATAATTTGTAATCTTTTTGACCGATACACTTCAAAACCGTCTTTATACTATGCCATTGAGGATTTGAGACTTTACAAGAAGGCAACAGAACTAGAGGAGTGTTCTAACAATGAACAAACAAGCTAAAATAGCCATCATAATGCTTGTAGCCGTTGTTCTTGCATACTACGGTCGTGATTATTTAGGGGTAGTTGAAATCCCAACAACATACATAGTCCTTGTCTTTGGATTCATGGGATTCTTTCTTTACTCTGCCTCTGTCGGGTCCTGGAGATACGCAACACCGCAAATCATAGCACCTAACTTTCATGCTAGTATCCTTTTTGAGCCTTATGATATACCTAACACCGACTGTATTGCTGTTCCGATTGGCTCATACATGGCCGTAGGCATGAGCAAAGAGGGCGGGGAAGGAACGGTAATCACTTTTAAATCTGCAATAAAAAAAGTAAACCCAAATCTTGTGGCAAATATTGCCATCGGCCAAATAATGGAATTTGGATATGATCAATATAGCATTGAACCTAACAACAAGTATGTGAACTCCTCTAACTTCCTCTGCTTCTGCCCATTAATGCCGTATAGATTGGAGTGGTTGGCACCCCAAATAGTTGACTTTCTTGAATCCGATAAAGGAAAATTCAAGGGCCCTTATTTCTTTGGCTATGCCCTAGAGGAATCCAAGGCGATTGATCTATTTGGTGAAAAAGATTTGAAAACATACTTGGAATCAATAGCGATTCTTAGTAAAAATTATTCTGATACCAACATGCTAATCCATACATACAGGGATCTATCGGAGGGAAACTTTAGGGCGGTAAGCAGATTCATTGACACCCTGGGCGGAATTAATAAATCACTATACCCAACCGACTGGAAAAGCAAGTTTATCGGGGATAAAGATAGGAGAAAAATAGACAGGGATGATGAAAGATGAACATACAAAAATTATGTAATATTACTTTTGCCCTAGGATTTAGGTATTATAGAACTCCTTTAAACAAAAGAACATATCTACATGTATTGAATATTTTTTTATTTTTTGTCGGATATACAATAAGATGGCAAACTCCAATTATAGGATGAATAAATGGTATTCTATAATGACGGGTATTACAAAGGCCTGGACTACGCATGGGAATTTATAGACAGAAATACCGCAACATTTGAATCTTACATATCGGAAAGATTTAGCCAATATGATAAATCATACTGCTATTACCTTGCACGATTCAAACCTCTTGATGTCTACTATGCCTTAAATGATTACATGGATGATCCGGTAACAAAACTGAATAAAGCCATGGAACTATACATGGGGGATGGACAGGTAGAGCTCGTATTCGGCGGTAGGGGTAGCGGGAAAACTGCCTCTATACTTTTTTTTATAGAGCAACTTTATGAGCAAAAATATTACAATGAAAATCAGATATTCTGGGTCGGACTTCCAAACAACAAACTGCCGGAGTGGATAACTTACTCTCCTAGTATAGAAGATTGCCCGGAAGATAGCATAATAATACAGGATGAAACAGGGGTGCAATATTCAAGTAGGAACTTTGCAAACAAGGACAACAAGGACTTAGGCCAACTGCTCATGGTCGCAAGGCACCAACACAAGAATATAATTTTTATCACCCAATATACGGCTTCAGTAGATATAGAAGTCGTAAGACAGGCCAGTTTTTCATTAATCAAGAAAAATGCCATTTTCCAGGCAACAACGGAAAGAGAGGGCATTTTTAAATCGGTAGTGGAATTTATGATGCCTCAAAAGAAAGAGGATTGCCTAATAGTTTCTGATTCAGAGCTTATGACCATAAAAGTTCCACTACCCTCATTTTGGAGTGATGACATTTCAAGATTCTACCGGAAAATCAAAAATGAGGATGAAGCCATGGCGATAGGATACAATTATTACAAGTCCGGCGCAAGGATCTCTTTTATTCTTGACTACCTATCAAAAAGCAGCTATGAATTTGACGAAAAGCAACTAATAGCCAAATTCAAGGAAATGGAAAATAGGGATAAATAAAGATTAATATAATTATATAGACAATTTATTACAATTGATTCTTAATACATTTATCAATTACTTCATTGATTATTTTCAAGATTTTCTTTTTAGTTCTTGGATTATCCGGGTCAATAGAGTGAAAATAAAATGATTTTTCTTTAAGGTCAATGAAAAGTTTCAAGGGAAACTCATTAGTTATGCTTTCATTTTTGATGTTGTATTGTATCAATATAGGATATTTTAGTGCTATTTTAGAAATAATTTTTATTTTAAGATTACAACCATGATTAAAATAATTGATTATTTTATATGGTAAATCAAATTGTATAATAACAATAATAGCTATAAAAAGACATAAAAAAGCTAATAATGCCGAAATGTGAGGAGATAGAATAATAGACCATACCCAGTAAAAAAATTTTAAAGAAGCCCAGAGACTAATACAAAGAAAAAAAACAATAAATATAGGAATAAACGGGGAAAAGATACTTGATAATTTACAAATTACTTGTAAAATCAAACCTATTGTGGATTCATTCTTTGAGACACATTCGCATTTACAAAAATACTTTTTTTCTATGGCCATATTTAATTGAGAAAAATACTCAAATGAGTTTTCAGGTAATTCTCCTTTTGAAATTTCAGGTAAATCATATTCTAAAAAAGATATAATTTCTCTGATTAGTAAAAGAATAATCATAACTAAAATCCAGCCGAAAAAAAAATATAACAAAGGATAATCTTTAATATCAAAAAACTGATTTAGAGTTAAAAAAATTAAAGAAAAAAATGCACTTATAACAATACCGAAAATAGTAGAAAAAAGCGATAATTTCATAGAACGAGCAGTATTATAATCCATCAATATATTTTTTTTAAATTCTTATATATATCTTTCCAGTCCTACTAATAGTTGGACTAATTTATTTATATCAAACGCCAATTAGTAGGCTTGGGTGATTTTATGGATATGCAAGCTCTATTATTGGCAACTGGTATAGTAGCTCTAGTTTGCGCCTATATCGGGTGGACATTGGCCAAAATGAAGGGTGTTATACCTGGATTAGTCGTAGGTGTAATTATTGGCCTTCTAATACTGCCTTCTGTTCTTGATGTAGATATTGGCTTTAATCTAGGCTCATCTAATCCGGACCAGGGCAAACAAAATGCAAACATAACTTTTAAGACCGAATTGTCCGATTACAATTCTTCAATTTCAAGTTATGATATAACAACTAGGACATTAACAGTTCCAATAACAATAACAGGTTCGGGGGTAACTCCTGTTTCTGATGTATCAGAGGTAACTGCAACATTTACGATAGATAGGACAGATCTAAATACAGATTCCAACCTTCAGGGAGTAACAACTGTTACTCATAATGTTCCTGCAATTTCTAACGAGGATACTTCTGAATTGACCTCACCAATATACCCTGTTGCCTGGAGATCTGGATATACAAGGTCCTCTTTTGACATTGAATATGATACTGGAATTTATGATAAATCTAGGGTAGTTGTTACCACAACACCAGTTGAAGTTGATGTAGTTATTACTCCTTTAGCTTCTTCACTAGACTATCTTGACGCATATGAAAGCGCACCGGTCCAGTTCAATGTTGCCGGGGATACATATACAGTAAACTTTTTAGTAATCGCAAAAAGCTAAATAAATTTTAGGAAATTTTATTTTTTTCTTTCCTTTTAAAAAAACATGAGGGTGTTAAAATAAACTTCAATATAAGACCAGTTTCAATTTTACGGGGAATAAATGCTGTAATCTGGTTAATCATATTACAATTCATAGTATTAGTTTCCCTACCTGCATTTATACCAAGTGCGGATGTAGTTAGGTATTCAATAGTTTTAATCGCATACATGATCATTGAACTTTTGGGATTATTCCTAGTTCCGGATGTGAAATTTAAGCATGATCTATATACTTCCATGATAGTATTTGCTGTAACATTTATTTCGACTATATTCCTATTGATCCCTTTCAGGGGGTATTTTGTAATCTCTGAAGCCTCCCTTATTTGGCCTCTAGTTTTCTACTCCTTGTTTGTGGGATTCGGGGAAACTTATTTTTTCCAGGGAGTATTGCCAAAAGCAAAAAACATATTTCCCTCTCTTCCTTTCTTTGGGAAGATCTGGGGACCTGCAATACTATCGCAAATGCTGTTCTCTCTTGCCCACACCTACGCATATTCGGTAAATTCATTGACCTTTTCATACCTATTAAGCGGATTGATACTAGCCTTTCTAGGCGGTATCTTCATGTATATGCTTAGTGAATATGTAGGCTTGGAATCTGCAATAGCATTTCATGCCGGGTGGGATCTTATCTCAACTAGGACATTAATGATATTTCCAATAATATTATTCGGGGTGATTATTTGATGGATATTAGATTTTTCCTATGCATTATATTTGATATAATTGATTTCTTTGTTAGGATTCCAGGGCTAGGAACATTATTTGACCTTGTAGGAATACCAGTAGCCTACTATCTTATTGGACCTATGGGAATTTTCTATGCCTGGGAATTACTGGACATTACGGACCAACTTGATGGATTCATACCAACAATGACGATCCTCTACATTATTTCAAAAAGTGGAGTAAAATTATTATAAAAAACTAAAAGGAGGTAAAGAAAAAATGTTATCAATACTTTCGGGAGTGGGGCAATTGGGAAATACTGCTTTACTTATAGTGGTAGTAGCGGTGGCCATATTTGCATTTATCCTATATAAATTCGGAGTAAAACTAGCCAGTATATACGGCCTTGGCGCAATAGCCATAGCAACTATATTCATGCTCTTTATAGTTTCAAATGCCATGACGGTGGGATCGGTAAATCAATTTGTATTCGGCATATATTCAGATGGAACTCATGAACTACTTGGTAGTTCCCAGGACGGCATATTTAACAAATCTTTTCAAATCTATGATGAAAATGGAAACGAATTAATAGGATTCGGCTTTTTGGCTTTTGCTGACTTTGAGAAACCGATTTCAGAATACAGTATAGACTACATTGATTTTTCTTACTATGCAACTAAAATAACATACCCATACAATAAGAGGGTATATGAAAGGCCATGGATGACTAGTGACCAGTTTGTATTGGATCCTGGATTTAGTGGCTCACCAATAGATACTTCTCTTGGAGTAGGAAAAGTAGTTGTAAATGACGGCTATTATTTCTTTAGGATAAATCCAAGCGATAGTGCAACTACTGTTGCATTAGGAGATCCTTTAACTCCAACAAGGCCTTATCCAATTACTCATAATGGAGTTACTGCTTATCCTGTAATATTCTGGATTGATACCAGGATGGCCGAACAGTCTTACGGGTGTCAATTAGGCCTCCCGGACGATAATTCCCTACAAACTTATGAAATTCAACTAAATATGCTCTTAAAGAACAGTTCCCTATTAGGCCTTCAGAGCGGAACTATTAACCCAGATAATAGCGAATTTACTAGCACAATAAAACTAAGAAGATCTAACTGGGATGAAACTGTGGACTTCCAAATATATTGGGCTAATCCAAAAATCTACAAATAAAAGCAAACATTTAAATAAATTATTTTCTTTTTTTATTTGATGATAAATGAATCAGAAATGTTTAACATTCATTTAGAAATGGGCTATAAATTCCAATCCTATGTTCAAACTCTTTTTCCAGAACCAATTTATAGCATAGTCCATCGGACCTCTCATTTTCAGGATTCCAAGACTTTAATGGATAATCTGCCGGACTTCATTATAAGGGCAAATTACAACAATACTAATTTTGCGGTAGAGTGCAAATTTAGATCTGAAATAAAAGAAAAAAACTTTTTAATCAAGAAGGACCAACTGGACTTCTTCAAGGATTACAGGGATAAAAACAATATTGATGTATTTGTAGTCGTTGGCTCTGGGATACCAGAAACACCGGAATCAATTTTTATACTTCCATTGATTGACAATTTATTTAAACTGCCTTTTTCAACTAAAGAGTTTCTTTATAACTTTGAGAGAAAACATAACGGGTATTTCATATACGATAAAGGATATTTGAAATAAAATTAATTTTTCTTTTACCCTTTTGCATATGTTTTGCTGTATAATTCTTATAATTTAATTGGACTTGCGTGTATTTGAGGCGGTTCTTTCTTAGATTTATTGCTAAAAGAGTCAATGAGATTAATTATATTCACAAAAATTAACCAGATTGTAACGCTTTCCATACACGCTATTAAAATGATTAATGCAGGGGATATTTTTATCAACATAAAGAATATAGATAATAGAATTATTATACAAATAAAGAAGCACATTACACTAAACGATACAAAAGTTACTCTTTGATGAAAGAACGATTCTTGTTCATTTCTTCTAAGGCCAAGACTTACTAATATTAAACCAAATAAGGCACAATTACTCTGGATTATAGCAGATAAAAAATAATATTTAACAGTATCGTTAATTAAAAAAGAATTTATACCGAATAAATAAATTAAGATAAATAACACCAAAGACAAAAGTAAAATTGTTAATAATTGTTTTATATATTCATTCATAACAACTAGATATATTGGATAATATTTATATTCTTTTACATTAATTATGCTCTTTTTTTATCCTAGAATTATTCTCTTTCAGTCCTACTAATAGTTGGACTAACTTATATTAACTTTCAATCGCCCTCTTTTCTAGGTGTATCCGTATGAATAAAAATATACTTATTTTATTGGGAATTATATTAGTTGGAGTAATAGCCTTTAATTCTTATCTGCCATTTAATTTTAATCAACCCGGCCGGACCATAAATGTAGAATATGGATCTAATGTAGAGATCTGGAATACATTAGTAAATCCTTACCAATATTCGGTGTCTTATAAAGTAGATATTTACAAGGATGGCCGAATATGGCAACAAGGCCAATGGTATTGGATGCCTCCACAGTCCGAAACAGAGATACAGATTTATGATTATGCAATAATTAAAAATTGCGTTTTTGATGTAAGATACCAATTTACTGAAGATGTTGGTTATGAATCTTACAGAACTCCGAAAACTGAATCTGGATCAGTAAGGTATAATATAGAAGTTGGACCAAACGATAATGATTATTATATTGAGCCTCCTTTTTTGCCTTCACCAGTAGATATTGCCGATGAAGTCGATATACCGGATCCAGTTTATGACGACACTATTCAAGCCTCAATAGTAGTAACTAAACCCTCCCCTCTTTCAAGTGGGGTATATGAAGTTTTGGTAGATGATCTTTCAACTGGAAAAATAACATACTGGAAACTTTACCAGGATGATAAATTAATCTATGAGGGCGCAAGTTCATTTAGATCAATAAGGGCATATATTGATCCAGGGCAAATATCAGTATTTATGATAGAAGTTTCTAACTCTGGTAGAAACTCAACGGCCTATGCAACTGCCGATACTGGAACTATACCAGTTCCCCCGGAAATAGAAGATTTCGGGATGGTGGCCTCCATTACCTCTGCAAATCTAAAACCGTTTGGAAATAGTGAATATCAGGTAGATATAATAGACAAATCAACCGGAACTATCAACCAGTATATCTTATACCAGGACGGCGATGAAATTTACAGGGGTAGCAAGTCGTTTGGAACTAGAAACCAGATAATACCAAGTGGGAAAACAACTATTTTCATGATAGAGTTAACTAACTCTAAAGCGGTGGCAACTGCCTATACGGTAATAGATACAACTGAAGTTGATCTACCTTCGTTTTATTTTGGCGCAACTAATAGTTACACAAATATGATAGTCCTAGGACTAGTCGCATTATTTGTAATATGGGCATTTATGGGATTTAAAAAACCATTTTAGGATGTGATAAATTGAAAAGAAAATACATAACAATATTTGGTATAATAATGGTAGCTATGCTATTAATGAATACTACTCTAGCTTTATGCGAAGATCCAGATTATAAAACTAATTTTTTGTATATCAATGTTTCAGATGATGCCTATGTTTGTAGTAATAATCCTAATACCAATTATGGATCTGTTAATCCTATAATGAGCGATGGAACTAGGACGGCATATTTCCAATTTAGTCTAGCAACTGTTCCTGAAAGTGCGAAAATAGTAAAAGCATATTTAAGGATTAGTCCAGATTATACTCCTGTTAATCCAAGCTCAACAATATATGAGGTAGATTCCAATAATTGGGATGAATTAACTTTAACATATAACAATAGGCCATTATACGGGGATGAAATAGTAACAATACCTACAACTATAAGATATACTTATCCCGATTGTGATGTAACTAGTTGGGTAGCTGATAGATTAAATAATTCTATTACTGATGTTTCTTTTGCCTCAAAAAGTGCAGGGGATTGTCGTTGGACTACTAAAGAAAAAACTACTTACTATGTCCAAGCTAGGCCAAAATTAATTATTGAATATGCCAATGAATTAAATGAAGGAAATCCTGATATTAAATATACGATTTATGATTATGCCAATGTAACAGATGTTGATACTTATAATAATGTATTTTATAATGGCGATATAGGATCTTTTCAACCTACATTTAATGGTTCAGAATCAAATACTACTTATACTTATTTTGGATCTGATGATGCGAATTATCACCGATTAGAAGATGCAACAAATACTCAAAGATATATGGGGTATAGATTTGAAACTAAAATTGATGAAAATGTTAGCAAAATACAGAAAATAGAAATATTGTTTAAAGCAAATTTATCATACTATAATCAATATACTCCACAAGATATAGAATTAAAGGCATATATATATGATAATAATGCACCAGGATATATTAATGAAAATGTTGATACCAGGGGTAATTATTTAGAGTATTACGAAAGAACTTATTGGGGTGGGCCAAAAACCCATAATTTAGAGATTGGTAATAATTTTGAGACGTATATTAATGAAGATGGAGTATTAAAAGTATCATTAATTTATAAATCTGTATATACCTATAAATGCTATTTTGATGGATATTACTATCAAGTAAAAGTCTATTATTATGATCCTCCGGTAGTTACTCCTCCTGTCGTAGATCCAGGAGATCCAGGAACTCCCTCTAATCCCGTATATCCAGATTTAACAGATGATACTCCTATAATTAGCGTGGATGGGCAATATACCGGAGATCTGCAAAATGTATTATTTAGAAATTTATTTAACTTCAATGATAAATACGGGATACCAACTTGGGTATTTATACTAATAGGCGGGCTAATTGGAGTATGGAAAAGAAGGCCGGAGTTAGTTATATTCTGCGGATTAATATTTTTGTTCCTACTGTTCTTTGGATATAAACTATCAATGGTGGCGGTTTAAATATAATTTAATTAGAATAATTTATATGTATGATAAAGATACTCTAACTCTGTATTTTATTGAGATTTATCATAAAAGCTATAAATCAGAGATGGATCGAACAAGGGTAAAAAAACTATTTGATAATAGTGGCAAACTTAAATAATAAAAATAAATTCAATAAACTATTGCCCAGATAAAATTTCTTCATTAATTTCTCTTAGATAGTTACTTACTTCATTATATAAATCTATATACTTGTCTTTATAGATATCTTGGGCAGATTCATAACACTCAATTGCAAGTTTTAGATTATGCTTTTTATCAGAGATTCTAGATAAATCTCTATAAGCATTGCCCATATTCTTTCTTATCCTAGCGTATTCAAAAGGATACTTATTTGGTAGATATATTTCTAATGATTTATTATAATATTTAATTGATTGTTCCAGACATTTCTTGCTATCATTAACTTCAAAGTATAATCTATATACACTTCCAAGATTGCCTAAAACTCTAGCATGATCCGGAGATTTTTTTTCTACCACTTCTAAAGATTTTTTATAGCATGATATAGCTTTATTTAGATTAATTTCTTTATTTTCATATGAAGATAGTTTTTTATAAGTATTGCCTAACGAATCTTGGGCATTAGCGTAATCTTTTGGGTAGTCTGGTATTGTTATTATTTCTAGTGCATTACTAAAATATATTATAGATTTTAGAAGATTGTCTTTTTTGCCATCTACATCAAATAAATCTTTATAACATACTCCCAAATATTGTTTTATTGAAGCAATTCCTTTATTATTTTTTAAATTCTCATAAGTTTCTAGCGCTTCTGAATACTGACTAATTGCATATTCTATTTCTTGTTTTTTATTCTCTTTAATTTTTGATAATTTTAGATATATATTCCCTATATTCATCTTAGTTTTTGCATAATACTCTGGATATTTGTCTCGTGTTCTGATTTCCAAAGCGTCATTGTAAGATTCTATAGCTTTATCAAAGTATTCAAGTATTCCTTTAAATTCAGCTAGTGAAGAGTATGTAGCGCCTAGATTATTCTTACACCAAGAATATTCCAAATATTTGTCATTTTTCTTATACAAATCGGCTGATTCATAATAGTAATTAATTGCAGTAAAAAATGCATTAATATCTTGAGTTGTTTTTCCAATTCCTCTAAAACAATTGCCTTGGCAATACTTAATTTCTGGATATATGAGGGGATATTTTTTAGCCGAAACCATTGTTAGTAATTCATTATAGATTGGTTTTGAATCTTCAAATCTATCTAGATTTGTTAAGTTATTAGCACTTTCTAATAATTTATGGATAATTTCCTTCTTAGTTTTCTCTTCTTTCTTTTCTTTGTCTCTGATATAAATAATGGAGAAAAAAGTCGATATTATGCCACCTATTAAGCCTCCTAAGAAAAGAGACATCCAATCAATCATAGTGCTAAATATGTATTTAACATAATAAATCTTTTTATTTCTAATCCTATTCACATTAGATAAATATAAAAATGAAAAATGTCATTTAGCATTGATGCAAGGAAATGAATTTCTTATTTTTTTAATGAAATGGGAAATAACACGTGATAATTATAAGACAATCATTGATAATTTTGATTCAGATACTTTAGATAAATTTCTTGAAGATTGGTCTTCAATTCATAATAAAAGTTCACTGTTTGAATACTTTTGGTATAGCAATGATTTGCCAGTAATTCCAACTTCTGGTTCACCTTACATTAATGCAAACATTATCGTTAATAATTCGCTATATAATGATAAACAAGTTATTCAAGATCCAATAGATGCTACTCTATTTACACCACCCCACTATAAAAATAATCTTAAAGTATTCTTAGAAAATCTAAAATCAAGCCTAAAAATAGTATTTGATGTGGAGCCATTATTCCGAGAAAATCTTATTGAGTTGATACCGAGCAATTTTATTTTATCTTTTTTTAATATTAGTTTAAAATATGAATTAGAAAAAGATTGGATTGAAAATGAATCATTAAAGTATATTGAATCGAGAATAAAGTGGAAAGTATATAAAGACTCGAATATTCTTGCCATGCAAATAGGTGATTTAGATTATGAACCTATTCATATGTATTCTCCTTTCTCAAAATTAGTTCAAATTGAAGATAATGGAAAAATGATTCATAGGGGAATAATCCCTAATAATATAGAAGACATACCAGACGAGGAAATACAAAACTGGGTAAATCTAGAGATTCATAATAATTCATGCGCAGTTGCTAATAAAATTAATAAAAATATATTTTTATCCGAATTACTATCTGCAACAATCACTACTAACGAAGCCCTAACTTTTGAATTTCTAAAAAGAAAAAACGAGCATATATATCAAAAAAATTGTGAAAATAAAATCTCTATTAAAAAAATACCTTTATTGGGCAAAGTGAAAGAAGAAAAATTTCTTGAATTTCGCTCGAACGAATTGACATCATTCATAAATTTCAGAAAAGAATGGAATGAAGGCAAAGGATTATTTAGTGGGGATTTAGAGCCATCAACTTGGTTGGATAATCTAAATGAAAATCTCGACAAATGCCAGAAAGAGTTAAATTCAATAAATAACACTTTGTTGAAAAAAATAGTAGAAAATACTATTTGGGGTGGACTTGGTGTTGCAGCAGGATATATAGTAGGTGCATCTATTACTCCATCTTTAGTTATGGGATTAATCTCTTCTTTAAAGGATATCCGAAAGGATATACCTTCTTGTCTACGTCATAGGCAAAATGTTAAAGCTACTACACCTTATTTTTTATTAAATATTATTGATAGGGGAACTGGATTAGAGCGATCATCATGCCCTAAGGATTTGTCTGAGAAAATGAATCTTACAGATGAATTAAGAAAATCATTGGCTTCTAAACTAGTTGGAATGCCTATTACATATCCAGATCTTCCACAATTAAAAGAAAATGACATGATTGATTAAATAGTAAAGAACATTTGAATAAAGTGTAAAAGAATTTAAAACAACAAAATCTTAGTATATACAAATCAATAAACAAAATACTTATATACTTAACATTTAACAATTAATTGCCTACTAGGTGGCGTAGGGCTTCGGACCTTGAGATCGTGGGTTCAAATCCCACCAGGCCCGCCTCTTTTATCCTACACATTATATAAGCTGTTCATCTTTAGATGAAACCATTTCTAGATCTTCTTCAAGTTGTTTGATTTTCTTTTTATCTTGGATCAAACTGCCTATAATAAGAGAGAAAATACCAATGCCTAATGCATTTGCAATTGTCATGGGCAAAACTACTGTTTTAACTGTTTCTAAGGCCAAGGAAAATGGTTTTGCAAGAATCAAAGTAATGCCCATATGGTACATTTGAACAAGAGTGGCAATAATGACTGCTTTGTAAGTTCCTACGAATTCTTTCTTGTTAATCAAATAAACTATCCCGCCTACTACGCCGGCAGAAATGGTAGCAACTGAACATGGGACAGCAGTAAAACCTCCTCCGTAGTATCTATTAATCCCCCCTATCAATCCTGCGCCAAGTCCAATGACTGGACCTCCAACTAATCCTGCGAACAATGGCCCAATGTCCCTTATATTAGCAATGGCACCTGAAGATAGTTTAATCCCCACCATAATTACCAAAAATAGAAAATGTGCCAAATATTAATATCATTATGATTTGATTTTTTATATTAAAATCTTGGTCAACAACAATTGCTCTGAAATTCTTTATCGAGCTGACTAATACCGCTATAACCGTCACCATGACAGACATTTCATCAATTAATTTAAACGACATTGAGATTATTTGGTCTATAGTCACACCATTAGCTGAATAATTCTATTTAAATATCTTATTATATTGATTGAACATTTCGTAAGTTAAGGTAGAAATTTATATTGATTAATATGTTAATCATTATTTTAACTATTGTTTATCATTAGTCTATATTTTAGTATTAAGTAATGCAATCTTTTCAAATATCTTTTTTTCAGTTTCTATTCTATTATTGATATCCGTTATTTCAAAATACTCTATTATGAAATCTTTATCATATATCCCTGGGGGAACGGGCTGACCTAAAATCTGAATAATCTTCCCTTTTTTTTCTTCATTCACTATAATTCCTATACTATTACATCCATTTTTTATACCAAACGTTAAAGCTTTAGATATCTGTTTTTCTCCAGATAATCTGATCAAATACTCAAGTGAAAAATCATCAGCAAAGTTTGATTTATTCTTAAATGCTTGAGTTGTCTGGTACAAAGCCATAGCTATATGATTAATTCCATATGCTTTACTTACGTCAAAAATAGCATCTGCCCCATTTTTCTTTAATATTTCAATTAGTTTTTGTGCATCTTGAATTTGGGATTCAAATACCAGTAACATGATTATACTATCTTCTCTTTTCTTAAAAAATTATCGTTGTGCATTGTTAATAAAGTTTATAATTGGTAATACTTTATGGAAATCTAAAAGAAGTATTGTTTATCATTATTAACCGAAAACTATATATAGTAGTTAACAAAATTAGTATTTACTGGATAACCCACATGAAAGACAATGATTATCCATAATGATAATCCGTGAGCGATATTACAATACCACTATTGAAGTATCCAGACAATAGATATGAAGTGTCCATATAATATCTGAATAATATTATGGGGGTATAAGGATAATACAAGAAACACATCAGGAAGATATCCAAATAGGTTATAAGGGATATCTGGATAACCGAAACTCTTATATAGATATATCTCCTAAGTATTATACAGATGCTAGAGGGACACTAATGAAACTCATATCAGTACAAATACCAGAAGCATATATGAACGGGTTGGACGAGTTGGTTAATTATGGATACTTCCCTAATAAGAGTGAAGCCATAAGATCAGCGATCAGAGACATGCTAAAGAACGAACTTGGTGGGTTTAGATCACTTAGAAATGAAGGCATATCTGGAAAAATAAAGTAAATAATAAAAAATAATTTATATAATTGGGGGTTTTATATGAAAGGCATCTTGGAAAATGCTTCAAGATATACTCAAACTAATAACTTTGAAGAAACTGCAGTGGAATTAGAAGGCATTGGGCACGCTAGGATAATATGTGCAGGATGTGGTGGTGCAGGCAATAATACAATAAATAGACTTTCAATGCTCGGAGGAGTAATGGGCGCCGAAACAATTGCCTTGAATACCGATAGGCAGCACTTAGAAAATATTCAAGCTGACAAAAAGTTTGTTATTGGAAAAGAGCTTACAAAAGGTCTTGGAGCAGGGGGAGACCCTAGCATTGGCTGGGAAGCCGCTCAAGAGGATAGGCATAAATTAAAAGATCTTTTTAAAGACGCAAATTTAGTTTTCGTCTCTGCAGGTATGGGGGGCGGAACAGGAACGGGGAGTGCCCCGGTAGTTGCTGAAGTTGCTAAAGAATGTGGCGCGTTAGTTGTGGGGGTAGTAACCTTACCTTTTAGAATGGAAGGATCTCACAGATTTGAAAAGGCAATTCAAGGACTTGAAGCCTTTAGGCGATATGCAGATACAGTTATCACACTAGATAACAATAAGCTACTTCAACTTGTTCCGAACATGCCAATTGACTATGCATTTAGTGTATCTGACGAAGTTCTTGCCGAGATGGTTAAAGGAATCACAGAAACTATTACACAACCAAGTCTTGTTAACTTAGATTATGCTGATGTAAGGACAATCATGCAAGATGGTGGAGTTGCTGTAATTGGAGTCGGTGAATCTAATACGAAGAATAGAGTTGAGGAAGCAGTCCACGAAGCAATGACCTGCAAACTATTGGATGTTGACTATAAGAATGCAAAAGGTGCACTTGTTCACGTTTCAGGCGGTAGCAATATGACCTTAAACGAGGCCAACAGAGTCGGAGAAATTGTTAACTCAATTATGGATCCTGAAGCAAAGATTATTTGGGGTGCAAGAGTTGACGAAGGTCTAAAAGATTCGATGAGAGTAATGCTCATCATGACTGGAGTAAAATCACCGTTCATATCTGGAAGAGCTGCAGATGGAGACATAGAACTACAACCGTTTGAGAGAGACGCAAGAAGGAAAAGAGTGGGCGGCGGAGAAAGCTTTGGACGAAGCATCGACTGGGCTAAATATGGAATAGATGATCTATTTAGCTAAAATAGTTATTAAGCTAAAATAGTTATTATTTCATTTTATTAAATATATTCTAATTTTCTTAATTATAAAAAAAATTTTATTTTAATAGATTTAACGACCTCCAACGCCGCCTCCACCGAAGCCACCGCCACCACCAAATCCTCCTCCGCCTCCAAATCCTCCACTACCACCACTGCCACTGCTGGGGGGTGCGTAGGATGAAATTGGAATAAAAGACCTATTTATCGTATGGTAAGGAACTACATTTACGTCTTGTATGTTTACATTCAGAGCTTTCATTGCAGCTTCTACTTTATCCCCTACTCCAAGTGCAGTTCCATATACAAGCCATTCTCCCCACATGAGGATATCATCTGGAGAATATTTTCTCATCAATGCGAGGTCGGATAAGAACTTAGTAAAAGCATCCCATTCAAGTTTTTCTTTATAGCTGTCATTTTTCCATAGCCCGAATAGTGTTGTTGGAAATGCCATAGCGATTATAGATTGGATAACAATTATTATGGAAGCAATAAGAGAACTTGATGCATTAGTTGCAAAAGGTATAAATATGAGCATAATAATAGAAATGACTGCAAAGAGTATCCCAAAAAGCAATACTGGGAGAGGTCTAGTCCTTCCCTCAACTATATAGTTTTTAATAATCATTCTGTCAGTAGATTTAACATTTGTAATGCCGTTTAGGGATGATTGATAGCTTAGCATAGTTTTTTGGTTCATAACATCCTTTCTTGCACTCTTAGCCAGGGAGGATATTGTTTCAGTATCAACTACTCCATCAGTTCCTACTTTTTCAATAAACTCGATTACCTTTGTTTCAAAATGATCGAGGTCAGTTTTATCTTTTAGTTTAATTGTTATATATTTTGGATTTTCCTTCTCTTTTATCTCAATTTTATGTCTTTTATGGAGATCCAAAAGTGTTGCGTAGAAAGCATTCATGTCAAAAGTATTTGCCTCACCTTTAAACAGAAGATTGACTACCCAAGGTTTCAATTTATCATTAGGAACAAAGCTCAAAAATTCCGGCACTGTAAAGATTTTTTCTTTGCCATGTCTGTAATAAATATATAAGAATATGAATGGAACTATTATAAGCAGTAGACTTGTTAACGCATAAAGAAACTTTGCCGCATAAAATGGTACAGTATAGAGTAAATTAGCCATTTCTGTTTCCTGTCTAACTCCACTTATATTTTCTGGGAAACCATTTATGGTATTAATATATTCTGGCTTTAAAAGAAGTTCAATTTCTAAAAGTTCATTTTCTGGAGAAGTTCCAGTAATAATAATATAGTTTTGATCTTCTGAAACTTTTAAGTTAGGTGGATGTGGATAAACTTTTACTATACTTTCTTTTGCAATCATTATCTTAAAATTTTTTATTGGTATATGTTCTCTCTGGAGTTTTAGATTCAAATGACTGACTTCACTATCGTATTGAATAGGTGGGTGAAGGATGTAATTGTATTCTATCTCATACTTGCCTTTATTAAAGTATGAAGGATTGTATGCGCCCACTTCATTTGTATATGCTAAAGAATCTATGGTATAAATGTGGGATTCATCTCCAAATAATCTCACATCATCTTTGTAATCTTTAGCATAACCGATAGTTCCAGAAGGATACTTTACGTCTACAAATTCAATATAGGACCTTCCAAGTCTTTCAAATGAGAGTATATCGTCCCAATACCTAAAAAGCATTTGATACTGTCCAGAATTCTTTACATCATAGGTGTATTTTTCAGTTAAGGTACCATCAGAAAGAAAAGTGACCTCATAGTTATCTACTACAAGGTCACCTTCCAAATTTATTGGGCCTTTAGGCAGTAGCAATAGTGTAGTTGCGCCTATCAAAAGCGTAACTAGCACTAGTACTGTAATCTGTTTTGATTCAGCCATATTTTCATCTTCTAAAACTCAATCTTTGGCCTTGTTTCAATAGCCTCTTCAAATTTAAGGTATTCTAGTTTTATGAGTCCGATGATTCTTCCAACTATGTTTGAGGGTATTGTATCAAGCATAGTGTTAAACTGTTGGGCTATGTTATTGTAGGTATACCTTTGTCTTGCAATTTCATCTTCTACAGTTTTTACTGATTCCATTAGATTAACTACTGTAGTTGAAGTTTTAAGATCTGGATAGTTTTCTGCTACTGCAATAAGTCTTCCCAAGATGCCTGCACTTTGATGGTCAATTTCACTTATTGCCTTAGGAGAAGCGCTTCCAATACTTGCACGGTATTTTGTTATATTCTCCAATGTTTCTTTCTCAAACTTTGCGTAACTCTTTACAGCACCCAATAGCTGGTCAATCATATCAAGACGCTTTTTTAGAGCGACTCTTATCTGTCCAAGAGTTGCTTCAGCTGAATTCTTCAATGCAAAAAATCTGTTGTAGATGCCAACAAATATCCCAATAAGACCAATTGCTATAACAACTACAACTCCAAGTATTAACAAAATTGATAAGTCCATAAAATCTCCAACTACACTTTGATTATGGTATTTAAGTATCTTTCGGAGAATTATTCTTAATAATTTCAAAAAATAGAACGAATTATGGTATTATTTCTGGCCCAAAATATTTCTCATATTCAAAATCTTTGTAGCTGATTGTCTCGTTGTCAATAAGTTCTTTAATTTCAGGCATTTTATTTTTTAGCTCTATTACAAGATGTTTAATTGTATTGCATATTAATTCATTTCCATCTTCTGGCCATAATTTTAGGTGCTGCCAGTAGAGGCATCTCCCGCCACAAATATTCTTAATCTCACAGTTCTTGCATCTTTCTGCTATTGGAAATTTTTTTAATTCTGCAGGGTCGGAATCTAAATCACCACAAACAAAATCTTGAATCCAAGTCATGATTGGACAAGCCACCAATTTTCCATCTGTGCGTATAGCATATCCACTATGGCCTGCACCACATCTTAGAAATGTTTTCTCGCCTTTGAGAAGACTCTCCACTATTCCAATGAATGGATAAAGTTTTAGAACTTTTTCATTTCTCATCTGACTTACCCAATAATCGATAAGTTTTGTGATTGAACTGTTGTATTCTTTTGTAAATAAACTAAATTTTTCTTTATCATAATCATATGCGTAAAAACCCGCATCTATCTGCCAATGGACGGATGAAAAGCCACTATCAACCAAATGTAAGACTTGTTCAAAAATATCTGGAGATTCTGGGTTTAAAGTCATCCTGCCAATAATCTCCCCTGAATAACCTTTTTCTTTAATTTGCGAAATATTCTTCATTACTAAGTTGTAAGTTCCTTTACCTCTATTTGAATCAGTTCTCTCTCTGTCTCCATCAATAGAAACTAAAATCCTACCAATTTTATCTAGATATTCTATTGGAAGTTTATCCAAAAGCTTTCCGTTTGTCTGCATTCTATAGGGTACATCAATATTATCAATAATCCCCTTGATTTTTTTTATTTGGAGGAGAGGTTCTCCTCCATAGAAAATAATCACTGGATTTTTATCCTTATTAATAAATTTCTTAAGAGCATTCACATCGATTTCGCTAGATTCGGGTGCAGATAAATCAAGAGTGACTTTTTGTTCAATCTCCGCATCAAAATCATTCATTGACTTTTCGTAACAGTATTTGCACTGGGAATTACATTTCGTTGTCAGTATGATGTGATAATGCATAGGTCAAATCTTAATTAATTCGTTTAAATTACTAATGTATGCGAAATTATAAGGATAATAAATTTTACGTTAATTTTATAATTAATGTTTCTATTAATAAATAAAGATATCATAACAGTGTTAGCATGAGTAGAAAAAATTCCAGAATCAATATAAAGAAAATAGTTCCATTAGGATTACTTAACAAAATCAATCGAAATCAATTTGGGTATAAGAGTCTTGGGATTATATTTTTCTTTGGATTAATCACTTTTTAAATATGGCTCTTCAACAGGATGGGTGGGAATTTTCAATTCTTATTAGTTATTGCTAAAGTATCGGCATTGATTGGAATATGTTTATTATCTTTAACAATTTTTTTATCACTAAGATGGCATTTCATGGAATCATTTTTTGGGGGCCTCGATAAAGTCTACAAAGCTCATCACTTTTTAGGGCAGATTACAATGATTGTGATACTACTGCACCCTCTTTTTTAATTATTAGAGTCTTTCCCAACCTGAATTTAATATCAACATACATTGTCCCAGGGTTGAATATTCCTTATACGTATGGGATTGTTTCTTTTATCCTCCTTGTTATTCTTTTGGTATTGACTCTTGTAATAAGGCTACCTTCCAAAATCTGGCACCTTACACACAAGTTTATGGGAATAGTTCTTATATTGGCTACCTGGCATGCATTAGTTGCAAGGCGGGATATAATTCAATATCCAGTACTTAGAATATGGATTCTTATGTTCTCATTAGTCGGAATTATTTCATATTTCTATATGCTATTTTTCTATCAATTAATTGGCCCTAAAGTAAGGGCTGAAGTTAAAGATGTCAAGATCATTGGTGATATCACTGAAATAAAATTTAAAACACTTGGCAAAAAAATGAATTTTAATCCTGGTCAATTTATCTTTATCAAGTTTTTAAATCTTGAAAAATCATTTGAAATATTTCCATTTTCTATATCAAGTTCTAAGAGTGATGAGTTGATTAGAATCTCGGCAAAAAGATCAGGGGATTTTACTTCGTATCATCTACCAAAAGTTAATGTTGGGGATACGGTATATTTATACGGACCTTATGGTAAGTTTGGTGAGAAATCTCTTTTTGAAAAAAAGGATATGATATGGGTTACAGGAGGGATAGGGATAACTCCTTTTCTTAGTATGTTAAAATATGAAGATTTACCAAAAAATAATAAAATTTATTTCCTATGGTAATGTAAAGATGAAACGAATGCATTCTACGATAAAGAAATAAAAGAAATTATAAAAAATAAGAATAACATCCGATATAGAATATGGACCTCAAACGATCTCGGAAGACTTTCTGCACAAGATATAGTTCAATTATCAGGTGCCAAAGAGAAAATCACCAATAAATTAATTTTTATATATGGCCCCAATGAAATGACGATGGAACTTGCAGATCAATTTATCAAATTGGTGTTAAACCAAGGAATATAATTTTTGAAGACTTCAATCTTATTTAGGGATTTCATGCTAGGCGTGGAGACTTTAAATTTTAGTCTTTTTAACTTAAACTAATCTAAGAATTATTACAAAAGAATTCTATTATCCATCGCTTTATTTCGTCTCTAGATTTCCTAAAAGCATTTAATTTATCTTCCTCTGTTCCTTCTACGCCGGAAGGATCTTCAAATCTTTTGTGTATGTAATTTTTCGCACCAGGAAAAAATGGGCATGTTTCTTTAGCATTATCACAAACTGTAATCACGTAATCAAATTGTATGTTCATAAAATCTTCAGTGCTTTTTGAATAATGAGAGGATATGTCAATTCCTATTTCTTTCAAAGCTTCAATGGATAACGGGTTTATTCTGGTGGGTGTCGAGCCTGCGCTATATGCCTCAAAGGTGTTTCCACAAATATTATTCAATAGGCCTTCGGCCATTTGTGATCTAGCTGAATTATGTGTGCAAACAAAAAGAACTTTTTTCTTCATATTAATCCAACAATAACTAATCTAACTAATGTATTATAAGATTATTCAACATAAAATATATATTACTATAGGGTAATAATCTCAAGGAGCAGTCCTATTTATTCAAGGGCCAACTGGCACTGTTTACAATATGTAGCTACGCACTCAGGATTATCAAATTTCCATTTAAGGCCCCAATTTTTAATTTCTTGAATTATATAGATAAAATCTTCTCCACTTTCAGTTAGAGAATACTCACATTTTATTGGAACTTTAGTATTGTCTATGTTCTTTTCGATAAGCCCTTGATCTTCTAGTTCAGAAAGCCTTAATGAGAGAATTTTAGGCGTTATTCCTTTTAATCCCCTTTTTAATTCATTAAATCTCTTATCTTTAGTCTCACCCCTATATAACTCTAATAAAATTAGAAGAGACCATTTTTTCCCTACAATATCAAGTGTTTTGAAAATAGTGCAGTCGATCATGGTATCAAACTAGAAACTTACTAGTTTATATAGGTATCTATTATATACTTAGTATAGAAAAGATATTGGTGTTGAAATGGTAAAGAGGGAAATAATTAATATTTATGAGGAAAAATGTAATGGATGTGGGATTTGTGTTCCCAATTGCCCCGAAGGAGCGCTTCAAATAATAGATGGCAAAGCTAGATTAGTTAGTGATTTATTTTGTGATGGGCTTGGAGCCTGTATTGGAAACTGTCCAGAAGGCGCCATATTTGTTGAAGAAAGAGAAGCTGAGGAATACGATGAAAGAAAAGTAATGGAGAATATAGTAAAACAAGGTAAAAATACTATCAAGGCGCATCTTCAGCACTTAAAGGATCACGGTGCAGATAAATATCTAAAACAGGCAAAAAATTTCCTTGAAGAGAAAGGCATAGAAAATCCTATTAAGGAAGAAAGTCATCTACATAGGACATCTTGTCCCGGTTCAAAAATTATGGAATTCTCAAAAGAAGAAAATAAAGTAAATGAGGAAGGAAAGAGGTCCTCTCAACTTAGGCAATGGCCAATTCAACTTCATCTGATCTCACCAAACGCACCATATTTTCTTGGAAAGGATGTTTTGCTTGCTGCAGATTGTACAGCCTTTTCCATAGGTGATTTTCACAAAGATTTCCTTAAGGGTAAGACATTAGTAATAGCATGCCCAAAACTTGATTCAAATAGGGATGTCTATGTAGAGAAAATAAGAAAGATGGTAGATGAGGCAAAGATTTACAGATTAACAGTTCTAGTAATGGAAGTTCCATGTTGCTCTGGTCTTCTTCAAATAGCCAAGAAGGCTTTAGATGGTGCAACTCGAAAGATTCCGATAAAATTAATAGTAGTTGGGATTAAAGGAGATATAATAAAGGAGGAATGGATATAATGGAAAAAGGATTTTGGAAGGATTTGAATAAAACTATGCAGTTTCCAAAAGAGGGCATTTTTAGCACTGTATTGGCATTGTCCAAAACATACAACTATACATTGATGTGTCTATCTGCTGGGACAAATATAGACACGCATACTTCAACTAAGGCGGGAATTGTACAAGTTTTGAATGGAACAGGTACCTTTACACTTGTTGATGAAGAGATTGAAATGGCTCCCGGGGTATTTATTTTCATGCCTAAAAATGCACCCCACTCTCTCAAAGCTAAGGATAATCTGGCAATATTATTGGGCTTAACAGATTAATTTATTTTTCTTTTTGTAAAGAAAACCTATATATAATAATAAAACAAAGATAAATTTGTGAGGAGTAAAAATGGAAGGCGATAGAGTATCTCATCATGAATCTGTAAAAAAAATGTACAAGAAAATTAAAGATGACAATATAACAAATATTTGGGATAGATACGAAGCTCAAGGATTTGGGGGAGACCCCGATAAAAGATGTCCTTTTTGCCAAGGTGGAGTTCGATGTGACCTTTGCTCAAATGGTCCATGTCGTTCTGACGCATCAATTGATAAAAGAGGAGTCTGTGGGATTACCGCAGATGGCATGGCAATGAGAATGATGCTTTTGAGGAATGTATTGGGTACTTCGACTTACCATTATCACACCGAACAAACAATAAAAACTCTAAGGGCAACTGCCAAAGGCGATACTCCTTTTCAAATAAAAGAGCCAGAAAAATTAAAATCATTTGCTAAACGACTTGGAGTGGATATAAGTGGGAGCATTAACGAAATTGCTTTAAGATTTTGTGATTTTGTTGAAGAGGACTTTAATAGAAAATATTCTGAGCAAAGCAAAATTGTAGAAATATTAGCCCCACCCGAGAGAAAAAATGCATGGAAAAAACTAGGGATATTCCCTGGAGGCGTCCATGGGGAAATAATGTTCTCCACAAGTTCTTGTTTAACAAATGTAGATGGATACTATGTAAGTTTAGCCTTAAAAGCAATGAGAATCGGAATAGCAATGGCGTATCAAAGTCAAATAATTAATGAATTTACTCAAGACATTCTTTTTGGAATTCCAAGACCCCATAAAATGAGAGTAGATCTGGGAATTTTAGATCCGGATTATGTCAACGTTTTACCAAACGGTCATGAACCTTTCTTGGGATTTGCAATGATCCAGCTTGCAAGAAAAGAGGAATGGCAACAAAAGGCAAAGGCCATAGGTGCCAAAGGTCTCAGAATAATAGCAAATATTGAAACAGGCCAAGAAATAATTCAAAGATGGGAGATGGACAAAGTTTTCTATGGATACACCGGCAACTGGATTATGCAGGAAGCAATAATGGCAAGTGGCTGTATAGATATATTTGTGGCAGATATGAACTGTTCCATGCCGATTGACCCAATATATGCAAAGAAATACAAATTCAAATTGGTGCCTGCAAGCGAGGTTGTAGCATTTGAAGGCATTACTGAAAGAATGGATTATCTCCCAAAAGAAGCAGAGAAACAGGTCGCATCACTTTTACAAATGGCAATTGACAACTTCAAGGAGCGAAGGAGTTCAATTGACCCTGTTGTAGGCCTTCCAACTAAAGAAGCGATAGTTGGATTTTCAACTGAAAGTATAGTTGAAGCATTAGGTGGAACAATTGAACCTCTATTAAATGCAATTAAAGATGGTACAATAAGAGGCGTCGCCGGAATGGTTTCTTGTACTTCATTAAGAGATTCAGGCCAGGACGTTCACACAATAAAAATGGTAACTGAGTTGATAAAAAGGGACATACTAGTATTATCTCTTGGATGCGGAAATGCTGCAGTACAGGTTGGTGGGCTCTGTAGCTTAGAGTCTAAAGACAAGGCAGGCCCAGGATTAAAGAAATTATGTACTCTATTGAATATCCCTCCAGTACTAAGTTATGGAACATGTACTGACACAGGAAGACTTGCAGATTTAATTGGTGTAATTTCCAATGCGTTAGGGGATGTGCCTGTACCAGATTTACCCGTTGTTGCAGTTGCACCAGAATATATGGAACAGAAGGCAACTATAGATGCGATATTTGCATTGGCATTCGGATTATATACCTATGTCAACCCAGTTCCTCCTGTGACCGGTGGCCCAAATCTTGTAAAACTTTTGACCGTCGACTGTAAAGGTATTACAGGCGGGATATTAAGTGTTGAGAAAGATCCGATTAAAGCATCTGATGCAATCCTTTCTCACATTGAATCGAATAGAAAAAAACTAGGGATATGACTTTAAAATACTAATATTTTTATATTTATTTATCATTTTATGTTCGAATGCAAAATGATAAAAATATCCCGTTAACTACAAAAGATTCAAAAGAGGTACATAAAGCTCCCATCTCCGGAAGAAAAAATGCTGAAGGGAGAAGGGATTCGTGGCTAATAAATCAACTTGATTACTATGAAGTCAATTATGCCCAAAGTGACATAGAAGAGATACAGAAAAGAGTTTTACTAATTCAGGAAAATATAATCCCCATACAAAGATTACTTCTTGAATATCCTGAAAGATGGCCAAGGATTTACAGTACTTTAGAGCTGTTTAGGGAAAAGGCAAAAATAGATTGGGAAAAAAGAAAAGATGAAATGGATTATCATGGTATATCTGAAAAAGAAAGAGAATATTTAAAGAAATCTTTGATGCTTACAAATCTTAAATTATCAAAGCTTAACGTTCCTTTACCTTCACCTATATTCAATGCAATGTATAGATTTATAGAAGATAAAGACTTTGAATATCTTTTAGATAAAAAATCGATATCATATATTTTAACACTCACAGAAAGAGAAGACCCACCACCAAACTGGGATAAGAAACTTTATAGGTTCTTGAGAAAATATTTTAGAAAAGAAATCATGAGGTAATATCCTAGAAAGCGAAAGTTATTTAATTGGCTGTCTTTTTTACGAGTCAGATTTAAATGATCAAAAAGAATCTTAATATTCTTGTATTTTCTATTGTTGGTTTTTTCATAGTATTTTTTTGGTTTATTTCATTTCCAATTGATGACTCATTTAAAGGAGGTAACATAATATTTGAAGGGACTTATCTTTTCTTAGTTGTAGTAATGCTATTTTATGTTCTTAAATTGAATATCAGAACATTCACCTTTGGTTGGGCAATGTTTTCTTATGGATTATTGGTGGACTTTCTGGACGAATTCACTATAGAATCTGAACTCTTCAATACTTACCTAGAAGGAATCTTAATTTCTATTGGTCTTTTCATAGTTATATCTGGATTTTTTAAATCTGTTACAAAAGAAAAACGAGAAACAGATGAAATAAAGGATTTGAATAATACATTGAAACTCTTAAATAAAATATTAAGACACGATATATTAAATAATATTTCAGTGACTCTGATGTCATTAGAGATGCTAAATACTAAAGACACGAAACTCAAAGATAAGGCCATCAAAGCAATGAATAAAAGTGTAGACTTGATCAATAAGGTAAGGGAATTTGAAAATGACATCTCTTCAGATAATGATATTAGTGCCTACAATCTGAAAGATATAATTGATGAAGTAGTTAAGAATTATGATGTTAACATAAATCTCCACGGTAGCTTTAATATTAAAGTCAAAAATACATTTTCTTCAGTTATAGATAATATTATTAGAAATGCCGTTGTTCACGGAAAGGCGGATAAAATTGATATCTCTTTTTCTAAAAAGAAGGAATACTACGAGATAAAAATTGCTGACAATGGAAGAGGGATTCCAGATGATAATAAAGAAAAGGTCTTCGATGAAAATTTTAGTTCGGGCGAAAATAAAGGTTCTGGTCTTGGCCTTTACATAGTAAAAGAGCTTCTCAAAAGATCTAACGGCGACATTAAAGTGGAAGACAATAAACCAAATGGAACAATTTTTACAATTAGTATTAAATCCGATAAATAAAATAGGAGATCAATCATCCATCCTAATTAGCTGTATGCTGCCTTGATCATAAATCAGGTAATGGTGGAATCCTCCATTTTCTTCGGTTGTATGCAGGGGAGACCCTCCGCCCCCCAGTGATTATATACCTCGTATTATCTCTTATAGTTTGATAATACATATGAATATTGCCAGAAAAAACATTACTAATCTTATTATCTTTCATGATTTGCATAAATTCTTCTCCATCTTCCATATTGTGTGATCCAGAGGGTCTTGGGTCAAAAGGAGGCACATGTAAAAAAACTAATTTCTCTCCACCATATTTTAATTCATTTTCTAGAAATGATATGTTCTCTTGATTTAAGAGATCCGTTGAATTGTCGAGAATAATAAATTTTGTATCCATATATATAAAATTATAGAATGTATCGCCATAATATTCTTTATACAATGAGCCGTTCTGAATATCGCTATCATGATTTCCTATTACGGTATAAACAGGAGTGTCATAATCCCTCATAATGTCTTCAAATTCTTCAAAATATTTCTCTTCTTCATGGATTACAAAATCGCCGACATGTATTACAAAATTAATGTCTCTAGAATCTATATCCTCCATTATTTTTTTGAATACTCTGGGGTAGGGGTACTTGGAACTGTCTTGTCTTGAATCGCCAACAACTGCAAATATTAATTTACTTTTATCGGGTGAGTTTATAACGTAAGAGTTTCGGGAGAGAGGCGGGAGATCCAAAACTGTTTTCTCATTTGGATTAATTAATTTAGATTTATCTTTACTTTGGAGTATGCTACCTTTTTTTATATTTAATACTACAATCTCTATCTTTTTAGGAAGGATGGAATTATTATTTATGTTGAGTGTCATGGAAGGCGATTTAGACCAGATTACATTATTTTCTCTAATAAATCCTCCCTTTACGTCTAATACGCTTTCTCCTAGAGTTATTGATCTGTAAGCTATTGATACTGAAATTATTACAATTGCCAAGATTAAAAAAAGCAATATTTTCTTCACGAGACTATTTTGTTAGTACATATATTAATAGTTTTCCTACTTCAAGATCATATAATTATAAATTTAAATGGTCTAAGATTTACCAAAAATGTATCCTAGATGGAATATATCGCAGTATTTGTAAAAAGTTGGATAAGTACATCAGTCATACTTTGAAAGCCTTCTCCTCTTAGCTTCAAAACTTTCGTTGCATGAAGTCATCACATGGTCTTTGTAATATGTTCTAAGTCGATCTATATCCCTTTTCTTTTCTTCAATTTGTTCCTTTATAGACGGGTCCTGTTTTGAAAGATATTCATTTTTCAACGCGATAAGTTCCTTTTCAGCATCTTTTATTTTTTGTAAAGTATCCGATACAATATGGTCTGATTTCATTTTATCACTTATCAGTTTATTTATTATTAAAATATTAAAAATATAAAATAAATTTATAAATTTACGGAGAGACGTTTAAGGATTGGATGCATTAGATTATCTATTATATTTCATCCATGCGTTAGCTAGTTTCATCCCAGTCTTCAGCATATCTTCTAGATTATCATTCGATGCACTAGTTTTTGAATTCTTACTTGATGTTTGTAGCCCAGTACCCAATAGTTGGCTTAAGATATCGTTTGATTGATTAGAGCTCTTACTTGATGTTTGTAGCCCAGTACCAAGTAGTTGGCTTAAAAGGTCATTTGATTGGGAAGTCTTTGAACTCTTACTTGACATCTGTAAACCTGCATTTATTAACTCGCTAATAACGTCTTCTTTTGTTACATTAGATGCTCCAAATTTCTGGATAGCCATTTGGATTCCAATCTTCAATAATTGGGCCAATATTATATCTTTCAATGTTTTGGATTGGACCACTTCTTGAGTTTGAGCTGAAGAAATGGTGTTAGACATAATATTTTTTATAATGGCTTCAACGCCAGTTTCGTTCGCTATACCAGCATCATCTGCGGCAGCCATAATTGAAGATAGTAGTTTTTCTCCGTCGAATTCCTCTTTTTTTCCATTGCTTCTAATAACGTATGTCATACACGTATAATAGGGATTCAATACATTTAAACTTAACGAATATACTTTCTAACAATTATTTTTAAAAAAATATAATTTAATAAACAAAAAATAATATTTGAATATTTCTAGAACTAATTTACTGCTTTGTTCTATCAAATTCTCTCCAAGCATCTGCTATTTTCTTCTCAAGTTTGTCTAAGTCTGTCAGAATCATATCTTTCAATGTTTTTGTTTCTACTTCTTTTTTGCCTCTTGAAAAGGCTATGGCGCTAGCAGAAACATTTTCAATTAAGTCTTCTACCCCTCTTCTGCTCATTACGCCTGCTTCTCTTGCAGCGGCTAGAATTGAAGCCTTAAGCTTTTCCTCATCAAATCTTTCTCTTCTCCCATCTTTTTTAATAACGTCTGTCATACACTTTATTTTTAGAATTTTAAATATTTAAATTTTACTATTATATGTTCTTTTAGTCTAATAACAGACTCTATCCGAATCGCAATGGGTGCATTCAAATTCTATTGTTGTGTGTTCTATGCTAAATTTTTCTTTTAACATGATATTGATTTTATTGAGAACTTCATGGCTTTGATCAACTGTCATATTTGAGATTACGACATGCGCACTCAAAGCATTATAATCTGTTCCCAGGGACCAAACATGTATGTCATGGGCATCATTAACGTTCTGTATATTTTTTATTTCAGTTCCTATCTCCTGTACATTTAGTCCTTCAGGAACCCCTTCGAGAATTATATTTGCACTCTCTTTAACAATCCCCCATGCAATATAGATTACAATTAAACCAATCAGTATACTAATTATTGGGTCGATTATGTAGGCTCCTGTAAAATAAATAATAGTCCCAGCAATTAATACTCCAAACCATCCAAGAAAGTCTTCAGTTATATGCCAGAACACACTCTTTATATTTAGATCTTTATCTTTTCCTCTTAACATCTTAAAAGCTATTATCCCATTAGTTATAATCCCAAAAATTGCAATCACAAATACCATTTTTCCATTTACTGGCTCGGGATTTAAGATTCTCAAATAGGCCCTATAGAACAAGAAAAAAGTAAGGGCCATCAAGATAGTTGAATTGATGAATGCAGCAAGTATGGTTGTTCTTCTGTAACCAAAAGTCATAGTCTTTGTTGGCGACGACTGTGCTTTTTGGTTTGCATAGTATGAAATACCAAGCGCCACAGAATCAGAAAAGTCATGTATGGTGTCGCTTAAGAGTGCTAGACTATTAGACAAAATACCTCCTACAAGCTCTATTACTGTAAAAATACTGTTTAAGGCTATTCCATAAAGAATACTTTTTTTAGCTTCTTTGTAGTGGTCATGATCATGCATATAAATTCTATTCTCTTGTTACATATAAATATTTTTTGTGTTATTTCCATATAAAAATTATTTATTTGCAATATTATTGTTTTTACTTGCGAATATTCTATAATCAAACATTAAATTTATAAATTCTATATCTCCAATTTTTGGGAGGAGGGTTATAATGGAAAAAATAAAGTTGAAACAAAAATTAACTAGAATAACGAGTTCTAAAAAAAGAAGTATGGCAATTTCTCTAGTGGGTATTGCATTGATATTTGCATTATTTGCTTCTCCACTATTTGCTGTACTGCCTCCCCAATATCTTTATGGGAGTATAACAGTAAATTCAAATCCAAGTGGCGCCAGTATATCTTTAGTAACTCCTGATGGGATGTATGTAGGATCAACTCAGACAACACCCTATACTTTTACAAACATAACTCCTGGATGGTCTACAATATCTCTCTCTTTAGGGGGATACCAAAATTGGACAACTCAGGTATATGTAAATGCTGGAGAAAATGAATATGTTTATGGAAGTCTAACACCGACATATAATCCGAATGCTACAGGGTCTATAACTGTGACTTCACAGCCTGCTGGTGCAATAGTTCAATTAATTACTCCCGCCGGGCTATTTGTTGGCCCATCTATAAAAACGCCCTATACTTTTACAAACATACCCGTAGGCATAAGTTCAGTGACAATTTCAATGAACGGTTACCATGATTGGTCTTCTAATCTTAAAGTCCAGGCAGGGCAAAATACAAATATAAATGCAGTGTTGACTCCAATCGAAAGCAAAGGTTCTATTTACATAACATCTTCGCCTACAGGGGCTACAATTGGTGTCGATGGACAGTGGTGGGGTTCATTTAGAATAACACCCAATACAGTCATGGATCTAACACCTGGCCATCATGTCGTTCAGCTTTCAATGGAAGGATACCAGATGTGGTCTACAACCGTGGACGTAAGCGCTGGGGGAACAACATATGTTCAGGCTACTTTACTGCCAGAAGATATGCACGGTGCCCTTAGTATAACTTCGGATCCTTTAGGCGCAACAGTATCTATAGAAACACCACATGGGATGTATGTTGGTGAAGTAATTAGGACCCCATATCTTTTAGATAGAATAGATATTGGGTATAGTACAATTACATTCTATAAAGATGGATACGAACCATTAACAAAGAGGGTATATGTAAAGGCCGACGGAGTAACTTACGTCGACGCAGAACTAAAACCTATTCTTTTTAAATAAAAATATTTTTTAATTTTATATTTTAATATATCATTTGACTTTTTTAATAATCTTCATTCTTAAGAAAAGAATGTCCCTCAAATCACAAGATTCTCATCGGGACTATGGGGAGGCATAGATGGCTAGTCCTTTAGCCGTATTACCATAACCTTAGTCTTTAGAGATCTCTCCACCATGCTTTTGATATGCATTTATCGCATGTTGAAGTTCTTTCGTTCCAACAATCATCGCAACAAATATCCCCGCATACCAAACACGTATGCGTATGCGTCATTTCACCGCATTTTCCACATTCCTTTTCTTCAGAAACATAAACCCATTTGCCAATAGAACTCATTTTTACCACTCCTAGATGTCCAACTGTTAATTAACTATGGGCTTTACATAAGTATAAGGATTTGTAAAAAAACATGTAAAACATGTAAAAATTTATGCCGAAAAAAGCTCTCTCCCCTTATTAGTTAACTCGACAACCTTGTTTCTACCCTTAATCGAGACTATAAGATAGTTTGATGTTGTTAGAAAACTCATTCTTTTGCCAATAGTTGGTCTTGTTATATTAATCTCTCTACCTATATCTGAAAAAGTAGGCTTAACTCCAATTAAGTTCTTGTTATAAACGAATGTTAGGATTTCTAGCATATTGTCGGGGAGTTTTTCTTTTTCCACAGGGGAGATGTCCGAGGTCTCCTTTTCTATAAGCTTCATTTCAACATTACTGAATAATTCTGAATCGACCGAAATGATTACTGTAATCCCTCTAAGGTAGGCTATCTCCCTTAGGTGATGTACAAAAGATAAAAATTTAATAAATCCATTTTTGGAAAGTAGATAATCCAATCTATCTATCAAAACAAAGCTTTTTCTTGGTATGTCCTCTAAGTATTTTTCAATTTCTGTAAAATCCGGAGAAAGAGAACCTCTTTTATCTTTTTCTGAAATCCATAAATAGTTGTATTTCCCTTTAATCTGTCCAATATATTCTGATTCAGATGATCTTGTAAGGATGTACCCAGAGTACCCAACTTTCAACAGATCATTAAAGGCTTCAATTGAAAATAGACTTTTTGTTTCTTTTACAAGGTAGATTTTTCCAGTTTCTAGATTGAACTTCATCAACTGGCGTTTCATCTTTTCTTCAGTTAGCTTTCTCTCTGTTATATCCCTTACAATACTCAAGACTACAGTTTTTTTCTTAAGTTTGATAATTTTGCTGCAGATTTCAACTGATATTGGCTTATACTCCTTTGTCACAATCTCTGTTTCAAAACAATAGTAGCTTCTCTTCTTAAGTTCCTCAAACATTTCATTTAGCATCTCAACATATTCTGGAGGATGAATGTCACTTGGGGTCATATTTAGAAGTTCCAGTTTGTCGTATCCTAAAAGGTCAGATGCGATCTGATTTGTTTCAATAAAATTCCCGTCAAGTTCATGGATAAATATTGCATCACTTGCATTGTTAAAAACGGTTCTGAATTTTTGCTCGCTTTCTTTTAATGCTTGTTCTGAGTATTTTCTTTCTATTATGTGCCCCAATTTTTCTACTATGGCAAGAATTAATTTTTTTTCGGCCCTAAGAAAAGGACCTTCTTCAAGATCTGGCCTTTCTTCAAGATAAAACACTTCAAGTTTTCCAATATTGTTTTTATAATAGTTTATTGGAGCATCCAACTTCCACTTAGTTTCTCTAAAGTTCATTGTTTTAAATTCTTGGCCATCTAGATTGATTCTAGCACATGCTATTTCTGGATATTTCCAGCCAAGAGGTATTTTTTCTACTATTTTTTGGAATAGTTCCTCAAGGGGCATATTTGGTTCTTCATTTATCTTTGAGATGTCATATAGGCAATTTAGTTCCTTTACCCGCTCTTTTAGATTGTCAAGGAGGATACCCTTTTCTTCTTCAAGTTCCTCTAATCTATTTTTTATTTTTTCAAGATCAGCTATTTTTGAGCGCTGTATTCCTAGCTCTTCAATAAGCTCTTCTTTTGATTTGTCTTCCTCTCGTTTCAATCTATCACTTCGGTAGTAATGGCCGAAATCCATCTCTGCCTATTCTGTTTCGCATTAAATATGCCAACGACTTTAAAAGGATTTATATTTATTAAAAAAAGACTAAATACAAATATCTTAAGATAATAATTAAAATGGTTAGTTATTTTTTTATATTTGGGAATATTTCTACCATATATACATAAGGAGGTATTAGAATAGAAAATCAGTATTATTTTAATAAGAATGATCCTAAAGATATGGAAGAAGTTGTTAATACGGCAATAAGACTCATAAAAGAAGGAACTGAATTTCAATTTATAGAATTTGAATTAAATGGAAAAAATAAAGTGATTACCTATTGTGAGATAACAGCGATTGAAGATTGACATTATTCCAGTAGCAGCAAGCAGAAACTTGTGAAACACATACCTTCATTAGGGACTACTTTCAGCTCATATCCGGCATTTTTTGCAGTCTGGTATACATCAATTCCCACGCCTTCCATCGAGGGTCTAGCTATACGTCTGTAAACACATTTTCTCTTGTCAAAAAGTGTTGGATTTTGAATTTGGTCTGCTGTGCATTCATCACAAAGCTTGCATGTTCCAGCTCCATAGGCAAATGCTTTGCATAGCCCATTAAGAAAGGCTTCTCTTTCTAGTTCAGCCATAAGTTTCTGAATATCCCGCCATTCCATTCTGTCTTTAATCTCTCCAAACTTTAATATCAAGGCTTTATCATATTCTTTTAATCTTTTTCTTGTTTCCTTAGGTGGCTGAACATAAGGTGGGCAAGTATATTTCTTTCCGTACTGTGTACATCCAAATTCACATTTTTGTCTCACCCAGTCATTAACAGAAACATCCTCAATTGGAATTATTTTTGCAGAGGTGGCACCTCTATCTAAAGCCATCTGAATTAATTTATCGTATATTTCTTTCAATTTACCACTTTTATTAATAAAAAATTTAGATTTAAATAGTTTCCTAGGCTATTTATATTTCAGTAAACGGAAAAGTCCTCTAGATGGTTTGTAAATCATGTCAGGAAATTTTTCGACAAGTTTCCAGACACACCCATTGACAGTTTTTGGATGAAAAGTGGGATCTGATGCCTTAATCTTTGAAAGTAGCTCTGACCAGCGCAGACCTTCTGGATGCTTCTCAAGCAATTCAAATGCTTTTGCGTAAATACGTTCAGTGACTTTGGATGATTGCATACTTGGATTTGGAGTTTTTACCATACTAAAGTAATTATTATTATACTAATAAATATTTTGTCAAATGGAAAGACATTGATTTTGACAGAGAGGTAATACATAATATGAAATAGCGTTAATTATAAAAATAAGTTTAACAATTTTAGGGTGGTGATTATATGGAAATGCCACAAAATGTAATAGATTTGATTCAACAACAGCATTTAGCTTTCGTTTCGACATCAACTACAGATGGGATTTCAAATGTATCCCCTAAGGGAAGTATCTCAGTAATAGATAAGGGTAGATTAGTCTTTGCAGAAATTGCCTCGCCACATACAATATCAAATCTGAAGAGTAATCCTAATGTCTCCTTATATGTGTTTGATAAGGAAACAAACAAGGGTGTACAGATAAAGGGGAAGGCAACTTTAATGGATACAGGCCCCTTATTTGAAAATATATCTAAAGTATTGAAGGAGAAGATGCCACATATGCCTCCAGCAAATTATGCAGTATTAATAGATGTCAAAGAAGTGTTCCCTTATAGGCTATAATTAAATTATTTATTTTTTAAAATTTTATTTTATTGTTCTTTATTTGCCCATTAATAAATTTATTTAAATATCAATTTAATCGAAATCTATAAATAAACCCCTAGAATATTATTTTTGTGAGATAATGGAAATACAATTCGAAGCTATGGGTGAAAATCACAGAAAGGATGTAATAGATATTTTTAACTATTATATTGAAAATGGATTTGCTGCATATCCTGATACTAAGCTTCCTTATGAATTTTATGACATGTTTCTTATTATTACAAAAGGCTACCCTGCTGTAGTAATAAAATCTGATAATAATGAAGTAATAGGATTTGGATTTATACATTCTTATAGTCCTTTTTCAGTATTTAGAGAAACTGCTGAAATATCCTGTTTTATTAAAGAAGAGGCAACTGGTCAGGGATTTGGAAAAAAGACTTTAGATTTTATAGAATCTGAAGCCAAAAAACTGAACATATCTAAGATATTAGCAAGTATCTCGTCATTAAATGAAGGAAGTATTAATTTTCACGCAAAAAATGGATTTATAGAATGTGGAAGATTTATAGAAGTCGGTAAAAAATTTGATAGATATTTTGACATTGTTTGGATGGAAAAAATTTTATAAATTTTTTATTATTCTTTTTTATTATTCTAACATATTTATAAATTAAAATATTACCTGGATATATGGTGCCCAAATGAAATGCCCTATGTGCGGATATGAGACATCTTTGAATTATTGCCCAAATTGTGGTACATATCCATTGGAACAAGAGAAGATACCATGCCCCTCATGCGGTCATGAGAATAGTAAAGGATTATTTTATTGTTCTAGATGTGGGGCCCCTATACTGGCATATACAAATACTGATAAATCAAATATGGGGGCAGATGATGGCACACAAACTTATTATCAAAAACTTGAAAGAGATGAAAATAATAAAAAGAGAGTCAAGACAGTAGCTTCAATTCTTCTTGGAGCTATGCTCTTGCTTGCTATTTTCTATTATATTGGATTAGTAAATATTCCAAATAGCCCCTTAGAGCATCAACTCCCTCAGTCGTATAATGCTATCATAACAACAAAGATTACAAATATTGATGCTGAAGTAGGAGAAACACAGTTATGGATGGCCTTACCAGTCAACTGTGGGACTCAGCAAAATGTATCTGTTATAAGTATAACTCCAGAACCTGATCAAATTATCTTGGCCCCAGAGGCGTGCACAAGGATATGCTACTGGGATTTTAATAATTCACTACCCACAAATTCTACCATCACAATAATTCAAAATATCTCTTTTACTGCAAATCCTTTCACAACTCCAATAGATCCTTCTAAAGTAGAAGCTTATGATTATTCTTCAAGCTTGTATAAAGAATACACAAAGCCAAGTCAAAGGGTTGAGTCAGACGATCCTGCAATTGTTGCCACGGCAAAAGTTGTAGTGGGAAATGAAACTAATCCTTATAAAAAAGCGGATCTTATATACGGGTGGGTGGTAAAAAACATCACTTACGAGGTACAGGAGCAGGAGTTGGGTGCAAAATACGCTTTTTACAATAGAAAAGGCGATTGCACCGAGTTTGCCACCCTTTTTGTTGCAATGTGCCGTTCTCAAGGAATTCCTTCAAGATTAGTTCATGGTTATCTTTATAGCTCTGATATCTCAGCGGGGCATATGTGGGCTGAATTTTATTTGCCCCCTTACGGGTGGGTACCTGCAGATCCAACAGGAGACCATACAACAAAAAGCAGATTCTTCTTTGGCCGTCTTGGAAGCAATGTCTTAACGCTCTCGAAAGGAAATGTTGGAATATCTCCAAATTATCCAGAAGCTAATCCTTTTGCATTTAGCTATATTGCCCATTATAAAAGTTATAATTCCGGTAAACTAATTTTTGAGAACAATGTCGAAATAAAAAAGAGTGACTCATAATTTATTTAGATTATGTTCATTAGCCCATATCTTTCTGTTTTCTTTAATCTTTTTCTTCATTACTACTCTAAGTGTTTTTTGTAAATCAGTTGATTTTGATTCGAGAGAATCAATAAATTCCATTCTATCCATCATGTCTCCTAAGTCACCAAAAAAATTGAATATATCCTCTATCTCTGAATCTAAATCTTTGTTTTTTGCGCATGCCTTTATCCAGCTTCTAATTTCAGAAAGGCCCATAGCACAATTTTCTATTTCCTCAAGAACTTCTTCTTCTACTTCTTGACTTAGTATATTTAGGGACATGTTAGAAATTTCATGACATTTTTTTGAGATACTGAGAATTCTTTCTTTAAGTTCCAAATCTTGTTCAATATCTACCCCTTCTACAAGGTGTTCAAACTCTTCACAGTTTCTTTTTAGATTTGTGAGAAGGAAATCTTTCACTCTCTTTTTATCAAGCGATTCTTTTTCCCCACAGGATCCTTCAAAAATAATTACTCACCTTTTCAAATATCCTTTTTGGTAGATATCTTAGGATTACATATACTTCTTCAAAAATTTTCTAGTATCTTCAGTGTCCATCCAGCCCTGATCCAGTTGTTTTATAATCTCCTCAATTGCACCTACTTGCTTTAAAAATCGACGCTTAGTAACCTCATTTTTAACTTCAACTTGTGCAAATCCACAAATTATTGTTAATGGATTTCTTATATGGTCAATTAGATGAGCAAAATATTCTAGATTCTCATCAAGCTGTTTTAAGGCTTTTTTACTTTCTGTAATATCTGTAATAACTTCAATCATGCCTTTATTAAAATCAGTTGGATCAATGGGGCTAATCCTGATATGACAGTTTATTAATTCTCCACTATTCTTTTTCCATGTTGTTTCAATTTCTCTATACTCTTCGTTAGACCATTTGTCATATAATACATGTCCGACTTTATCATATTCTTCTTCATTGGGGTACAAAAATCTTAAATTTTTATTAGTTAACTCTTCGAGAGAGTAGCCTGTCATTTCAATCATACTATTATTGCACCAAATTATCTGCCGATTTTGGACTAGTTTTATCCCTACAGGGGCAGCTGTTAATATACTTCTCAATGTTTTCTCACTTTCCATTATTCTTTTCTCAGCCTCTTTCCTTTCAGAAATATCAAATATTATTCCCCGTAAGACAATAGGTTTATTATTATGCAAAATGGCACTAGAATGGATTATAATGGGAAAAGTGCTACCGTCTTTTCGTAAGGCGGTATATTCAAAACCGCTTGATTTTTTTCCTTCAAATATTTTCCTTATGTTGTCTCTTCCCAAATCTCTTTCTTCAGGGATCAATAATTGCATTGCATTCAATCCTTTTTCAAAGTCCTCTGCTGTGTAGCCTGTAATACTAAGTGCATTTCTGTTTACAAATTTTAGATTTCCTTTTTCATCAGTTTCAAAAATTATTTCCGGTAAAGAATTTGCTAATTCTCTATATTTTTCTTCGCTCTCCTTTAACAAATCTTCAGCTCTTTTTTGCTCTGTTATGTCTCGAATGGCTTCAATTGCTCCGACAACATTTCCTTTTTGATCAAGGAGTGGTGATGCGATAGCCCAAATATATGCCCCTTTATTATTGTAAAGGGCTGGAGTGAACACTTCAACATATAAAGAATTTCCTCTTTTCTTGACAAAATTGTATTTGGATCCAATCTCCGCATTTTCTTCAAAAAGTAAATCAAGCAAGTGAGCTCTTTGTTTTCCATAAAATGGAACGGCAGCATATTTGTGATCCTTTCCAATAATTTCTTCTTTTGGTATACCTGTCATTTTCTCCATAGAGCGATTCCAAGCCAGGATTTTTTTATCCTTATCAACAATAAATGTTGCATCAGGCAGAAATTCTATTATATCTTTAAGTTGTTTGTTTGTATCACTTAATTCTTTTTCAGCTCTTTTCTGTTCTGTTATATCCATTACTGATGTTATATAACCTTTAGAGGAATCTTTAGGGTCTAAAAGACCCATTTTTTTGTGGATATCTATTATTTTTCCATCTTTTCTTTTCCATCTAGTATCGACTTCTGCTATCTTGCCTTTGGCAAACTTCTTATTGTAATCATAACCTGCTTTTTCGTAGTCTTCATCTGAAAGATATAAAAATCTAGTATTGTTACCTATTATCTCATCTAAGGAGTAGCCAGTAATTTGGCTCATCATGTCGTTACTCCAAATAAATTTTCTATCCTGGATGAGATTGATGCCCACAGGGCTAGATTCAAATATGCCTTGGAGGATGTTCTCTTTATTTTTCAATGTATTTTCCGCTAACTTCTTTGTAGTAACATCATTTATAATGAAGAGATGTACGTTTGGCCGGATATTTGCAATAGCATGATATTCAACATTTATTTCTTTTTGATCTTTTTTTAAGAGAATATACTCTCCTTTTTGATTTCCCTTTCTTAAGAAGTCCGCCCATACTTTTTTTCCCATTTCTATATTTCTTTTGGGGGTAAGGTCCCCTACTTTTTTATCCATTAACTCTGCTTTGCTGTATCCTAAAAGAGCGCATGCACTTGGATTTGCATCAATGTATCTGAATTCATTATCTACCAAAAGAATGGCGTCAAAAGTATTTTCAAAAATATTTCTATATATGTCTAAGGTATGATCGGGAGTTTCTTTATTTTCAGAATTTAATAATTTGTTCATGATAATACCTAATCAAGCAGTACATATTACGAATATGTTGCAATATTGATTCGCTTGCGGGATAATTTATAAACGTATTTATCCAAATTGTATAAATCGCAAAATATATGCGAATAGTTGTTTTAATTATGAATTTATATTTAGAATAATAGCAATTATCTTAAATCAAATTTCAAATTGCCAGACTGCCCTTCCCTTTTCTTCGGTCAATGATACTTTACATTCTATATTCTTAATCATAAGGCCAAGCCAGAAATAGCAAGCACATATCCCAATGTCAACGTCTGGATGTTCCCACTTGATGTGTCTATACCCAATGGGCATTGAGATTGAAATTGTTTTAAAATCTGAGGACACTTTAAAGCGCCAGTGCTGGCTGTTGGCTCCAGACGGAGCTTTCCTAGCAAGATCAAATGAATATAGGATATCTTGAGGAAGATTATCTTCAATTAGCCCATTTTCAAGAAAAGCACCGACAGGTTTTCTTTTGTAACTCATAAATGACTCTGTTACCCTATCTGTAAATCTCAGACCTTCTTTTTCCAGTATCCTAAGGGGGATATACAAATCGCACGTTTGCCTTTGACTACACCCTTACCATAGCCCCATTTTGGTTTTGATATGGTATCATTTATTTTTAAGTGTGGTATAATTCTCTCCAATTCTTCAAGTGAATAATGGTCATCCAGCAGGTGGCAAGTTTCAGGCTCGTTGCATAGAGGATTACCATCTCGCCAACGAAACCAGCAGTTGAGATTGAAGGTATATCTGTATCTGCTATAAATGCCATGCCATCCGGGGGTTACACAAAGCCAGTGTAAAGTCTTTTGTTAGCATTGGCTTTGAAAAAACTAATCTTAACATAATGCTTGAAAGGCAATTTCATATTAGATATGAAGCTCTTAAGACTAGATATCGATTCGTCATCCACTTCGCGCATTTCATAGCTTCTGATGGAACGGCGGATGTTTATTGCAGACTCCCAATCAATATTCTCAATCATTTCTGTCACGCTTATTGGCCGCAAGGCAATGTCACTCAAATTTTCTTGTATACTTTGTCCATTTTATTCCTTCTGGAGTTATGTCTGAAATGTAATAATTTAGATGCCCCTTGATCTCGCCTTTAACTTCTTTACATACAATAATGCCTTTTCCTAGATTGTAGTGAACAGCATTGTTAACCTTATCAATATCCCATTTTAGGATACGAGATAACTCCTCACTATCTATAACAAAGCTTCCTTCCTTTAATTTTTTAGCATACAGAAATTCCAATAATTCTTCTGCATCTTTTCCTATATCTATAACGTCTGTTATATTATCCCCCCATAATTGTTAGCAATCACTATAAATATTCATAACTTGCTTTTATTACTTGTGTTAGTTTGATGGAAATAAAGGTGAGATTGAAGTCTTAGAATACCCATAATACCCTGATTAATTTGTTGTCGCAGCTTTTATTTTATTTTCATGTGAATTTATAAAGAAAACCTTTTGCTTTCAAGTGAAAAAAAATCACTTGGTTCAGCTAATACAGGATTAGCTTATTCAATGTGGAACTTATTTGAGCATAGAAAAGAATTTATGAACGTGGCAAAGAAAGAATGGGAAAAAAGAAAAGATTTGATTTTTTATTAAGTTTCCATAACTTTTAAACTAAGGTCTAATTGAATGTTCTTGTCATAACCTTGTATTTACCAATTTATCTCTGTGCCATTCATTTGCTATACCATGCAGTAAC